>NZ_JBAKHM010000009.1:0-209102 GCF_036902725.1 Micromonospora psammae | reverse complement strand
TCCGACTTGCCGGCCCCCCGGGCCGCGCCCCCGCCGCGACGGTCGGTCCCCCGCCGACCGCCGCTCCACCAGCGGCCTCGGCCGGCCCCCCACCGACCGTCGCCGCCGCGCCGCCGGCCGGGCCCGGGGCCGCGCCGCCGGGCACCGGAGCGGTCCCGGCGAGGCCCACCCCGTCCGGCCCGACCGGCGTCGCGGCGGTCGGGAGCGCCGGCGCCGCCGACCGGTGGCGCAGCGCGACCAGCACCCCGACGTCGAGCAGCGCCGTCCCGAGCAGGGCCAGCGTCCAGCCGCTGGCTCCGGGGTAGAACTCCACCGCCGCCAGCGGCGGCACCGGCTGCACGAGGATCAGCGCCGCGAACCACGGCACCGTCAGTCGGCTGAGCCGGGCGTATCCGGCGGCGACCGCCGCGCCGGCCCCCCCGACCAGCGCGGCGTACCGGGTGCCCGGCCAGCCGGAGACGCCGAACAGGTCCACCGCCCAGGCGGCGTACCCGTCGAGGACGACCAGCAGCAACCCCACCGCGGCGAACGTCTCCGCGGTGCCGCGCAGCCCGCGCCGCGCCGCGAGCAGCGGAGCGGCCAGGGTGAGCGCGGTGAACGCGGCGAGGATCAGCGCCCGGCCCGCCACGCCGACGGAAGCCCAGGCGACGGCGGTGAAGACCACCGCCGCGGTGCCGAGCAGCAGTCCGCCGAGGACGAAGAGCAGGCTCTGCACCGTCCGGGTCGAGGACTCCGGCCGCCCCGGCACCGACGGCGGCACCGGCACCGGCGGCCCGAGGACCGGCGGCACCGGGCCCGCGGGGACCGGCACCGGCCCGGCGACCTCGGCGCGGACCCGGGCCGCCAGCTCCGTACGGCGTCGTTGGGCCGCGAGCAGCCGGGAGGACAACTCCTGGTACGTCCCGCGCGCCCGCTCCACCTCACGCCCCAGCGCGACGATCTCCCGGTCCAGCCGGATCACCTCGGAGGCGAGCGGGTACGGCGGCCGGTCGCAGCCGGAGCAGCCGCGGACCAGGTCGGCCGGCGCGCCGCAGCCGGGGCAGGGGTAGGCGGTGTTCTCCACCCGGCCATCCTCGCCACCGCCGGAGGCCCGGCCCAGAGTGCGCGTACCTAGGCGCGGGTGTTCTCGTGCACCCAGGCCGCGTACGCCGGGTCGCCGCACTCCACCCGACTGACCAGGATCTCCGGCACCTCGTACGGGTGGGTGCCGCGGAGCTGGTCGACCAGCGCGGCCACCCGGTCGGGCGCCGTCTTGAACAGCACCGACCACTCGGTGCTGGTCTCCACCCCGGAGCGCCACCAGTAGGTGCTGTCCACCTTCCCGCCGACCTGCGCGCAGGCGGCCAGTCGACCGGCCACCGCCGCGGCCGCCAGCACGTCCGCGACCGGCCGGGCGTCCACCACCGTCGTCACCACGCAGATCTGCTCCACGAGGCGACCCTACGCGGGGTCGGTTCCGGTCCGACCGGGTGCCGTCGGGGCGGCCGCGTCGGCTGCGCCGCCGACGCGGTTGGCGGCGATCCACCGGTCGATCCGCGCCCACCAGTCGAAGAGCCAGTCGATGCGTTCCTGCCGTCCGGTCGGCACCTCCTCGGGCGGCACCGACCAGAACCGCATCACGATCCGCTTGTCCATCGGCAGCTCGCGCCAGACGTCGGTGACGGTGAGCATCCGGTCCAGCCCGGTGTGCGCCACGAAGATCACCCCGGCGTCCGGGGCGGCGTCGAGCGCGGCGAGCAGGCCGCCGGGCTGCGGGGCGAGCACGTGCCGCATCCGCTCGGCGCGCAGCGCCATCCGTTCCAGACCCAGCACGCGCAGCCGGGCGATCGCCCGGAGCCGGCGGCCCGGGGTGAAGTTGCCCCCCTCGGGGAAGATCACGAAGGCGTCGTCCTCGTCGAGGTCCGTGGCGAGGTGGCCGATCTGCCGGACCACCGACTCGCGGCCGTCGGGGCCGGGTGCGATGAACCGGTTGGGCAGCCGGTTGAGCAGCACGTCGATCGCCGGGTCCCACTGGAGGCTCTCCTTGAGCACGATTCGCGGCTCGCGGTTGAACCAGTTGACCAGGGCGTGGATCAGGATGAACGAGTCACCGGGGCCGGCGTGCCGGCAGACCACCAGCTCCGGTCGGCCGGGCAGGGCGGTGTCCGGGTCGGTGCCGACCACGTCGATGCTCAGCCGCAGCGTCCAACGGGCCTGCCAGAAGAGCAACCGGAGGAAGCGGCCGGCGAGCAGGTAGTGGGCGCGCTGGAACACCGGCGCCCGCTTGCGCAGGCCGAAGCCGGAGGCCAGCCAGAGCAGGAAGAGCGCGATCAGCGCGGCCGCGTCCCACACCAGGTAGACGCAGCCGATCCAGAGCAGCCGCAACGGTCGCAGCCGGCCGGGGACGAACGGCGAGACGGCCAGGCCGAGCAGCGCCCAGACCGGCACCGTGGTCACCATCAGCACCGCCAGCAGCACCACCGCCGGGGCCAGCAGCAGCCGGCGTACCCACCACGGTGGCAGCGGCATCAGCGGTCCAGGGTGGCCAGGTAGCGCCGGGAGGCGGTGTAGGCCCGGCTGATCCGCCGCCCCACCGCCGCCAGGTCCCGGTACGCCCACGGGCTGTCGTCGCGCGGCTCCAGGCCGCCGGTCGGCAGGACGTGCACCTCCACCCCGTCGGGCAGGGCGGCCATCTCCCGGGCGAACCGGTGCCGCCGGGCGATCTCGAACGCCACCTGGGCGATCTCCCAGGGCCGCCGGGGCGGCGTCAGCTCCCGTTCGATCCGTCCCACCTGGAGTACGAAGATCTGCCGCGCGCCCACCGCGACCGCTTCGCCGATCGGGATCGAGTTGACGATCCCGCCGTCGATGTAGTGCTGGTCGCCGATCCGGGCCGGTGGCAGCAGTCCTGGCACAGAGGCGGAGGCGAGCACCGCCGGCACCACCGGACCGCTGTGGAACCAGTGCTCGGCGGCCCGCTCGATGTTCGCCGCGCAGCACCGGAAGGGCACCTTCAGGTCGGCGAAGGTGGTCTCCACGCCGAGCTCGCTCTCCAGCAGCTTGCGCAGCGGCCGCGGTGAGTGCAGGTGGGTACGGGCGGCGAACCGGCGCAGCTGCCGGGCCACCGAGTCGCCGTACACCTCGCTCGCCTCGGGTGAGGCCCAGAGCCGGACCAGCCGGTCGGTGACCGCCTCGGACGGGTCGGCCGCGACCAGGGCGCCGTTGACCGCCCCGATCGAGGTGCCGAGCACGACATCGGGGCGGATCCGGGCCCGGAACAGGGCCCGCAGCATGCCCACCTCCACCGCGCCGAGGACTCCCCCGCCGCCGAGCACGAACGCCACCGGACCGCCAGCCATGCCGCTCATCCTGGCATGTCGACGCGGACCGGCCCGGTCGAGCCGCTGGCCGCCGGCCGGCCCTCGCGGTCGGCGAGCCAGCGTGCGCGCACGGTGACCGGGAGAGGGGACGGCCGTTGACAGGGCGGACACATTCCCGCAACCTGACACCACCCCCACCCCAGGCAGGTGCGATCACTGATGGCAGCGCTGCACGCCGGTAGGTTGCTGGCCCGCAGGTACCGGCTCCTGGATCAGATCGGGGCCGGGGGCATGTCGGTGATCTGGCGGGCCCGCGACGAGGTGCTCGACCGGATGGTCGCGGTCAAGGTGCTCGCCCCGTCGCTCGCCGCGGACGCCCGGTTCCGGGACATGGTCCGCGCGGAGGCCCGCTCCGCCGCTGCGCTGGTCCACCCGCACGTCACCGCCGTGCACGACTACGGCGAGGCGCTCGCCCCGGACGGCTCGATCACCTCCTTCGTGGTGATGGAGCTGCTCGCCGGCGAGGAGCTGGAACACCGGCTCGCCGAGGGGCCGCTGCCCTGGAGCGAGGCGGTCGAGGTGGGCGCCCAGGTGGCCGAGGCGCTGGCCGCCGCGCACCGGCTCGGCATCGTGCACCGGGACATCACCCCGGCCAACGTGATGATGACCCGGGTGGGGGCCAAGGTGCTCGACTTCGGCATCGCCACCCGGGTCGGCACGCCGGACAACGACGAGGACGGCGGCACCTTCGGCACCCCGGCGTACGTGGCGCCGGAGCGGCTGGACGGCGCTGCGGCCCAGCCGGCCACCGACGTCTACTCCCTCGGGGTGCTGCTCCACGAGACGCTCACCGGGCAGGTGCCGTACCCGGCGGACACCTGGGAGGAGCTCACCGTGGCGCTGCGCGACGGTGAGCCGCCGTCGCTGGACGGGGTCCCCGGGCTGCCGCCCCCGGTGGCCCGTACCTGCCTGCGCTGCCTGGCCCGCGACCCGCGCGACCGGCCCACCGCCCACCAGGTGGCGGCGGCGCTGCGCGACCAGTTGCTCCCCGGCGACCCGCAGGCCGCGACGATGCTCGCGCCGACGGTCACCCTGCCCGCGCTCGACGCGCCGGCACCCGCGCTCGACGCGCCGGCGCCTGCGCCGGCCGGGGCGTCGTCGGGCCGGCGTCCACTGCTGGTGGTGGGCGCGCTGGTGGTGACGACCACGGCCGCCGCCCTGCTCACCCCCGCCCTGCTGCCCGGCGCGGAGTCGCCCCCGGCCGCCCTGCCCACCGGCGGCCCGCGGGTCGAGCTGCCGGTCCCGCCCACCGCGCCGTCCGCCGTCCCGCCGCGGCAGCCGGCGCCGACCACCGCCGCCGCCCCGGCGCGGTCGACCGTGCCGCGACCGACCCCGGACGGCGGCCAGGGCGCCGGTGGGCTGGACGAGGCCGCCGAGCGGCTGCGCCGGCTGATCGACGACGGGGTGCGCACCGGCGACATCCGCGACGATGTCGGTCAGGACCTGCGCAACGTGCTGGGCAACCTCACCCGGGACGTCGCCGCCGGCCGGTCCGACCTGGCCGTACCGGTGGCCGCGCTGCGCCAGAAGGTCACCCGCCGGGTCGACGAGGGGGGCATCACCCCGGCGTACGCCCGGCGGCTCGACGCGGCCGTCGTGGGGCTCGCCGGGGGCCGGGCCTGAGCGGACCGGTCAGCGTGCGGCGATCGGCACCGGCTCCCGGGCCGACACCGGCGTGCCGAGGGCGAACCGGCGGTAGACGTCCTCGTAGCCGCTCGTCATCCGCTCGATGGAGAAGTTCTCGTCGACGCGCGCCACGCAGTCCGCCGGGTCCAGCCGGACCGCCTCGCGCAGCGCCGCGGGCAACTCCTCGGCGTGGTCGCGGACCAGCCCGGTCACCCCGTCGAGGACCAGTTCGGGTACGGAGCCGCGGCGCAGCGCCACCACCGGTGTCCCCGTCGCCATGGCCTCCAGGATCACCATGCCGAACGGCTCGTCCCACTGGAGCGGCATGATCAGACAGCGGGCGTCCAGCAGCAGCCGCAGGGTCGCCGGTCGGTCGGCGTTGAACACCACCGTGACGTCCTCGTCCAGCATCGGCTCGACGACGTCGGTGAAGTAGCGCCGCTCCGCGGGCTCGTTGCACTTGCCGGCGAGGACGAGCGGCAGACCGGCCGCCCGGCAGGCCCGGATCGCCACGTCGGGGCCCTTGTCCGGGCTGAACCGGGCCAGCCACAGCACCGGGCCCCGGCTGGCGACCTGCTTGCGCGGGACGTCCCGCACGTCCATCGCGTTGTGCACGGTCCCCGCCCAGGGCAGGCCCGGGTTCAACCGCCGCTGGGCGTGCGAGATGGCGACCAGCCCGACGCCGTGGTCGGCGTCGCTGAGCACGGCGCCGTACTCCCCCACCGGGTTGCCGTGCACGGTCGCCACGGTCGGCACCGCCCGGCGGCGGGCGACCAGCGGCCCGATGGTGGTGTGGTCGTGTACGACGTCGAAGTCCGCCGCGTTGATCAGGTGGTTCGTCCGGCTCAGGTGGGCCAGCTCGGGCAGCGCCTCACCGAGCCGCTCGTACTGGAGGTCGGCGATGGTGGAGACGAAGTCGGCGGCGGTGCCGTGGTGCCGGCCGGCGCCGAAGAGGGTCACCGCGTGCCCGCGTGCGACCAGGCTGTCCACCAGTCCGTGCACGACCTGCTCCAGCCCCCCGTAGCCGGGGGGCGGCACCGAGAGCCACGGCGGGACCAGCATGGCGATCCGCAGCCGCCGCTCGGGCGGACGCTCCGACGGACGGTGGGTCTCGGCCACGAATCCTCCCCGTTGGTCCCTGGCGAGCGGGATCGGCGGCGATTTCCCCGTCCCGAGGGCGTCAAACGGACATCCCGTCCGTGCTCAGCCGGTGACGACCAGCCGGTCGTCCACCGCCCGCACGCCGGGGGCCGACCAGGCGACCCGCTCCGCCTCGTCCCGGTCGCCCCAGGAGCGGACCGTTCCCCGCAGCACGACGGTGTCGCCGGCCACCTCGGCGGTGATCGCCTCGGTGCCGGCCCGCCGGAGCAGCGCCCGACGCAGGTCGCGGGCGGTCTGTTCGACGCTCGGCGGGGCCGAGGGGACCACGTCGACCAGGTTGGTCACCCCGCGCACGCCGCGCAGCCGGCGCACCTCCTGCTCGGCGGTACGGCGCTGATAGCCGAACTCCACCTCGCCGCGGAGCATCAACCAGCCGTCGGAGACGGTGACGTCGAGTCGTTCCGAGGGCACGAAGCTGTCCCATTCCAGTGCCCGGACGGCGGCCAGGGCGAGTTCGCCGTCGTCCTGGCCGTCGAGGCCGGGCAGGCGTACCTCGATGTCGTCGGCGACCGCGCGGACGCCGCGCACCCGGTGCGCGCAGCGCTGCGCCGCCCACTTGCGGGCGTAGCTGTCCGCCCGGCCGGTGAGGGTGACCACGCCGTCGGCGACGGTCACCCCGATCTCGCTCGGCTGGGCCTGCGGGTCCCAGTCCAGCTCGGCCAGGACGTCGCGCTGGATCTGCGGGTCGGTACGAACGGCCGCTGCCGTGCCCATGGCGTCCCCTCCCGTGCGGTCGGCTCGGTGCCGACTGTGGCGGCAGGTCGGGTGAGGCCGCCTCACCCGGGCGGGATGAGGACGTGAAAAGGGCGGCGGGCGACGGAGCCAACCCCCTTGGCTCCACCGCCCGCCGCCCCGGAGAGGCAGGTCTGGTTGTTATGACATCTCGGCGAGCGTGACGGTTGCCCTCGCCTCGGACCCGTTCCGCTGGTAGGTCACCTCGACCCGGTCGCCGACCTTGCCGGCCTGCACGGCGCCGACGAGATCGTTGGAATCGTTGATCACCTTGTCGCCGAACCGGGTGATGACGTCGCCCCGCTGGAGGCCGGCCTTCTCGGCGGCGCTGCCGGGGGCGACCGCGGCGACCAGGGCTCCGCCGTTCTCGGCCGCGTTGACGCTGACCCCGAGGGAGGGGTGGCTGACCTTCTCGCCGCGCTGGAGCTTCTCCGCGACGTCCCTGGCCTTGTTGCTGGGGATGGCGAAGCCGACGCCGATGTTGCCGCTGCTGCCCTGCCCGGCGGTGGCGATCGCGGTGTTGATCCCGATCACCTCGCCCCGGGTGTTGACCAGCGCGCCACCGGAGTTGCCCGGGTTGATCGGGGCGTCGGTCTGGAGCAGCCCGGAGATCGAGCTGGCGCCCTGCTGCGGCTGCTGGCCGTTCCCGCCGGCCTGGATGGTCCGGTCGCGGGCGCTGAGGATGCCGGCGGTGACCGAGCCCTGCAGGCCCAGGGGGCTGCCCAGGGCGAGGACCTGGTCGCCGACCTGCATGGCGTCGCTGTCGCCGAGCCGGGCGGCCTTCAGGTCGCCGACGCCGCTCACCTTCAGCACCGCGAGGTCGGTCTTCGGGTCGGTGCCGACGATCTTGGCCTGGGCGTTCTTGCCGTTGGCGAAGATCACCCGGACGGTGTCGGCGGGGGCGGTGGCGACGACGTGGTTGTTGGTCAGCACGTAGCCGTCGGCGCTGAGGACCACCCCCGAGCCCTCACCGCTGCCGGTGGCGATCGAGACGACGCTGTCCTGCACGGCCGCGGCGATCTTCGGCAGGTCGGCACTGTTGATCACCGGGGCTGCCGAGTAGGTGCGGGTGATGCCGCCCGAGCCGCCGTCGACGGCCAGGGCGAGCGCGCCGCCGGCCACGCCGGAGCCGAGCATCAGCGCGAACACCGCCACGCCCGCGCCGACGAACTTGGCGACCCTGCCCGGGCGGGGCGCCGGGCCGGCGGCCCAGGGCGGCACCGGCTGGCCGGCGTGCTGCGGCGGGAACGGACCGCCGGGGCCCTGCGGGGACGGGTAGCCGGCCGGCCAGCCGCCCTGCTGGCCCTGCGGGTACGGGCCGGGCTGCCCGACGACCGGGTACGGCCGGTGACCCGGGTACGCACCGCCGGCCGGGTACGGCGTGGCGGACGTCTGACCGGACGCCGGGTAGCCGGCGGCGGAGCTCGGCGCACCCGGCGCGTGGGCAGCGGCGGGCGGGCCGTACGGCGAAGCGTGCGACGGCGGGTGGGGCGCGCCGGAGGACGGGGCGCCGGCCGGCTCCCCCGCGCCGCCGGCGGCCTCGCCCGGACGGTCGACCGGAGCGGCCGGGAAGACGGCGGCGCCCTCGGACTCCCCGCGCTCGACGCGGGACAGCTCGGCGGTGGGGTGCGACGGCTCCGCGTCGGGGGCGGCGGGCCGCCGCTGCGGGTCGGTCTCGAACTCGGTCATGGGGTCAGCTTCCCCTGGCGCACTGTCACCAGCCTGGAACCCGCCTGAATGTTTTCTGAAAGTCATTCCCCGTGGCTGCCGTCGTCCGGCAGCAGCGGCAGCCGGACCTGGAAGGTGGCCCCACCGCCCGGCGTCTCGGCGACGCCGACCGTGCCGTGGTGCGCGGCCACCAGCGCCGCGACGATGGCCAGCCCCAGCCCGGTGCTGGTGATGCCGCCGGCCCGGCGGGTCCGCGCCGCGTCGGCCCGGTAGAAGCGCTCGAAGACCCGCTCGGCCTGCTCCGGGCTGAGCCCGGGGCCGGTGTCGGACACCTCCACCACGGCCAGGTTCCCCGGCTCGGCCCGCAGCCGCAGGGTCACCGAAGCGTCGGGTGGGGTGTGGGTGAGCGCGTTGGTCATCAGGTTGCCGATCACCTGGCGCAACCGGGCGTCGTCGCCGTGCACCACCAGCGGGCCGGAGCCGGGCTCGATCTCCAGCTCGATCCGACGGTCCGGGGCGACCACGCGGGCCGCCTGCACCGCGTCGGAGGCCAGCACCGGCAGCTCCACCGGGGCCAGGGAGAGCGGCCGTTCCCGGTCCAGCCGGGCGAGCAGCAGCAGATCCTCCACCAGCAGGCCCATCCGGGCCGCCTCGTCCTCGATCCGCCGCAGCAGGTCGGCGGTCTGCTCCGGGGAGCGGGCGGCGCCCTGCCGGTACAGCTCGGCGAAGCCGCGGATGGTGGTCAGCGGGGTGCGCAGCTCGTGCGAGGCGTCCGCGACGAACTGCCGCATCCGCTCCTCGGAGCGGCGGGCCCGCGCCTCGGAGATCTGGGCCCCGTACGCCGCGTCGCGGGCGCTCGCCTCCGCCGACCGGGCGGCGGTCTCGGAGGCCGCCCGGGCGGTGAAGGCCGCCTCGATCTGGGCGAGCATCGCGTTCAACGCCCGGGAGAGCCGACCCAGCTCGGAGGTGGCGCAGAGCTGCCCCTCCTCCGGGTCGGGGACCCGTCTGGTCAGGTCGCCGCCGGCGATCGCGGCGGCGGTCCGTTCGATCTCCACCAGCGGCTTCAGGCTGGTCCGCACGATCGCGGCGCCCAGCGAGGCGAGCAGGATCAACACCGCCCCGCCGACCAGCAGGTCTATCCAGACCAACTGCTTGACCGCGAGATCGACGTCGGTGAGGTGCTGCCCGACCGCCAGCACGCTGCCGTCGGGCAGCTCGGCGTAGAGCATCCGCCAGCGGGACTTGCCGTCGATCGACCGCACGGTACGCGGTTCACCCACCCGCTCGCCGTACCCCTCGAAGTTCGTCGGCAGCGGCGGCAGCTGCTCGGGGGTGAGGTTGGCCTGGTCGAATTCAGCCCCGGTCACCCGCTGCGGTTCGGCGAGCGAGACCAGGTAGTCGCTGGGCAGCGTGGCGCCGCCGACGGCGCCCGAGCGCAGCGCGGTCAGCAGCGTGCCCACCTGCTGGGTGGTGCCGCGCAGCTCCTCGTCCACCTGCCCGACCAGGTAGTCGCGCAGGAAGTACGTGGTCAGCGAGCTGATCACCACCAGCGCGGCGGCGACCAGCGCCAGCACCGACGCGACCAGCTTGATCCGCAGCGGTACGCCGCGGAGTCGACCCTTGGCCTCGTCGAGGACGCTCACCGGTCCACCGTGGTCCGCGACTGCGGGGCTCGCAGGACCGGCTCACTCCTCGCGCTCACCGGTCCACCGATGGTTCGCGACTGCGGGGCTCGCAGAACCGGCTCACTCCTCGCGCTCACGCTGCCGATGGTTCGCGACTGCGGGGCTCGCAGAACCGGCTCACTCCTCGCGCTCACGCTGCCGGCTTGCGCAGCACGTAGCCCACCCCGCGCAGGGTGTGGATCAGCCGTGGCGGGGTGTTGTCCACCTTGCGGCGCAGGTAGGAGATGTAGGACTCGACGATGTTGTCGTCGCCCCGGAAGTCGTAGTTCCAGACGTGGTCGAGGATCTGCGCCTTGGAGAGCACCCGGTTTGCGTTGAGCATCAGGTAGCGCAGCAGCTTGAACTCGGTGGGCGAGAGCTGCACCCGCTGGCCGGCCCGGTGCACCTCGTGGGTCTCCTCGTCCAGCTCCAGGTCGGCGAAGGTGAGCCGGGACGGGGCGTGCTCACCGGTGGCCGTACGCCGCAGCACCGCCCTGATCCGGGCGGTCAACTCCTCCAGGCTGAACGGCTTGGTGACGTAGTCGTCGCCGCCCAGGGTCAGCCCGCGGATCTTGTCGTCGGTGGCGTCCCGGGCGGTCAGGAAGACCACCGGGGTACGGGTGCCGCCCTCGCGGAGCATCCGGATCACCTCGAAGCCGTCCAGGTCGGGCAGCATCACGTCGAGCACGACCAGGTCGGGACGGTGGTCCTTGGCGGCGTGCAGGGCCGCGCTGCCGCTGGTGGCGGTCGCCACGTCGAAACCGGCGAACCGCAGACTGGCGGAGAGCAGTTCGAGGATGTTGGGGTCGTCCTCGACGACCAGCAGTCGCGCCTCGGTCTGGGTTGCGGCCATGCCGGCAATCATCCGGGACGTCGCTGCGGCGGCGCTGGACGCTTCCTGGAAAAAACCTGTGAGCGGCTCAGCGCAGCAGCCGGCGCAGCCCGTCCAGCGCCCCGTCGAGGATCCGGATCGCGGTACGCAACTGGACGTCGCTGAGCCGCCCGGCCCGGACCAGCGCGCCGACCTCCACGGTGAAGGTGGCCAGCCGCTGATCGAACTCGGCCAGCAGGGGGGACGCGCCGGCCGCGGGCGGCGGGCCGGGCCGCGGCCCGGGGGCGGGCCGGTCCCACCGGGCCGGTCGGGTCTGCCGGGCCGCCTCGCGCAGCTCACGCTTGAGGTCGCGCACCGAGCCGCGCACCTCGGTCCGGATCTCCCCGGCCAGGGTGGAGAGGTCCTCCACCGAGGCGTCGATGTCCGATTCCAAGGTGGTCAGCTCGCCGGCCCGCTGCCGCAGCTCGGCCCGGCCCAGGTCGGTGATCTCGTAGACCTTGCGGCCACCGGCGGCGGTGTGGCTGACCAGCCCGTCGGCCTCCAGCCGTTGCAGGCGGGGGTAGATGGTGCCGGCGCTCGGGGCGTACAGGCCGAGGAAACGCTCCTCCAGCAGCCGGATCAGCTCGTAGCCGTGCTTCGGGCCGGCGTCGAGCAGCTTGAGCAGGTAGAGCCGGAGCCGCCCGTGGCTGAACACGGCGGTCACGGCAGCTCCTCCTGGTCGTCGTCCACCGGACGGGCGAGCAGCGCGATGCTGCCCGAGGTCGCGGACGCCCAGAGCCTACCGTCGCCGGTGCCGAGCACCCCCTCGACGTCGCGTACCGCGCCGTGCCCGCTGGACGGCCACATCTGCGCGAAGCCGGTGGTGATCCGGCCGGCCATGGTGTGCAGCCGGACGGCGAGGTCGCTGTCCTCGCGGAGCCGGACGGTGATCCCGCCGGAGATGGTGCTGAGCCGGATCTCGCTGCTTCGCGGGTTGTCGAAGTCGCAGGTGATCGAGCCGGAGACGGTCTGGGCGCGGACCGAGGCGGGTGCGCTGTCGGCCAGGACGACCTCACCGGAGACGGTCTCGAGAGTGAGCTCGCCGGCCACTCCCAGCGCCTCCACCGGACCGGAGGTGATCTTCGCGAAGGTCCGGCCGCGGAGCCCCATCAGGGTGATCTGGCCGGAGACCACCTCGGCCCGGGTCTCCCCGCGCAGCCCCGAGGCGACCAGCTGCCCGTCGACCAGCCGGAGCGTGGCCAGCACCTGGGCGGGGACGGCGACGGAGACGTCGACGCGGGGCCAGCGGGCGAGGGGGCCCACCCAGCGCAGCGCCTCCGACCAGCGGAACTTCCGCTCCTGCCGAATGCTCAGCCGCCCGTCGTGGTGCTCCACGAGCAGGGGCCGCCGGTCGCCGGCGGCCCGGGTGACGTCGATCCGCGCCGGACCATCGGTGCCGACCACGTTGAGTCGCCCGCTGATCAGGCGGACGTCGAGTTCGGTGACCGGGTCGTCCAACGTGAAGCGTCGTGGCTGGTCCACGGTCCAGGTCGTCATGGCGCCCCTCCCCTCGCGCGGCCCGGCCGGACGGCACACCGCTCAGGAGGAGAGCGTAACGCGATACATCGCGATAGAACAAGACTGTCGCGAGTCTTCGGGACGGTCAGGCGGCGAGGTCGGTCTCCCCCGCACCGGGCACGCCGGAGGTGACCGACGACGGCGCCCCGAACGCCGGCCGGACCGCCACCGCACCTGCCGGCCCGGCCGGTGGCGGCGCCGGCACCGCGCGCGGCGGGACCGGCGCCGCGTGCGGGCGGGCCCGCACCGCTGGCGGCGGGACCGGTCGTGCCGGCACCAGGTGCACCGCGGCCTCGGCGGCCCGGGCCAGCAGTCGCCGGTCGGCGTCCCGGGCCGGATGCAGGGCGGCCGTCACCCGGACGGCGAGCACCAGGTCACGCCCGGCGAGCACCCGGCGCACCGACTGCCAGAGGTTCTCCTCGCCGAGGAACGCCGCCGCCGTGGTCACCTCCCCCGTGACCGCCGAGCGGTACTCCAGGCGCAGCGGCACGACCGGCGCCCCGGCGTCGATCGCCGCCTGGAAGACCGCCGGGCGGAAACCCCGGCCCGGTCGGCAGGCGGCCGGCGCGGCGGTACCGCACCAGGTCGTACCCTCCGGGAAGACCGCGACCGGGTGACCGGCGCGCAGCGCGCCGGCGAGCCGGGCCACCGTCACCGGCAGGTCACGGGGCCGGGAGCGGTCCACGAAGAACGCGCCGCCGGCGCGGGCCAGCAACCCGACCAGCGGCCAGGCCCGGACCTCCCGCTTCGCCAGCAGCCGGGCCGGCGCGACCGCCAGGATCGCGAGGACGTCCAGCCAGGAGACGTGGTTGGCGACCAGCAGCGCCCGCCGCCGGGGCGGGCGCCCGTGGACCTCCAGCCGCACGCCGAGGGCGCGGGCGGTCCCCCGCGCCCAGGCCCGCACCACCGCCGCGCGCTCCGCCGCCGGCAGCAGCGCCAACGGCGCGGCCAGACCGGCCCCGGCCAGCAGCATCCCGAGTACGCCGGCCAGCCGCGCCAGCCGCCGGGCCACCGGTACGGCCGGTGCCCGCGCCGGCAGGCAGGCCGGGCCGCAGCCGGAGGTGGGCCGCCACAACTCGGCGCTCATCCCTCGGCCCCGCCCAGGAAGTGGCGCAGGTAGCGCGGGTTCATCCGGTCCAGGGAGAAGAGCACGTAGAAGTCGGCCACCCCGAAGTCCGGGTCGTACGCCGGTTCGCCGGCGATCCAGGCGCCGAGCCGGAGGTAGCCGCGCAGCAGTGGCGGCACCGGCGCCGGGCCGGCGGGCTCGGACGGCGCGGTGGCGGACGCCGCCGCGCCGGGCTCGGCGAACCAGGGGCGCAGCGGGCGGACCCGCAGCAGCGGCGGCGCCAGGTGCCCGGACCGGACCCGGGCCCACACCTCGGCGGCGGCCCGGCCCCCGTCGGCCACCGGCACCGAGGCGCAGCCACCCAGCCAGCCGGAGCCGCGCAGGTGCAGGTAGCGGACGATCCCGGCCCACATCAGGTTGATCACGGCGCCGGAGCGGTGGTCGGGGTGGACGCAGGCGCGGCCCGCCTCGACCAGCCTGTCCCGGAGCGGATGGAGTGCGGCCAGGTCGAACTCGCCCTCGGCGTACCGGCGGTCGGTGCGCCCGGGCGGCAGCAGCCGGTAGGTGCCGACCACCGCGCCGGTGCGCTCGTCGCGCACGATCAGGTGGTCGCAGTACGGGTCCAGATCGTCGGCGTCCACCCCGCCCGGGCGCGGGGTGGCGCCCAGTTCGGTGGCGAAGACGTCGTGACGCAGGCGTTGCGCGGCCGCGACCTGGGTCGGGTCGTCGGCGATCAGCAGGGTGTATCCGCTGGTCGTCAGGGGTGCGCCAGCGGCGTGCAGAACGGCCATGGAACCTGTGTAGGTGCCCGGGGTTGCCGGTCGCCCGGGGGTGGGTGTCGATCCGGTGAACGCCGTCCGGCGGTCGGGCCCGGTCCGCCGCTGTGCGAGGCTGCCCCCGCGGATCCGGCGACGACGCCGGGCACGACGGAGGTGCTTGGATGATCATCGAGTCCCGGTACAACGGGCCGCCCGGCTCGGGCAACGGTGGGTGGAGCGCCGGCGTCTTCGCCGCCGCGTACGGCGGGGACCGGCCGGTCGAGGTGACGCTGCGCCGCCCACCGCCGCTGGACACCCCGCTGACCCTGGCCGACGGCGACGTCCTCGACCCCGCCGGGCGGCTCGTCGCCCAGGTACGCCCGACCGACGACCCGCCCCCGGCGGTCGCCCCGGTGGACCCGGAGACCGCGGCCGCCGCCTCGGCGGCGTACCCCGGGCTGGTGGACCACCCCTTTCCCGGCTGCTACGTCTGCGGCCCGGCGCACCCGGACGGGCTGCGGATCTTCCCCGGTCGGCTGCCGGACGGCCGGACCGCCGCGGTGTTCCGGGCGCCCGGGCGGGTCGAGCCGGCGACGGTCTGGGCGGCGCTGGACTGCCCGGGCGGCTGGGCGGTCATCGCCCCCGGCCGGCCGTACGTCCTGGGCCGGATCGCCGCGCTGGTCGAGGCGCTCCCGGCGCCCGGCGAGGCGTGCGTGGTGACCGGCCGGACGGTCGGCGGCGAGGGACGCAAGGCGACCGTCCACACCAGCCTGTACGACTCGACCGGCGCGCTGCTCGGCCGGGCCCGGGCCACCTGGATCGCGCTGCCGGAGCCGGCGTCTCGTCCCTGAGGAGGAGTCCCCTCCTGCCTCGGGCGGAGCGCCGGCTGGGGAGCAGGCCCGATTGACCGGCTTGCGCCCCCTTGCCAGGCTGTGCCACGGCGCAGACCGCAACGGCGCCGCACAGCGCGGCGCGTGCAGCGCCGCCGCACGGGAGGAGAACGATGTCCGACGGGCAGTGGAGCCCCAGCACCGGCCAGATCGTCGTGTCCGGACTGACCAAGCAGTACAAGAACGTCCGGGCGGTGGACAACCTGTCCTTCACCGTCGAGCCGGGTCGGGTCACCGGCTTCCTCGGCCCGAACGGGGCCGGTAAGACGACCACCCTGCGCATGCTGCTGAACCTGGTGACCCCGACCAGCGGCGCGGCCACCATCGGCGGCCACCGGTACGCCGACCTGACCGACCCGCTGCGGCACGTCGGGGCGGTCCTGGAGGCGTCCAGCGCGCACAAGGGCCGGACCGGGCGCAACCACCTGCGGGTGATCTGCGCGGCGGCCGGCCTGCCGAAGGGACGGGCCGACGAGGCGCTGGCCCTGGTCGGGCTGACGCCGGCCGCGACGCGCAAGTTCAAGGGCTACTCGCTGGGCATGAAGCAGCGGCTCGGCATCGCCGCGGCGATGCTCGGCGACCCCCGGGTGCTGATCCTCGACGAGCCGGCCAACGGGCTGGACCCGGAGGGCATCCGGTGGATGCGCGGGTTCCTCAAGAACCTCGCCCAGGAGGGGCGCACGGTGCTGGTCTCCAGCCACCTGCTGTCCGAGATGCAGCTCCTCGCCGACGACGTGGTGATCATCGCGGCCGGCCAGCTGGTCCGGCAGGGCCCGGTGGAGCAGGTGATCGGCTCGATGGCACAGGGCCTCCGGGTGCGGGTCCGCACCCCGCAGGCCGACGAGCTGACCGCCGCGCTGACGGCGCGGTCGGCCACCGTCACCCCGGACGGGCAGGGCGTGCTGATGGTCGACGGGGTGGACGCGCCGACCGTGGGCCGCACCGCGCTGACCGCCGGCGTGGAGCTGCACGAGCTGACCACCGAACGACCCGACCTGGAACGGGTCTTCCTGGAACTGACGGCCGGGAAGGCGGGCATCCGATGAACCTCGTCCGGTCCGAACTGCTGAAGATCCGTACCACCAGCACCTGGTGGCTGCTCGGCATCGGGGCGTTCCTGTCGCTCGCCCTGGCCTTCGCGATCAACGCCTGGCTCGCCCACGAGACGCTCACCGGCAACGCCGAGGACTTCGGGATCACCGGGGAGCAGGCGACGGCCGCCGCGCAGGCGGCCAACCTCTACACCTCGGGCCAGTACCTGGGGCTGCTCTTCGTGATGCTGATCGGCATCCTGATGGTCACCAACGAGTTCTTCCACCAGACGGCGACCACGACCTTCCTGGCCACCCCCAGGCGCACCTCGGTCATCCTGGCCAAGCTCGCCGCGGCGTCCCTGCTGGGCTTCGCGTTCTGGCTGGCCACCACGGTGATCGACCTGGCCGCCGGGGCGATCTTCCTGACCCTCGACGGGCACGGCACCCAGCTCGGCGAGTGGGCGGTGCACCGGGCGCTGCTGCTCAACCTGCTGGCGTACGCGATCTGGACGATCCTCGGGGTGGGCCTCGGCACACTGATCCCCAACCAGCTCGGCGCGGTGATCACCGCCGCGCTCGTCTACCTGATCGGCACCCAGGTCGTGCAGCTGCTGTTCTTCCTGCTCTCCAGCTGGCTGGACAGCGAGGCGGTGGTGAAGTGGCAGGTGGTCTGGCCGGCCGTGGCGTCCCAGGTGATGATCAGCGGGGAGGCCTCCGAGCTGCTGCCCGCCTGGTGGGTGGGCGCCCTCGTGCTGGTCGGCTACGCCCTGGTCAGCGGGGTCGCCGGGGTGCTCATCACCCGGCGGCGCGACATCTCCTGAACCGACCCGCTCCCGCGGGCACCGACGGCCCGGTGCGGTGGCACGACGCCAGCGCACCGGGCCGTCCGGTCATAACAGCAGTCGATCCCGGACGCAGCGTTTGCTGAACTTCTGGCATCTTCTGTGAAACGGACCACCCGAAGGAGGCGGAAATGCCGGCGGCATTCCTACGGCGTAGCCTGGGAGCCGTCTTCCGTACGCCGCGCTTCCGGGCGGCGGGGGCCCACCGCGTGACCTAACGAACCCGCGTGAAAGAGGCGATTACCGGCCGTGTCGACCCAGCAGACTTCGCAGGAGAACCCACTGGCGGGTTTCGGCCCGAACGAGTGGATCGTCGAGGAGATGTACCAGCGCTACCTCGCCGACCCATCGAGCGTCGACTCGGCCTGGCACGACTTCTTCGCCGACTACCGGCCGGCCCCGGGCGCCGCGACACCGCGCCCGGCCGAGGAGAAGGCCCCGGCCAAGCCGGCCGCCGCCGAGCCGGCCGGGCAGCAGGAGCCCGCCGCCACGGTGGCCCAGCCGGCGGCCAAGCCGGCCCCGGCGCCCGCACCGGCACCGGCCGCCGCGCCGAAGGCCGCCCCGGCCAAGCCCGCCGCCAAGACCGCCCCGGCCAAGCCGGCCGCCAAGGCCGCGGCGCCCGCCGGCGCCGGCACCACCCCGCTGCGCGGCGTGGCCGCCAAGATCGTCCAGAACATGGACGCCTCGCTGGCCGTGCCGACCGCCACCAGCGTGCGCGCGGTCCCGGCCAAGCTGCTGGTGGACAACCGCATCGTGATCAACAACCACCTCGCCCGGGGGCGCGGTGGCAAGGTCAGCTTCACCCACCTGATCGGGTACGCGATGGTCCGGGCGCTGGTCGAGCACCCGGAGATGAACAACTCCTTCGCCGAGGTCGACGGCAAGCCGGCGCTGGTCCGCCCGGAGCACGTCAACCTGGGCATCGCGATCGACCTGGCCAAGCCGGACGGCTCCCGCAACCTGGTGGTGCCCTCCATCAAGGGCTGCGAGCAGATGGACTTCCGGCAGTTCTGGCAGGCGTACGAGGACCTGGTCCGGCGTGCCCGCCGCAACGAGCTGACCATGGAGGACCACGGCGGCACCACCATCTCGCTGACCAACCCGGGCGGCATCGGCACGGTGCACTCGATCCCGCGGCTGATGCAGGGGCAGAGCGCCATCATCGGCGTCGGCGCGATGGAGTACCCGGCGCCGTACCAGGGCATGAGCGAGGCCACCCTGGCCGAGCTGGCGGTCAGCAAGATCATCACGCTGACCAGCACCTACGACCACCGGATCATCCAGGGCGCGCAGTCCGGGGAGTTCCTCAAGGTCATGCACGAGCTGCTGCTCGGCGAGCGCGGCTTCTACGACCAGATCTTCACCTCGCTGCGCATCCCGTACGAGCCGGTGCGCTGGGTGCGGGACGTCGCCGTCGACTCCGAGGGTCAGATCAACAAGACCGCGCGGGTGCACGAGCTGATCCACGCGTACCGGGTGCGCGGCCACCTGATGGCCGACACCGACCCGCTCGAGTTCGCCATCCGCAAGCACCCGGACCTGGACGTCCTCCAGCACGGGCTGACCCTCTGGGACCTGGACCGGGTCTTCCCGGTCAACGGCTTCGCCGGCCGGCAGCGGATGAAGCTGCGCGAGATCCTCGGCGTGCTGCGCGACTCGTACTGTCGCCGGGTCGGCATCGAGTACATGCACATCCAGGACCCGGAGGAGCGCCGCTGGATCCAGGAGCGGATCGAGCGCAAGTACGAGAAGCCCGCCCCGGACGAGCAGAAGCACGTGCTCAACCGGCTCAACGCCGCCGAGGCGTTCGAGACCTTCCTCCAGACCAAGTACGTCGGGCAGAAGCGCTTCTCGCTGGAGGGCGGCGAGTCGCTGATCCCGCTGCTCGGCGAGATCCTGGAGTGCTCCGCCGAGGGCGGGCTGGACGAGGTCGTCATCGGCATGGCCCACCGTGGCCGGCTCAACGTGCTGGCCAACATCGTCGGCAAGCCGTACGAGAAGATCTTCTCCGAGTTCGAGGGCCACCTGGATCCGCGCTCGACGCAGGGCTCCGGCGACGTGAAGTACCACCTCGGCCAGAACGGCAAGTTCACCACCCCGGACGGGGACCACGCGGTCAAGGTCTCGGTGGTGGCGAACCCGTCGCACCTGGAGGCCGTGGACCCGGTGCTGGAGGGCATCGTCCGGGCCAAGCAGGACCGGATCGACCTCAAGCTGGAGGGCTACACCGTGCTGCCGCTGGCGGTGCACGGTGACGCCGCCTTCGCCGGCCAGGGCGTGGTCGCCGAGACGCTCAACCTCTCCCAGCTGCGCGGCTACCGCACCGGCGGCACCGTGCACGTGGTGGTCAACAACCAGGTCGGCTTCACCACCGCCCCGGAGTACTCGCGCTCCAGCCTCTACAGCACCGACGTCGCCCGGATGATCCAGGCGCCGATCTTCCACGTCAACGGCGACGACCCCGAGGCCGTGGTCCGGGTGGCCCGGCTGGCCTTCGAGTACCGGCAGGCGTTCAACAAGGACGTCGTGATCGACATGGTCTGCTACCGCCGGCGCGGGCACAACGAGGGCGACGACCCGTCGATGTCCAACCCGGAGATGTACAAGATCATCGACTCGAAGCGCTCGGTGCGGAAGCTCTACACCGAGGAGCTGATCGGGCGGGGTGACATCACCGTGGAGGACGCGGAGGAGCTGCTGCGCGACTACCAGGGGCAGCTGGAGCGGGTCTTCAAGGCCACCCGGGACGCCGCGACCACCCCGCGCCAGCTGTCCCGGCCGCGCCGCGAGGAGGAGCCGGAGCCGCAGGTGGAGACCGCCACCGACGCCGCCGTGGTCCGGGCGATCGGCGAGGCGCACGTCAACCTCCCCGAGGGCTTCACCCCGCACAAGCGGATCCAGCAGCTGCTCGACCGGCGGGCCAAGATGTCCGTCGAGGGCAACATCGACTGGGGCTACGGCGAGATCCTCGCGTTCGGCGCGCTGCTGCACGACGGGGTCACCGTCCGGCTCGCCGGTCAGGACTCCCGCCGCGGCACCTTCGTCCAGCGGCACGCCTCGGTGGTGGACGCCCGCACCGGCGACGACTACCTGCCGCTGAAGACGCTCACCGAGGGCGGCGAGCGGTCCCGCTTCTTCGTGCACGACTCGCTGCTCAGCGAGTACGCCGCGATGGGCTTCGAGTACGGCTACTCGGTGGAGAACGTCAACGCGCTGGTCTGCTGGGAGGCCCAGTTCGGTGACTTCGTCAACGGCGCCCAGTCGGTCATCGACGAGTTCATCTCCTCCGGCGAGGTGAAGTGGGGCCAGCGCTCCGCGGTCACCCTGCTGCTGCCGCACGGCCACGAGGGGCAGGGCCCGGACCACACCTCCGGCCGTCCGGAGCGCTTCCTCCAGCTCTGCGCCGAGGACAACATGCGGGTGGCCATCCCGACCACCCCGGCGAACTACTTCCACCTGCTGCGTCGCCAGGCCCTGTCGCCGAAGCGCAAGCCGCTGGTGGTGTTCACGCCGAAGTCGCTGCTGCGGCACAAGCTCTGCATCTCCCAGGTGGAGGACTTCACCACCGGCACCTTCCAGCCGGTGCTGGCCGACACCGCCGCCCCGGCGCCGGAGCAGGTGAAGCGGGTGCTGCTCTGCTCGGGCAAGGTCTACTACGACCTGTTCCAGGCCCGGGCCGAGCGGGGTGTCACCGACACCGCGATCATCCGGATGGAGCAGCTCTACCCGATGCCGGTGGAGGAGATCCGGGCCGCCCTGGCGCAGTACCCCAACGCCGAGGACTTCGCCTGGGTCCAGGAGGAGCCGGCCAACCAGGGCGCCTGGTCGTTCGTCGCGCTCAACCTGCTGGAGCACCTGGCCGACGTCCGGCTGCGCCGCATCTCCCGCCCCGCCGCCGCCGCCCCGGCGGTCGGCTCGGCCAAGATGCACGAGGTCGAGCAGACCGCGCTGATCGAGGCGGCCCTCCCCCGCCCGTGACCTGACCGCACCGCCGAGACCCGGGGCAGTGCCGTCCGCGTGACGGCACTGCCCCGGTCCCGTCGGCGGCCGACCACAAGGACGCACAGATGTACTTCACCGACCGTGGGATCGAGGAACTGGTCGAGCGCCGGGGCGACGAGCAGGTCAGCATCGAGTGGCTCGCCGAGCGCCTGCGCGACTTCGTGGACCTCAACCCGGAGTTCGAGACCCCCGTCGAACGCTTCGCCACCTGGCTGGCCCGCCTGGACGACGAAGACGACGAGTGACCGCCACCCCCGGGGTCGAAGGGACCGGGTGGGTGGGGCGGAGGTCCCGGGCGGGGCGGGGCGCGATCTTCTAGGGTGGGGTCGTGGCCCGCAGCGTCTACCTGACCAGCGTGGGGTCCGGCGGGGGGAAGTCGACCATCGCCCTCGGCCTCGCGGAACTCCTCTCCCGCCAGGTCGAGCGGATCGGCGTGTTCCGACCGCTGGTCGCCGGCGGTCGCCCCGACCCGATCCTCGCCCTGCTGCACGACCGCTACCGGGTCGACCTGCCGCAGGAGGAGCTGACCGGCGCCACGTACGCCGAGGCGAGCTCCATGGTCGCCGACGGGCGGCGGGAGGAGTTGATCTCCCGGATCGTCGAGCGGTACCGGGACATCGAGCGGCGCTGCCCGGCCGTGGTCGTGGTGGGCAGCGACTTCGCCGACACCGGCGACGGGACCGGCCCCCGGGAGCTGGCCTTCAACGCCCGGTTGGCCACCGACTTCGGTAGCGTGGTGGTGCCCGTCATCGACGGCTTCGGGCAGGAGCCGGAGGCGATCGCGGCGGCGGCGCGCGGGGCGTACCACGATCTGGAGGACCTGGGCGCGACGGTGCTGGCGGTGATCGCCAACCGGGTCCCCGGGCCGATGACCATGCCCGAGCTGCCCGTCCCCGCGTACGCCATCCCGGAGCTGCCGATCGTGTCGGCGCCGACCGTGGCGGAGGTGGCGGCGGCCCTCGGCGCCACCCTGCTGGCCGGGGACGACGCCGCGCTCGGTCGGGACGTCCTCGACTACGTCGTCGGCGCGGCGCACGTGCCCACCCTGCTCGACCACCTGACCGAGGGCGCGCTGGTGATCACCCCGGGCGACCGGGCGGACCTGCTGGTCGCCGCCAGCGCCGCGCACGTGGCCGGTCAGGTCTCGGTGGCCGGCCTGGTGCTGACCCTCGGGGAACAGCCCGACCCGAGGGCGATGCGGCTGGTCGAAGGGCTCAACACCGGCCTGGCGGTGCTCTCGGTACCCAGTGACAGCTACGACACCGTGGCGGCGTCCAGCCGGATCGAGGGCCGGCCGAGCCCGGCCAACCCGCGCAAGGTCGAGGCCGCGCTCGGCGCCTTCGAGGGCAGCGTGGACACCGTGGACCTGGCCCGCCGGCTGCGGGTCAGCCGCTCCGAGCGGGTCACCCCGCTGATGTTCGAGTACGACCTGCTCGACCGGGCCCGGGCGACCCGCCGGCGGCTGGTGCTGCCCGAGGGGTCCGAGGAGCGGATCCTGCGCGCCGCGGAGATCCTGCTCCACCGGAACGTGGCGGAGCTGACCCTGCTGGGCCGCCCCGACGACGTGGCCCGGCGCACCCGGGAGCTGGGCATCGACGTGACCGGCGCGGACGTGGTCGACCCGGCCACCAGCGAATGGCGCGACGAGTTCGCCGTCGAGTACGCGCGGCTGCGCGCCCACCGGGGCGTCACCGTCGAGATGGCCCACGACGTCGTCGCGCAGCCGAACTACTTCGGCACCATGATGGTGGCCACCGGGCACGCCGACGGGATGGTCTCCGGGGCCACCCACACCACCGCCGCCACCATCCGGCCCGCCTTCGAGATCATCCGTACCGTGCCGGGCCTCTCGGTGGCCTCCAGCGTCTTCTTCATGCTGCTCGCCGACCGCGTGCTCGTCTACGGCGACTGCGCGGTCAACCGGGACCCGGACGCCGCCCAGCTCGCCGACATCGCCATCTCGTCGGCCGACACGGCGGCCCGGTTCGGCATGGAGCCACGGGTGGCGATGCTGTCGTACTCCACCGGCGACTCGGGGGCCGGCGCGGACGTGGAGAAGGTCGCGGCGGCGACCAGGCTGGTCCGCGAGCGCCGTCCGGAGCTGCTGGTCGAGGGGCCGATCCAGTACGACGCGGCGATCGACCCGAAGGTCGCGGCGACGAAGCTGCCGCAGAGCGCGGTGGCGGGGCGGGCGACGGTCTTCATCTTCCCGGACCTCAACACCGGCAACAACACCTACAAGGCGGTGCAGCGCTCGGCGGGCGCGGTCGCGGTCGGCCCGGTCATGCAGGGTCTGCGCCGGCCGGTCAACGACCTGTCCCGCGGCGCCACCGTGGCCGACATCGTCAACACCGTGGCGATCACCGCCATCCAGGCCGCCGCGGAGGCGTCATGAGTCGGGTGCTGGTCCTCAACTGCGGCTCGTCGTCGGTGAAGTACCGCCTGTACGACGGCGACACCGTCCACGACAAGGGCACCGTCGAGCGGGTCGGTGAGCCGGGCGGCGGCCCGGCCGACCACGAGACGGCGGTCCGGGAGATCCTGGACCGGGTCGACCTGGCCGGGCTGGCCGGCGTCGGACACCGGGTGGTGCACGGCGGCCGGCGGTTCAGCGAGCCGGTGCTGGTCGACGACGCGGTCTTCGCCGCGATCGAGGAGCTGGTCCCGCTCGCCCCGCTGCACAACCCGGCCAACCTGGCCGGCATCCGGGTCGCCCGCGCGGCGCTGCCGGGCGTCCCGCAGGTCGCGGTCTTCGACACCGCGTTCCACCACACCCTGCCGGAAGCCGCGGCGACCTACGCCATCGACCGGGACACCGCCGAGCGGTACGGCATCCGCCGGTACGGCTTCCACGGCACCTCGCACGCGTACGTCTCCCGGCGCACCGCCGAGCTGCTGGGGCGGCCGTACGACCAGGTGCGCACGATCACCCTGCACCTGGGCAACGGGGCGAGCGCCTGCGCGGTCGACGGCGGGCGCAGCGTGGCCACCTCGATGGGCATGTCCCCGCTGGAGGGCCTGGTGATGGGGACCCGCAGCGGGGACCTGGACCCGGCGATCGTCTTCCACCTGCGCCGCGAGGCCGGGATGGGCGTGGACGAGATCGACGACCTGCTCAACCACCGCAGCGGCCTGCTCGGCCTGAGCGGGGTCAACGACATGCGCGAGGTGCTGGCCCGGCGCGCCGCCGGGGACCGGGCCGCGACGCTCGCCTTCGACGTCTACCGCCGCCGGATCACCGGCTACGTCGGCGCGTACTACGCACTGCTCGGGCGGGTGGACGCGGTCACCTTCACCGCCGGGGTGGGTGAGCACTCGGCCGACGTCCGGGCCGCCGCGCTGGCCGGGCTGGACCGGCTCGGCATCAGCGTGGACCCGGCCCGCAACGCGGGCAGCGGCGACCGGGTGATCTCCCCGGACGGCGCGGAGGTGAGCGTCTGCGTGGTCGGCACCGACGAGGAGCGCGAGATCGCCCGGGAGACCCGGGCGGTGGTCGGCGCGACCGGCTGAGGCCCGCCCGACGTCGACCCCGGCGCCGCGCGGTCCGGCGCTCCCGCCGCCGGGCGGCCCGAACCGGTCAGCGCAGCGCCAGCCAGGCGGCCAGGACCAGCAGCACAGCCGCGGCGACGCCCGCGGCGACGATCACCGGCAGCCGGGACGGCGTCTCGACCGGCGCGGCGCCCGGAGACTGGGCGAACGCCCGGAACTGCTCGGTGTTGCCGCTGGGATCCACGTACTCGTCAGACATGCCGGAGACCCTAGCGAAGCCGCGCACCCGGCGCCGTCCCGGCCAACCGAGGGTGACCGCTCCGATCCGAGCGGTGGAGCCGGACCTGCCGGGTGGACGGCGGCACCCGGCCCGGACGGTGGGGCCGGAACCCACCCCGGCCCCGTACGGTGGCGGGATGGGGGTGCGGCGGCGGTTGGTCGCGGTGCTGACGGCGCTGCTCGCCGCGGTGACCGCCGGCTGCGGGGCGGCCAGCGCCGCGACCGAGGCGGCGCCGCCGGCCCGGCACGCCCCGGACCGGGTCCACCCCGTCGCGGTACGCACCCTCACCATCGACCCGGCCGGTCCCCGGCCGCTGCCGGTGACCCTCTGGTATCCGACGGCGGACGGCCGGGTGGCCCCGGGACGCTTCCCGGTGGTGGTCTACAGCCACGGCCTGCGCAGCCTCCCCGAGCTGCACGCCGGGCTGACCAGCCGGTGGGCCGCCGCCGGTTTCGTGGTGGCCGCGCCGGCCTACCCGCACACCAGTCTCCGGGCGACGCGGTTCACCCGGGCCGACGTACGCCACCAGCCAGCGGACGGCTGGCGGCTGATCCGGCACCTGGTCCGGCTCGACAGCCGGGCGGACGACCCGCTCGCCGGGCACCTGGACGTGACCCGGTTCGCCGCCGCCGGGCACTCGGCTGGCGGCTTCACCACCGCCGGGATGTTCACCTCCGGGCACTCCCCCCGGCTCCGCTCCGGCATCGTCGTCGCCGGCGGTGGCCTGGCCGGCGCCTTCGCCGCCCCGGCCGCGCCCGTGCTCTTCGTGCACGGCACCGCCGACCCGATCGTGCCGCTCGCCGTGGGCCGCGCCGGCTACGACCGGGTGCCCGGCCCGGCCGCCTTCCTGAGCGTGCTCGGGCAGGGCCACGGCGAGTACCTCACCCCGGGGCGGCCCGGCTTCGACCAGGTCCTCGCCACCACCACCGACTTCCTCCGCTGGACCCTCTACGACGACCCCGCCGCCGCCGGTCGCCTCACCGCCGACGCGACGCTGCCCGGCCTCACCGCCCTCGACGACCGGCTGCGCCGCTGACCCGACCGTGCCGTCGACCGAGGGGTGCCGCGCCCGCGCACTCCGTCCGACCACGGACGGCGACCCGGTGCGGCGAGGCACAATCGAATTCATGTCCCGTCGCCTCGTCCCGGCCCTGCTCGCCGCCACGCTGCTCGGCGGCGGCCTCGCCGGCTGCTCCGCGCCGACCGCACCGGCCGCCCGGCCGGCCGCACCGCCCGAGCCGCCCAGGGCGACCACCCCGGCCCCCCGGGTCCCCGCCGGCACCGCCCCGGCCGAGACCTTCGGGGTCGGCGTACGTCAGCTCAAGCTGACCCGGGACGGCGACCGCACCCTGCCGGTGACCCTCTGGTACCCGGCCCGGGGCGATACCGGCGGCCCGGCGCAGCGGGGGGTCGCGGCGGCTGCCGGCCGGTTCCCGGTGGTGATGTTCAGCCACGGGCTGGGCGGCCGGCCGGACGACTACGCGACGCTGCTGACCCGGTGGGCGGCGGCCGGGTTCGTGGTCGCCGCGCCGACGTTCCCGCACACCAGCCGGGGCGCCGACGGCAACGTCCTCGACGTGCTGAACCAGCCCGCCGACGTGTCGTACGCGCTGGACAAGGTGCTCGCGCTCGACGGCGCCGCCGGCGACGCGTTGCGCGGCCGGCTGGCCACCGACCGGGTGGCCGCCGCCGGCCACTCCGCGGGCGGGGTGACCACCATCGGGCTCTTCACCACCGGCCGGGACGAGCGGCTGGACGCCGGGGTGGTCTTCGCCGGGACGGCGCTCGGGGTCGGGACCGCCTTCGCCGGGGCGGCCGCCCCGCAGTTGTTCGTGCACGGCGAGGCCGACGAGGTGGTGGACTACGCGGCCGGTCGGGCCGTCTACGACGCGGTCCCCTGGCCGAAGGCGATGCTCAGCCTGCCGAAGGGCGACCACGGCCGGGCCCTGCTCAGCGACGGCGCGGCGCTGCGGGTGGTCGCGGACGCCACGGTCGAGTTCCTCCGCTGGACCCTGTACGGCGACGCCGCCGCGAAGAAGCGGCTCGCCACCGACGCCGCCCGCGACGACATCGCCAACCTCGACAACCACCTGTGAGGAAGGCCCCTGCCCCGGATGGGAGCAGGGGCCCCTTCCCCGCGGTCGGCCCTCAGGCGGTGTGGTCGACGACGACCTTGCCGAAGACCTCGCCGGAGTGCAGCCGGGCGAACGCCTCCTCCACCTTGCTGAACGGCACGATGCCGTCCACCACCGGGCGCACCTCGCGCTCGGCGCAGAACGCCAGCAGGTCGGTCAGCTCGTCCGGGGTGCCCATCGAGGTGCCCAGGATCTCCAGCTGCATGGCGAAGACCCGACGCAGGTTGACCTTCGGCTCGTGCCCGGCGGTGGCGCCGGAGACCACGATCCGGGCCATCGGCGCGGCGGACTTCAGCGAGTGGTCGAAGGTGGCCGCGCCGACCGTCTCGATCACCACGTCGACCCGCTCCGGCAGGCGGGCGCCCGGCTCCAGCGCGGTCGCCCCCAGGGCGGTGATCCGTTCCCGCTTGCCGGCGTCCCGGCTGGTCGCGTACACCCGCTTGCCCAGCGCCACGCCGAGCGCGACGGCCGCCGTGGCGACGCCGCCGCCCGCGCCCTGGACCAGCACCGACTCGCCGTCGGCGATCCGGCCCTTGGTGGTCAGCATCCGCCAGGCGGTGAGCCAGGCCGTCGGCAGGCACGCCGCGTCGGTCGCCGACAGGCCCTCCGGCAGCGGCAGCAGGTTCATCCGGGGTACGGCCACCCGCTCGGCGAGGGTGCCCTGGAAGTGCTCGGAGAGGATGGAGACGCCGCGCGGGTCGCCCGGGGTGGGCACGACCGGGTAGATGACCACCTCGTTGCCGTCCGGGTCGGTACCGACCGCGTCGCAGCCGAGGATCATCGGCAGCCGACCCCCGTCGAGCCCCACCCCGCGCAGCGACCAGAGATCGTGGTGGTTGAGCGAGCTGGCCCGCACCTGCACGGTCACCCAGTCGTCGTCCGGGTGGGCCGGCTCGGGACGGTCACCCACGGTGAGCGCGGCGAGCGGATTGTCGGTGTCGAAGCTCGAGGCATAGGCGGCACGCATGGTCGGCACCGTAACAAGCGCGACGGGGGTTAAGAAGGGCCCTTCCCCCGCCGGAGGCGTCGGGAAGGGCCCTTCTCAAGCCCCTCAGGCGCGGGCGACGCCGTCGCGGCGGGCGGCCTCGGCGACCGCCACGGCCACGGCCGGGGCGACGCGCGGGTCCAGCGGGGACGGCACGATCGCGTCGGCGGTGAGCGACTCGGCCACCACGCCGGCGATCGCGTCGGCGGCGGCCACCTTCATCCCGTCGGTGATCCGGGTGGCCCGGGCGTCCAGCGCGCCCCGGAACACGCCGGGGAAGGCCAGCACGTTGTTGATCTGGTTGGGGTAGTCGCTGCGTCCGGTGGCGACCACCGCGACGTGCCGGGCGGCCACCTCGGGGTGCACCTCGGGGTTGGGGTTGGCCAGCGCGAAGACGATGCCGCCGGGGGCCATCCCGGCCACCGCCTCCTCGGGGATCCGCCCGCCGGAGACGCCGATCAGCACGTCCGCGCCGCGCAGCGCCTCGGTGATGTCGCCCCGACGGCCCTCGGCGTTGGTCGTCTCGGCGAGGTGGGCCTTCGTCTCGGTCAGGTCGGGACGGTGCCGGCCGATGATGCCCTGGGAGTCGCAGACCACCACCTGGTCGGGATTCACCCCGCCGGCCACCAGCATGTGGGTGACCGCCACGCCGGCCGCGCCGGCGCCGCTGACCGTGACCCGCAGGTCCCCGAGCTTCCGGTTGAGCAGGGCCGCCGCGTTGCGCAGCGCGGCCAGCACCACGATGGCGGTGCCGTGCTGGTCGTCGTGGAAGACCGGGATGGGCAGCGCCTCGTCCAGCCGCCGCTCCACCTCGAAGCAGCGCGGGGCGCTGATGTCCTCCAGGTTGATCCCGCCGAACGAGGGGGCGAGCGCCTTCACCACCGCCACGATCTCGTCGACGTCCTGGGTGTCCAGGCAGATCGGTACCGCGTCGACGCCGGCGAACTGCTTGAACAGCACCGCCTTGCCCTCCATCACCGGCAGCGCGGCGCGCGGACCGATGTTGCCCAGGCCGAGTACGGCGGAGCCGTCGGTGACGACCGCGACGGCGTGTGACACCCAGGTGTAGTCGTCGGCGAGGGTCGGGTCGGCGGCGATCGCCTCGCACACCCGGGCCACCCCCGGGGTGTACGCGAGGGAGAGGTCCTCCCGGCTGGTCAGCGGGACCGTCGAGGCGACGGCCATCTTGCCGCCGGCGTGCAACCGGAAGACGGGATCAGCGGGATCCACGGTGGGCGTAGACATGGTGACTCCAGGATCTGTCGAGCAGACGGAGCGGCCGGCGCGGGCGCGAGGTGAGGCGGCAGCGGCGGGACGCGGTGCGGGGGGTCACCCGGGGCACTTTCCGAGCATAGTCACGCCACCTCGGCGCGGATGTGAGGAGGGTCATAACGCGCGGCGGGGCACCCGGCCCGGGCGCGGCCAGTACCGGAGCACCACCCGGCCCCGCACGTCGGCCACCCCGTACGCCCGGGAGTCGTCGGTGACCAGGTCGTTGTCCCCGCGTACCCACCAGCCGCCGTCCTGCGGGCGGACCGCGCGCTTGACGACGAGCAGTTCCGGCCGGGTACGGAAGACGGCGACCACGACGTCGCCCGGGCGGACCGGCCGGCCGCCCCGCCGGACCAGGACGGCGTCGCCGTGGCGCAGCGTGGGCGACATGGACGGGCCGGTCACCAGAACGGCGGTGAGCAGCCGGCGCAGCCGGGCCGGCGGATGGGCCCCGTGGACCGTCACCAGGTTTCCCCTCCGTCCCTGCCGGGGACGTCCCCAGGAGTACTGTCGGCTTGGATCATCGCAAACTTCCTGTGGAGGACTCAGATGCGACTTCCCCGCATCCTTACGCCCCGACTCACCGCCAGCGCCCACTGCGACCTGCCCTGTGGTGTCTACGACCCCGCGCAGGCCCGGATCGAGGCCGAGTCGGTGAAAATGATCTGCGAGAAGTACCAGTCGAACACCGACCCCGAGTTCCGCACCCGGGCGATCCTGATCAAGGAGCAGCGGGCCGACCTGGTCAAGCACCACCTGTGGGTGCTGTGGACGGACTACTTCAAGCCGGCCCACTTCGAGAAGTACCCGCACCTGCACCAGCTCTTCAACGAGGCCACCAAGATGGCCGGCGCGGCCGGCGCCAAGGGTGCGACCGACCCGACGAAGGCCGACGAGCTGCTCCAGAAGATCGACGAGATCTCGAAGATCTTCTGGGAGACCAAGAAGGCGTGAGCCTGCCCCACCCGGTACCGACGATCCGGCCGGCGCGTCCTCGGGACGTGCCGGCCGTCGTCGCGATGGTGCACGAACTGGCCGACTACGAGCGCGCCGCCGACCAGTGCCACCTGACCGAGGAACAGCTCACCGCGGCGCTGTTCCCGACTGCTCCAGGTCACGGCGCGGCGTCGGACGCGCCGAGCGGGAGTGGTCGGAGCCCGGCGCCCGCGCTCTTCGGGCACGTCGCGGTCGACGCCGACGACGAGCCGGTCGGCTTCGCGCTCTGGTTCCTCAACTTCTCCACCTGGGCCGGCGTGCACGGCATCTACCTGGAGGACCTGTACGTCCGCCCGGCCGCCCGGGGCACCGGGGCGGGCCGCCTGCTGCTCGCCGCGCTGGCCGCGATCTGCGTGGAGCGCGGCTACCAGCGGCTGGAGTGGTGGATGATCGACTGGAATCCGGCCGCCCGCTTCTACGCCGCCATCGGCGCGGTGCAGCTGGACGAGTGGGTGCCGTACCGGCTCACCGGGCCGGCGCTGCGCGGGCTCGCCGAGCACGCGGCGACCGTCCCCGTCCCGGCGGATGCCGCTACGGGTAGAGTCCCCGACCGGGGGGATGAGGCGTGACTCAACTGACCGGCCAGCCGACCACCGACGACGACGTGGTGCACCTGACCGTGCCCGCCGACGGCGGTTACCTCGGCGTGCTCCGTACCGCCACGGCGGGGCTCGCGGCCCGTCTCCAGTTCGCCCTCGACGAGATCGAGGACCTGCGGATCGCCGTCGACGAGGCCTGCGCCATGCTGCTCGCCATCGCCACCCGCGACGCCGAGCTGGAGTGCCGGTTCGCGGTCACGGAGGACGCGCTGACCGTCGAGGTGACCGTGCCGACCGTGCGCGGCGCCACGCTGCCGTCGGAGTCCTCGTTCGCCTGGAAGGTGCTCACCGCGCTGACCACCTCGGCGTCCGCCACCGCCGGCGGAGGCCGGGCGACCATCTCCCTGCTGACCCGGCGTTCCTCCGGCTGGTGAACCGGCGGCCGGCCCGGCGGCCGGCCCACGCCCCGCTACCGGAAGCCGAGGGCCCGCGTGGTCGGCGGGCTGACCAGCAGCGCGCAGACCCCGACCCCGAGCGCCATCAGCGGCACGCCCAGCCAGCCCAGGCCGCCCTGGATCATGAACCAGCCGACCGGCAGCAGCATCAGCTGGAGCACCATCGCCGGCGCCCGGGCGCCGGAGCGGCGCCGGGCGAGCGCCCCGCCGAGGGCCCAGAGCGCCAGCGCGCCGGCGACCGCGAACCCGGTCACGAAGAGTGCCGACACCAGGTCGGTCTTGTCGGCGGTCAGGTCCGCCCAGACCAGCCAGCCGGCGAGCAGCGCCAGGGCGATCGCCTCGCCCCGCAGCAGCCGGACCGCCCAGCGCAGCGTGTCGGGTACCGGGTCCGAGTCGATGGTCACGCGCGCCACGATACCCGCGTCCCCACGCGGTACAGTGCCGCCCATGCGGGCCGTCCTGGTGGTCAATCCGAAGGCCACCACCACCAGCGAGCGCAGCCGGGACGTGCTGGTCCGGGCGCTGCGCAGCGAAGTAGACCTGTCGGTGCGGTACACCCGGCGGCGGGGTCACGCCACGGATCTGGCGCGGGAGGCGGCCACCGAGGGCGTCGACGTGGTCGTCACGCTCGGTGGTGACGGCACGGTCAACGAGGTGGTCAACGGGCTGATGACCGCCCAGCCGCCGACGATGGGCACCGGCGGCACCACGGCCGAGCGGCTGCCCGCGCTGGCCACCGTCCCGGGCGGCTCGACGAACGTCTTCGCCCGCGCCCTGGGGTTGCCCCGCGACTGGGCGGACGGAACCAGCATGATCCTGGAGGGGCTGCGGCTGGGCCGCTCCCGGACGATCGGGCTGGGCCGGGCCGATGACCGCTACTTCACCTTCTGCGCCGGCTTCGGGGTGGACGCGGCGGTGATCCACCGGGTGGAGCAGGCCCGTCGGCGCGGCCGGGTCTCCACGCCGGGGCTCTACTTCCGTTCGACGGTGAGTCAGTACTTCCTCGGCTCGGACCGGCGGCATCCGGCGATCAGCCTGGAGCGGCCGGGCGAGACGGCCGAGGGCGAGTTGGCGACGGTCATCATCCAGAACACCGCGCCGTGGACGTACCTGGGCGATCGGGAGGTCAACCCGAACCCGGAGGCGTCCTTCGACCTCGGGCTGGACGTGCTGGCGCTGCGTCAGCTCCGGGTCGCCAGTACGACACGCACCGTGACCCAGTTCCTGTCGCGACACCCCGACCCGCGCGGCCGGCAGGTGCTCCGGCTGCACGACGTGGCGGAGTTCACCCTGGTCAGCGCTCGTGCGCAGGCGTTCCAGCTGGACGGCGACTACCTTGGTGAGCGGGAAAAAGTCAGATTCGCATCCGTACCCGACGCACTGAGAGTAATCTGCTAGGTCTCGGGTAACGCCCTTGGTTGAGCGGCCGCCGAACGCGGGCCGCCACACCGAGGGAAAGGTGCCGGAAATGTCAGCATTGTCACGCGCAGTGTACTATATTGATCCTCGACTGTGGTACGCCGGGTAACCAGGGAAGCCTGAAACCGGGACAAAAGGGCCGTGAGCTTGCTCACCGAGCGGAGTTTTTCCGAGCGTCACCCTTGACATCGCGCACGTTCGTGAAAGTATTCACAAGCGAACTTGAGTTACCCGGACATTGCCTGGATACGCTCGTCAGGTTGAGCTGTTCCAGCAGGTCCAGGTGCTGAACGAGCCTGCTCACGCACTGCCGAATAGTCGGATGCGAACTGTCACGACCGGCACTGCGGATGCATATAAGAAAAGCAACAAGCGTTATCCGCCACCCATCCAGAATGAGGAGTGTTGCCGCCATGGACTGGCGCCACGATGCCGTCTGCCGCGACGAGGACCCGGAGCTGTTCTTCCCGATCGGGACGTCCGGTCCGGCCCTCCTGCAGGTGGAGCAGGCCAAGGCCGTCTGCCGGCGCTGCCCGGTGACCGACCACTGCCTCCAGTGGGCGCTGGAGTCCGGTCAGGACGCCGGCGTCTGGGGCGGGATGAGTGAAGAGGAGCGCCGCGCGGTCAAGCGCCGCGGCGGTCTCCGGGTGCTGCGCGCTCACTCCGCCTAACCACCGATCACGTCGCGTACGCCCCGGCCGGGTCCGACCCGCCGGGGCGTACTGCTGTCCGCACGCCGCATGCCCCGCCCGATACCCCGACGCCGCCTTTTTCGATCATGAAGGCGACGTCGGTCACAGCCGGGCCGCCTCGTGGACCCGGCGCAGCACCAGCTCGGCCAGCTCCGGCGCGTCGGTCAGCGGATCACTGACGGCCACCGCCCCGGCCTCCCGGGCCGCCGACACCACCGCGTCGTGGAAGAGCCCCGGCGCCAGGAAGTACCCGGCCACCGCCACCCGCCGGGCACCCGCGGACCGCAGCCGGGTCACCGCCACCCCGGCCCCCGGCGGCGCCGCCGAGGCGTACGAGACCCGGCAGGGCACCGCCAGCTCACCGGCCAGCGACGCGGCGACGCGGCCGACCGAGGCACGCGCCCGCGGGTCGCGGGTACCCGCCGCCGCCAGCACCAGCGCGTCGATCCCGCCCGGCCCGGCCTCGGCCAGCCGTCGGCGCAGCCCCGCCAGCAGCCGGGCGTCCACCACGCCGTCGGCGGGGCCCAGCACCTCGGTCACCCGTACCGTCAGCTCCGGCGCGGTCTCCCGCGCCGCCGCCACCGCCGCCGGGACGTCCACCCGCCGGTGGTACGCCGCGGTGAGCAGCAGCGGCACCAGCACCGCCTCGCTGTGCCCGGCGGCGGCCAGGTCCCGCAGCACCGTGGTCGGCCCCGGCTCGGTGTGGTCCAGCCAGCTCGGCAGGACCACACCGCCGGGCCGGGCGGCCGACACGGCCCGGGCGAGGGCCCGCGTCGCCTCCGCCGCCCGGGGGTCGCGGCTGCCGTGCGCGACCAGCACCACCGGCGCGCACGGCCCGACACCGGACGTCGACGTGGTCAGACGTGCAGGCCGCACTCGGTCTTCTCGAACATGGCCCAACGGCCGGCCCGCGGGTCCTCCCCCGCCTTGGTGCGGCGGGTGCAGGGCCAGCAGCCGATCGAGCCGTAGCCGCGGCTGAACAGCTCGTTGACGGGGATGTCGTACCGGGAGATGTAGGAGTCCACGTCGGCCTGGGTCCAGGCGGCGATCGGGTTGACCTTGACCTTGCCCCGTCGGGCGTCGAAGGTCACCACCGGGGTGTTGGCCCGGGTCGGCGACTCGTCCCGGCGCAGCCCGGCCGCCCAGGCGTCGTACCCGGACAGGGCCCGCTCCAGCGGCTCCACCTTGCGCAGCTGGCAGCAGTCGTCCGGGGACCGGTTGAACAGCCGGGGGCCGTACTCGCCGTCCTGCTGGCCCACGGTGAGCCGGGGGCGGATCGAGCGGACGTTGACCGGCAGCCTGCGGGCCACCTCGTCGCGGACCCGCAGCGTCTCCGGAAAGTGCAGGCCGGTGTCGAGGAAGACCACGTCCACCCCGGGGGCGACCCGGGAGACCAGGTGCGCCAGCACGGCGTCGGCCATGGAGCTGGTGACGCAGAACCGGTCCCCGAAGGTCTCCGCGGCCCAGCGGGCGATCTCCAGCGCCGGGGCGCCCTCCAGCTCACGGCCGGCCCGCTCAGCCAGCGCGCGCAGCTCCTCGGGGTCGCGGCGGGTCGGGTCGGCCGGCTTCGGGCCACCGAGCCCGACCAGGTTCAGGTTCGCGGCGGAGACGAGGTTCACCGGGCCACCACCTTGCTGAGCAGGCCGGTGAACTTCACCGTGAAGACGCGGGCGCAGGCGTGGCACTCCCAGGCGCCGTGCCCGGCCTCGCTCGGCCGCAGGTCCTCCTCACCGCAGTACGGGCAGTACAGCGGCGCGGAACGGGTCTCGCTCATCGAAGCTCCTCCTCGTCGACCCTGATCACCCAGTTGGCGAAGGTCTCGCCGTCGGTCCGGCCGGCCAGGTAGCGGCGGGCCACTCGTTCCACGTACTCCGGAAGCTCGTCGGCGGTGGTCTTCAGGCCGCGCAGCTTGCGGCCGAAGCCGGCGCTCTGCCCCTCGGCCATGCCCAGGCCGCCGCCCAGGTGCACCTGGAAGCCCTCCACCTGGCGGCCGTCCGGGCCGACCACCAGTTGGCCCTTGAGGCCGATGTCGGCCACCTGGGTGCGGGCGCAGGCGTTCGGGCAGCCGTTGATGTGGATGGAGATGTCGGCGTCGAACTCGCGCAGCCGCTCCTCCAGCCGGGCCACCAGCTGCTCGCCGCGCGCCTTGGTCTCCACGATGGCGAGCTTGCAGTACTCGATGCCGGTGCAGGCCATGGTGCCGCGCCGCCAGGCCGACGGCCGGGCTTCCAGGCCGATCCCGCGCAGCTGGTCGACGAGGGACTCCGTCCGCTCCGGCGCCACGTCGAGCACCAGCAGCTTCTGGTACGGGGTGAGTCGTACCCGGTCGCTGCCGTGTGCCTCGACCACGCCGGCGAGCCGGGCGAGCTGCCCGCCGGAGACCCTCCCGACCACCGGGGCGGCGCCCACGTAGTGGCGGCCGTCGGACTGCTCGTGCACGCCGATGTGGTCGACCGGCTTCTCCGGCAGCTGCGGGGCGGGACCGTCGAGCAGGGTGCGGCCCAGGTACTCCTTCTCCAGCACCTCGCGGAACTTCTCCACGCCCCAGTCGGCGACGAGGAACTTCAGCCGGGCCCGGTTGCGCAGCCGGCGGTAGCCGTAGTCGCGGAAGATCCCCACCACCCCGGCCCAGACGTCCGGCACCTCGTTCAGCGGCACCCAGACGCCGAGCCGCTTGGCCAGCATCGGGTTGGTGGAGAGGCCACCGCCGACCCAGACGTCGAAGCCGGGACCGTGCTCGGGGTGGTCCACCCCGAGGAAGGCGATGTCGTTCGCCTCGTACGGCGTGTCGACCAGCCAGGAGATCGACGTCTTGAACTTGCGGGGCAGGTTGGAGAAGCGCTTGTCGCCGACGTACCGGCGGACGATCTCGTCGACCGCCGGAGTCGGGTCGAGCAGCTCGTCGCGGGCCACCCCGGCGACCGGGCTGCCGAGCACGATGCGCGGGCAGTCCCCGCACGCCTCGGTGGTCTGCAGGCCGACCGCTTCCAGCCGACGCCAGATCTCCGGCATGTCCTCGACCCGGATCCAGTGGAACTGGATGTTCTGCCGGTCGGTGATGTCGGCGGTGTCCCGGGCGAACTCGCGGGAGATGTCGGCGATCACCCGGAGCTGGGCCAGGTTGAGCTGACCGCCGTCGACCCGGACTCGGAGCATGAAGAACTCGTCCTCCAGCTCGTGCGGCTCCAGCACGGCGGTGCGACCGCCGTCGATGCCGGCCTTGCGCTGGGTGTAGAGGCCCCACCAGCGGAACCGGCCGCGCAGGTCCTGCGGGTCGATGGAGGCGAAGCCCCGGTGGGCGTAGATGTTCTCGATCCGGGCCCGCACGTTCAGCGGGTCGTCGTCCTTCTTGATCCGCTCGTTGGGGTTGAGCGGCTCGCGGTGGCCGAGCGCCCACTGCCCTTCGCCGCGCGGCCGACGGGGTGCCCGGACGGCGGGCGCCGTCGGGGTCTCGGAGCGGGCCGGGGTGCTACTGACCGCCATCGCGGCGTCCTCCGTAGTCTGCTGTGCCTCGGTGGGAGCGCGGACGCGGCGGCCGACCCGTGGGTACGGGCCGAGGACGACGATGTCGGTACGGCCGGCGCGGAGAACGCGCCCGAGACGGATTGGTCGGGCGTCGTCAGTGGGCCGGACAGATGGCGCTGCGCACGCGGCCGTAATCGACGTGGCGACGGGCCACGAAGCGGCGGACGACAGCGACGAGCATGACGCCATGCTGCCACACCCTCACGGGGCCGGCCAATGACCGCGTGCCCCATCCCACATCACGGGCCACGCCTCTCGATCTCTCGGTGCCCCACTCGCCACTCGTCGCCGCCCCGCACGTGTCCGCCCCGCACGTGACCGCCCTGCACGTGACCGCCCTGCTCGTGACCGTCCTCTCGGAACCCCCACTCATGGCCGCCCCGCCGTGTCCGCCCGGTCGCTGCTGTGCCCGGGCTCGCGGCTGGCCCAGTCCGCCGCCGCGCTGGTCACCCGCTGCCCCGCTACCGGCTGCCCCGGTCCCTGCTGCCCCGTCCCCTGCCGCGTCGGGTCGTTTTTTCCCCGGCCGCCCCGGGTCCGAGCCGGCTGCCCGCGACCTCCGAAGGAGCCAACCTCGTCGCAGCCGTCGGCCCGCCGCGCTCACCTTGCCCGACAACTCGCTGCAGCAGGCGACCGAAGGCAACGCGGGCGGCGTCGACACCCACCCCTGGTGTCCCGTGACGAGCTTTAGAGCTGATGACGCAAACGATTCAGCCCGACGCGGCAGGCGTCCCGTCCATCCGGACCACCTCACATCATCGATCGCTGTCCTACCCGCGCACTGCGATGGCGCGGATCATCCGGTGCCTATGGTGCAGCCGGGCGGTCAGCGGCTTCCATCGCTCGGCCCGAGGATTACGGCACTGCCAGAGTCGGCAGTCGCGGCGGTGAATCGTTTTCGTCATCAGCTCCAAAGGACGACGACACCCCGGGCACCACCTATGGCGACAGGGTGCCGGTGCCAGTGGCAGTGGCAGTGGCAGTGGCAGTGGCAGGTGCCGGTCCCAGTGCCTGCAACAACGCCAGCGCCGGGTTCGGCAGGTGCACGTCTGAGGGACGACCGGCTTCACCTACCGGACCTCGTGGGCCGCCGCAGCGGCTCCGGGCGCATGGTCCCGGCCGGTGTGGGACGCTCGGCGCGTGGGCATTATGTCCGTAAGGCGGCATCTGGCGGTTCAGGGAGGCCACCTGGTCTGGGTGGTGCCGGCGCTGGCCACGCTCACCGTCGGACTGGCCGGGATCGGCCACGCCCAACCGTGGCGGGACGAGTTGGCCACCTGGACCGCGGTCACCCGCCCGATCGGCGACCTGTTCCGGCTCACCGGCACCGTGGACGCCGCCACCGGGCCGTACTACCTGCTGCTGCACGGCTGGGTGGTGCTCTTCGGAGACTCGGCGACCGCGCTGCGGACACCGTCGGCGCTGGCGATGGCCGGGGCGGCCGGGCTGACCGCCGTACTCGGCCGGCGGCTGCTCGGGGCGCGCGCCGGGCTGCTCGCCGGCCTGGCCTTCACGGTCCTCCCCGGCACCTCGCGCTACGCCCAGGAGGCCCGCCCGTACGCGCTCACGACCCTGTTCGCGGTGCTGACCACCCTGCTGCTCGTCGCGGCGCTGGACCGGCCGGGCTGGACGCGCTGGGCCGGGTACGCCGCCGCCGTCGCCGGGCTCGGCCTGGCCCACCTGCTCGCCCTCACCCTGCTCGGCGCGCACGCGGTGGTGGTCCTGGTGGCATGGTGGCGCGGCCCCACGGCGGCCGGCCTCGGCGCGGGCGACCACTCGAGCCGGGCGCCCGCCCGGGACCGGCGGCTGCTGCGCTGGCCGCTGGCCCTGCTGCCCGCCGCCGCGGTGCTGGCGCCGCTGCTGCTCACCGCCCGGAGCCAGCGTTCCAACCAGCTCGACTGGGTGGAACCGGCCCGGCTGCCGGACCTGGCGGCGCTGCCCGGCGCGGTGGCGCAGAGTGGCGTGCTGGGCGGGCTGCTGGTCGGCCTCGCCGCGCTGGGCGCGGGCCGGGCGGGCCGGCGCGCCCTGGTGCCGGGCGTCTGCGTGCTGCTGCCCGTGCTGCTGGTCTACGTCGCCGCGCTGGCCGTACCCCTCTGGGTTCCGCGCTACCTGCTCTTCACCGTGCCCTTCGGCTGCCTGCTCGCGGGCGCGGCGCTGGCCGCGGTGCCGGCGCCGGCGGCGCTGGCCGTGGTGGTGCTGGCCGGGGGGCTGAGCCTGCCGGACCAGCAGGCGCTGCGGCGCAGCCACGGCTGGCCGCGCAGCGCCACCGTGGACTACCGGGGCGCGGCGGCGGTCATCGCGGCCGGGCAACGCCCCGGCGACGTCGTCGTCTACTCCCCCCGCGACGGCTGGCTCTTCCTCGACCTCGGGGTGGCGTACCACCTGGGCGCACGGCGGCCCCGGGACGTGCTGGTGGTACGCGAGCAGCGACAGCGGGCCGACCTGTGGGCCACCGAGTGTGCCCGACCCGCCGAGTGCCTGGCCGGCGCCGGGCGGGTCTGGCTGGTGGTCGCCGGACGTCGGGACGACCCGCTGGCCGCGGTGCCCGGCGCGAAGGGGGACGCGCTGCGCGCCGGCTTCACCGTCGAGCAGGTCCGCCCCCGCGCCGGGGTGACCGTCGCGCTGCTCAGCCGGCCCGGCTGAGCAGGACGAGTCGGACCCGCTCGAACTTCTTCTCCTCGACCACCTTGAACGTCCGCAGCAGCGCAGCCCGCTGCGGCGGCAACCCCTCCAGCGGGTCCGGGGAGTAGTTGGTGCAGATCAGCCAAATCCGCTCGGTGTCGCGCAGGCAGGCGGCGGCATCCTTGTCCTCGCACTCCGACGCGGAGTACGACCCCCGCTCGACGGACGTCCGGGCGAGGAAGACGTCCCGGGGCCGAGTGTCGTCGCGCATCTCGTAGTCGACCGCCTCGCGGCCGAGGTCGGAGAGCTTGCCGAAGACGTCGTTGTAGGCGAGCCCGTCGCCGGGCTTCATGTTCTCCCGCATGGCGTCGATGGCGCCCCGGTAGTCCGGCTGGCCGGCCACCGGGCTGGCCCGAACCACCCTCTGGTCCGGCTCCACCAAGAAGGCGAAGGCAGGGACCACGAGCACGGCAGGGATCAACCAGGACCAGGCGGCCGTGGAGCGCGGCAGGAGCCGCGCGACGGAGCAGGTGCCCAGGGCGGCGAGGATCGCCCAGGCGGGCAGGGTGAACAGCACGTAGCGGGGCAGGAACAGGTGCAGGACCGTAAAGGTCGCGTACGCGAAGACGGGCGGCAGCAGCGCCCAGGTGAGCAGGGCGGGCAGCATCAGGTTACCGGTGCGCCAGGCAACCACGGCGCCCCCGATGGCCAGAACGACGATCGCCGCCATCCCCGGCACGGAGAGAAAGAGGTCCCCCGGAAAGCGGAGAACTGCTGCGCCGTCCGCCTTGATCCACGAGATCGAGGCGGACTGGCCGGAGGCGACTGTCAGCAACGGAACGATGGCCAGTCCGGCACCGCCAACGTACCCCCACCACTGGTAGCGGCGTTTGTCGTCGCCGCCGGTGGTGCCACGCAGCACGATCAGCAGGTGGGCGGCGAGGACCAGGAGGGACACGAAGTGCAGCCATCCCATGGCCGCCACAGCGACCGCGTAGAGCACCCAACGCGCCCGCGCCGGCTTCTCCAGCGCGCGCAGCAGGAGCAGGGTCGAGACGGTGACACCCATCGTCACCAGCGCGTACGACCGGGCTTCCTGGGCGTACCGGGTGACCGCCGGGATGAGCACGAAAAGCAGGCCGGCCACCACCCCGGGACCGGTGCCGACCAGCCGACGGCCGATCAGCGTCGTGGCGGCTGCGGCAACGACCATGGCCACCAGCGAGGGCAGCCGCAGGGCCAGCGGGCCGTCGCCGGCGACCTGGATCCAGCCCCGGACGATCATCAGGTACGTGACGTGCACCAGGTCCGTGTTGGAGAGCAGGTGGCGCAGGTCCGCCGTGCCCAGCACGGCCGCGTGCCAGGTGGCGTACTCGTTGTTCCACATCTGCCGGTCGGCCAGACCACGGAGACCGACCGCGAGGGCGGCGAGGGCCGGCAACAGTGCCAGCCAGGCGGAGTGACGGGCCGGGCCTATCTGGACCGCAGGGCGGGTGTCGGCGGCGAGAGCGTCGGACGCCTGCGGACCGGCGAGGAGAAGCTGATTCGGCATTGTCCGCTCACTTCACCTGGAAGCCGTAGGTGGTGTTCTTCGCCCGTCTGCGGAACTCCCTGATCGCCGCGGCGTCGCGGTCGATGTTCCACTGGGCCGAACCGTTGTTGTTGAACCAGACGAATCCGATCACCCGGGGATCCTTCGCCGCCCCGGCGAAGAGATCCGCGATCCAGCCCGGCCGGGAGCTGCCCGGCTCACCCGCCGTCTCCATGATCATGAAGGGATTCCTGGTGAACGTGCGGACCTGACGCATGGTCGGGCCGAACAGCTCGGTGAAGGTGTTCTTGCCCTTGTGGGTGTAGTAGCCGTCGATACCGATCCAGTCGACGTACTCATCGCCCGGATAGAGCGGCTTGAGCTTGACGCTCGGCACCGGGTTGATGACGTTGGGCGTCCAGGTCCAGATGACGTTCGTGGCGTCGGCTGCGGCGAAGAGCTGGTGGATGTGCTTCCAGGCGGCGACGAAGTCGGCTGCCTTGTTGCCCTTCTTGCCCATGCCCCACGGGTACCAGCCGCCGTTCATCTCGTGGGCGAAGGTGAGCGCGACCGGCAGATTTACCTTTCGTACGCCAGCGGCGAACTTCTTGATGTACTCGTCGTGCTTACCCGCGGCGATGTCCGACAGCTTGGCGTTGAATGGTTCCCAGCGCACCGCCGGCAGCGCTCCGTACGAGTAGACCTGCCGTACCTCGTTCGCGGCGAAGCCGTCGTCGAAGCTCAGATAGATGGTGATCACGTTGGGCTTCTTGCCGGTCTTCTCGGCGAAGCCCTCGATCAGCTCCATCTTCGGCGGAGCGCCGTTGATGGCGACTCCCAGATACTTGCCGTCGGCCGGCTTGATCAGGTGCTTCGGGTCGTACGCGGGCAGCACCTCTGGCCCCTTGTCGACCTTTCCGGATCCCTGCGCGCGCCGGTCGGGGGCTGCGGTGCCGGCCAGCACCCGGGTGACGTCGAGGCTGGTCACCACGGCGTACTCGACAGCCGCGAGCGAGATCAGCATCGCCGCGACAATCAGATGACGGGTCTTCACTTGACCACCTCGACGTCCTTGACCGGGTCCACCAGGAGCGCCTGGGCAACGATCACGAGATAGAAGACCGCGCTGAGGAAAGCGGGCAGGAAGATCAGCGGTTCCGGGTCGGTCACCATCCGCCAGGCGGCGATCCCGGCCCAGACCACGCCGCTGCCGGCGGTCCAGTACCGCATTCCGGTCCAGAGCCGCTTGGTCTTGCTCTTCTTCGCGGTGCCGCCGGTGGGCTGCCAGCCCATCCGCCGGCCGCGGATGATGTCGATGATGGCGTAGGCGTGCGCCCAGCCGTAGATCATCTTGACCGTCCAGCTCTCCAGCCCGTAGCGGTTCTTGTGCCAGAACGGGAAGATGATCATGTTGTAGATGACGCTGGGCACGATGAGCAGGTAGTTCGCCAGCGCGATCTGGTCCGCGAACGCGGTCAGCATCAGCACCGGGATGATCGGCGCGACGAAGGTGAACAACCCGGTGTGCAGGTAGTAGCAGAAGCCGGAGATGTAGCTCAGCCGGGCCCGCCAACGCAGCTTGGTCGACCAGAACTTCTTCGAGCCGAGCAGGCTCATCGAGCCGGCGCACCAGCGGTACTGCTGGGTGAAGAACGAGTCGACGTCGGCCGGGCAGAGGCCGGCGGCCAGCACGACCGGGATGTAGCGCAGGTTCCAGCCCTGCATCCGCAGGTCGAAGCCGGTGTGCACGTCCTCGGAGTGCTCGATCAGGGTGGACCCACCGATCGAGAAGAGCGCGTCCCGTCGGTAGATCGCGCAGCTGCCGACGCAGATCGCCGAGTCGTGCGCCTGCCGGGAGACCTGCACCGACCGGTAGAACAGCTCCTGCACCGCGCCGGCGCCCCGCTCGACCCAGGTCTGCCCCATGTGGACCCGGAAGTACTGCGGCGACTGCACGATGCCGGCCTTCGGCTCGGCGTCGAACCAGGGCAGCATCTGGTCGAGCATGTCCTTGCGCGGGACGAAGTCGGCGTCGAGGACCAGGATGAAGTCGCTCATGGTGCGCTCGAAGGCGTACCGCATGTTGCCGGCCTTCTTGAACCAGCCCCGGTTGGGTCGGCGCTGGTAGACGAAGCCGAAGGCGAGCGCCATCCGCTCCATCGCCTCGTTGGGCGAGTCGTCGAGCACGTAGACGGTGACTTCGCCGCGGTAGTGCCGGCCCATCGCCCGTACGTGCTCCCAGGTGTTGCGCAGCACGTGCGGCGGCTCGCCGCAGACCGGCAGGAAGACGTCCACGGTCGGGTAGCGCGCCGGCCGCCAGTTGCGTACCAGCTCCTGGTGGCGCTCCATGTCGAAGCCGGGCGTGAAGAGGTTCACGCAGAGCGAGATGACGTAGTAGACGACGGTGAAGAAGAGCAGCGGGGCGAGCAGCCACAGCCACGGGGTCAGCCGGACGAAGAGCAGCTGGCTGGTGATCAGGCAGCCGAAGCTGACCAGGGACGGCACCATCAGCGCCGCCATCCGCCGTCGGCGGTAGGAGACCAGTTCCTCGTCGGTCGGCGGCAGCGGCACCGGGGCGTACGCGGGGCGGGTCGACGGCGTCGCACCGGCCCGCCGCGGCGTCCACTTCGACAGCTGACTCGGTACCCGGAACTCCGCGGTCGGCTCCGGCACGGTCGCCGGCTCGACCATCGGTGGTGAGGTCATCGCCCCGTCTCCCCCCGCTCGCCAAGCAGCAGGCTCGTCCCGGCAGAGCGGGCGAGTCGTCGCCAACCGCGTCCAGGGAGCCGGGCACGGTGATCCGACCGTGTCTGCTTGGGGTTGATGCAGAAAACTATTCAGCCGCTTTCATGGTGTCAATCCGTCGAAAAGCAGCAAAAGCCACATCGGGCATCGAACAGCCGGCCGGTCTCGTCACAATGAGCTGAACGGCCAGTACTGATCGGACCGGAGAGCGGACGGGCGAAGTACCGGATCAGGCCTTCGCCAGTGGCACGACCAGCACCGCCTCGGTGCCGCCGGTGGCCCCGTCCCGCAGCTCGATGGTGCCGCGCAGCTCCCCCGTGACGAGCGCCCGGACGATCTGCAGGCCCAACCGGCCGCCGCGCTCGGCGTCGAACTCGGCGGGCAGGCCCCGTCCGTTGTCGGTCACCGAGACGTGCAACTGCTTGCGGAACCGGTGCGCCGAGACGACCACCTCGGCCGCCCCGTCCGCGCCGGGGCCGGCGCCGTCCTCGCCCACCGGCGGGAAGCCGTGCTCGACGGCGTTGAGCAGCAGTTCGTTGAGGACCATCACCAGCGAGGTGGCGATCTCGGCCGGCAGCACCCCGAAGCTGCCCCGGCGCCGCATGCCGACCGACACCTCGGTCGCCGCGACCTCGGTCGCCGCGCTGGCCACCCGGTCGACGATGCCGTCGAACTCGACCGCCTCGTCGCTGGACATGGAGAGCGTCTCGTGGACCAGGGCGATCGAGGCGACCCGGCGCACCGACTCCTCCAGGGCGACCCGGGCCTCCGGCATGGACACCCGGCGGGCCTGGAGGCGCAGCAGCGCCGCGACGGTCTGGAGGTTGTTCTTCACCCGGTGGTGGATCTCCCGGATGGTGGCGTCCTTGGTGATCAGGGCGCGGTCGCGGCGGCGTACCTCGGTGATGTCGCGGACCAGGACCAGGGCGCCGATCGGCACGCCGGCGGGCATCAACGGCAGCGCCCGGGTCAGCATCGTCGCGCCCCGGGCGTCGATCTCCCGCCGGGGCGGCGCCTCGCCGCGCAGCGCGGCGAGGATGCCGTTGGCGGCGTCGGTGCCCTCCAGCGGGTCGCCGGCGAGCCGGCGGTGCAGCTTGGCCAGGTCCTCCCCGACCAGGTGGGAGGCGTAGCCCAGCCGCCGGTACGCCGACTGCGCGTTGGGGCTGGCGTAGGTGACCTTGCCGTTGGCGTCCAGCCGGACGAGGCCGTCGCCGACCCGGGGCGCGGAGGTGGTCTCCCCCGGATGCCGGGGCGGCGGGAAGGTGCCGTCCGCGATCATCTGGGCGAGGTCGTCGGCGGTGGTGAGGTAGTTCAGCTCCAGCTGGCTGGGCGTACGGGCGGTGGAGAGGTTGGTGTCCCGGCCCACCACGGCGACGACCTCGTCGGTCTCACCGTCGGCGGAGCGCAGCCGGACCGGGATCGCCTCGTGCCGGGCCGGCACGTCGCCGTACCAGACCGGGTCGCCCTCCCGCCAGATCCGGCCCTGCCGGTGGGCGACCTCCAGGTGCGCCACCTCCGGCCCGCCGACGATTCGGCCCACCTGGTCGTCCAGGTACGCGGTGGGCGCGGTGGTCGGGCGGACCTGGGCCACGCAGAGGAACGTCCCGTCGCCGTCCACCGGCACCCAGAGCAGCAGGTCGGCGAAGGAGAGGTCCGACAGCAGCTGCCAGTCCCCGGCGATCCGGTGCAGGTGGTCGATGTCGCCCGGACGGAGCTGGGTGTGCTCCTCGGCAAGGTCGCGCAGCGTGGACACGCCGTTCAGCCTGCCACGCCGGGCTCACATCGTCGCGGTGACCTTCTTCAGCCCGCGCGGCGCATCGGGGTCCTCGCCGCGGGCCAGCGCCAGCGCCAGCGCGAGGCGCTGCAGCGGCAGGATGTCCAGCAGCGGGGCGTACCGCTCGTCGACCTCGGGGACGGCGATCCGGGTCGCGCCCTCCACCTCGGCGGAGCCGACCACCACCACGTCAGCCCGGCGCTCACCGAGCCGGGGCAGCACCTCTCCCATGGATCGGCCGCCGGGGCCGGAACCGACCACGGCCAGCACCGGCACGTCGGGGTCGGTCATCGCGAGGGGTCCGTGCAGCAGGTCGGCGCCGGAGAAGGCGAGCGCCGGCAGGTACGAGGTCTCCATCAGCTTCAGCGCCGCCTCCCGGGCGGTCGGGTAGGCGTACCCCCGGCCGGTGGCGACGAGCTGGCCGGCGAACCGGTAGCGCGGGGCGAGCTGGGCGGGAGTGTCGTCGGCCAGGGTCTGCTCGGCCAGCGCGGGCAGGGCGTCCAGCGCCGCCCGCTCCTGCGCCGGCAGCGCCCCGTCGCCGGCCCGGACCCCCTCCACCAGCATCAGCAGGGCGAGCAGCTCGGCGGTGTACGTCTTGGTGGCGGCGACCGCCCGCTCGTGGCCGGCGGCGATGTCGACGCTCAGCTCGGCCGCGTCGGCGAGCGCCGAGTCGGGGTTGTTGGTCACCGCCAGGGTGAGCGCGCCGGAGGCGCGGGCCGCGCGCAGCACCTCGGTCAGGTCGGGTGAGCCGCCGCTCTGGCTGACCCCGATCACCAGCGCCTCGGAGAGGTCGGGCCGGGCCCCGTAGATGGTGACCGCGCTCGGCGAGGCGAGCCCGGCGGGCAGGCCGAGACGGATCTCGGTGAGGTACGCGCCGTAGAGGGCGGCGTGGTCGGAGGTGCCCCGGGCGGTGAACACGACGTGTCGTGGGCGCCGCCGGGCGATGACCGCCGCCACCCGGGCGATCGCGTCGGCCTGCTCGGCGGAGAGCAACCGGGCGTATCCGGCCGGCTGCTCCTCGATGTCGGCGGCCATGCCGGCCCCTGGACGCGTCACGGAAAGCTCCTCCCTGCGCGTTAGCCGCGCGTTTCATGCTCAGTCTTGCACGCATGATCAGATGAGAGCAATCTTCCGAACAACAACGAGCAGTGGATCACCAGATCGACGCGACATCCCCTAGGCTTGCCCCCCGGCAACCCACCCGAGAGCGAGAGGCCGACGTGACGGAGGGACGTGACGAACCCGCGCTGTCCACGGCGGAGGAACTCGCCCTCGCCCGGCTCGCGTTGGACGAGGGCGACCTGCGGGGCGCGGCCGACCACCTGACCGCCGCCCTGGTCCAGGCGCCGACCCTGCCCGAGGTGCACGAGATCCTCGCCCGGATCGCCGCCGCCTCCGGCGGCGACCTCGACCTCTTCCCGCTGGGCCACCACGCCTTCGTCGGCGCCGTGGTGGCCCGCGCCCATCTGCTCGCCGCCGCCGGACGCCCGGCCGAGGGGCTCGACCTGCTGGTCGCCGCCACCGGCCACGCGCCGGGTGTGGACTGGGCCGGCGTGCCCTGGGTGACCGCGCCCGAGCTGGTCGAACGGCTCGACCCGGACCGCGCCGCCCGGATCCTGATGCAGATCTGCGCGGCGGTGCCGGACCCGGCGCCCCGGGCCACCCGGGCGCCGCTGCGGCCGTACCTGACGCTCGCCCGGCACGCGGTCGACGCGCATCCCGACCAAGCCCTGCTGCTGGGCGCGGCGTCCGCGTTGGCCCGGCGGATCGGCGAGGTCACCCTCGCCGTCACCTGGGCCAGCCGGGGGGTACGCGCGCAGCCGTCCAAACTCGGCGAGGTGTGGCTCGGGTACGCGTACCGCAGCGCCGGCCGGACCCGCGACGCCCTGGCGGCGCTGGAACGGGCCGTCGGGCACGATCCCGACGACCTGGCGGTCTACGCGGACATCGCCGGCACCCTGGCCGACACCGGCCGCCTCGACCAGGCCATCGGGTGGATCGACCGGGCGCTGGCCCGGGACCCCGGCTTCGACTGCGCGGTGCACACCGCCCACCGGCTGCGCTTCCTGCGCGACGGCGACGTGGCCCACCTGATCGCCCTGGCCGACTTCGTCCGCGACAACCCCGACGACACCCACGAGCACGGCGACCTCGCCGAGTGCTGCCGCGCCCGGCCCTGGCTCGGCCAGGTGACGCCGGCGGCCGGCGCGATGGTCGACGCGCTGCGCCGGGCCCTCGCCGCCGACGGCCCGCCGGGCGGGGCCGTACGCCTGGCGGCGCTGGAACCGCCGAGCGCGATGCGGACGGTCACGGCGGCGGTGCCCGGCCTCGCGGTCGAGGTCACCGGGGTCGCCGACCCGGACCCGCGGGAGCCGCGCCGGGCCGACGCCTGCCCGCTGTGGCGGTACGACGGCACGGTCGCCGCGCCCACCCTGCCGGTCCCGTCCACCGCGGCGGCGGACCGGGTCAGCCAGCTCGCCCACCCGGCCTGGCCGCACCCGCCGGCCGCGTACGACGCGGCGGTGGGGCTGGCCACCCTGGAGCTGACCGACCTGCTGGGCCTGCTGGTGCACCCGCCCGAGGCGCCGGCCACCGCGCTCGGCCGGGTGCTGGCCGGGCAGGACCCCTCGCTCTGGGTGCGCTGCGTGCAGGTCTGGGCCTGCCTGGGGCTGCTGCACCACCGCACCGACGAGCCGTGGCCGGACTCGACCCGGCGCCGGGTGCTGGTGGAGCTGGTCTGGGGCGTGGAGGACTGGATCACCGAAGCCGCCCTCTTCGCCCTGGTCACGGCCGCCTGGGTCCACCCCGAGGTACGCCCCGACGTGGCCCGCGTGGTGGCCGAGCGGCTCGGTGACGTGGCGACCGTGGCCCGGGTGCGACCGGTGCCGATCGCCGTCTCCCTGGCGCACCTGGCGCTCGCCACGCCGGCCCTGGACCCGACCACCACCGCCCTCGCCCACCGGCTGATCGGCGATGGCGCCGTCGGCCCGCACCGGCGGGGCATTCTGACCCGCCTCTGGCGCCGCCTGACCGCCCCGTTCCGCCGCCCCTGATTCCGCCCGACCTCCACCCCCGGCACCGCCGCAGGACTCCCCAGGTCGACGTGGTTCGCGGCAGGCCGCGGTGTCGACGGCGCGGGGAGGCCCAAGATCACACCGTTTGCGGCGTGTCGGGGGGTCTACGGCGCTGGACACCCCGACACGCCGCAAACAGTGTCGATCATCGGCCGGAGACGCGGCTCGGCCGGGACCTACCGGGCCGGGCGGCGGCGCGGCCGGTGGTGTACCCGGGCCGGCAACGCGGCGCGGCCGCGGCGTACCCGGGCAGGGGACGACGCGGCCGCGACGGACCGGCGGGAGTCAGGCCACCGGGGCCCGGCCGAGAGCGACCTCGGCCTGCTCCTCGCCGGTGGCGTCCGCGGGCGGGGCGTCGTTGGCCGAGCGCAGCGGCACCTCCTTGACGAACCAGGCGAGCACGGGCACGGCGACGGTGAAGAGCACCGCCCAGAAGAAGACGTGCGAGATGGCGTCGGAGAGGCCGCCCAGGACCGACTCGCGCAGCTGCGCCGGCAACCCCTTGAGCTGCTCCAGGTCCATCCCGCCTCCCTCGCCGACCCCGCCGCTGAACGCGCTGCCGGCGGCGGAGTCGGCGAGCCGGTTGGCGAAGATCGCGCCGAAGAGCGAGATGCCGAACGAGCCGCCGATGGAGCGGAAGAAGGTGGCCGCGCCGCTGGCCGCGCCGAGGTCCTTCTGCTCGACGCTGTTCTGCGCGATCAGCATCGTGGTCTGCATGAGGAAGCCCATGCCGACCCCGAGCACGATCATGTAGAGCGAGGACTCGAGCTTGCTGGTGTCGACGTCCAGCCGGGTCAGCAGGGCCAGGCCGGCGGCCATCACCACCCCGCCGACGATCGGGAACAGCCGGTACCGGCCGGTCTTCGTGATCGCCCGGCCCACCACCAGCGAGACCACCAGCATGCCGAACATCAGCGGGAGCAGGAGCAGGCCGCTGTTGGTGGCCGAGGCGCCCTGCACGGTCTGCTGGTAGAGCGGCAGGAAGTTCATCGCGCCGAACATGGCGAAGCCGAGCAGGAAGCCGATCACGGAGATCAGGGCGAAGTTGCGGTTGGCGAAGAGCCCGAGGGGCAGGATCGGCTCGGCGGCCCGCCGCTCGACGAAGCCGAAGACGACCAGGGCGAGCAGAGCCAGCGCCGAGAGGCCGAGGATCTGCGGCGAGGCCCAGTCGTACTCGTTGCCACCCCACGTGGTGACCAGCACGATCGCGGTGATGCCGACGGAGAGCAGCGCCGCGCCCAGCCAGTCGATCCGGTGCTCGGTCCGGTACTTGGGCAGGTGCATGGTGGCGATCAGCAGGACCAGGGCGACGCCGCCGAGCGGCAGGTTGACGTAGAACGCCCAGCGCCACGAGAGGTGGTCGGTGATGAAGCCGCCGACCAGCGGCCCGGCCACCATGGCGATGGCCATGATGCCGGCGATCATGCCCTGGTAGCGGCCCCGCTCGCGGGGCGGCACCAGGTCACCGATGATCGCCATCACGCCGACCATCAGGCCGCCGGCGCCGAGGCCCTGCACGGCGCGGAAGGCGATCAGCTCGATCATGCCGTTGTCGGGGCCGCCGAGCATGTCCGAGCCGGCCATGCCGCAGAGCGCCGAGCCGATCAGGAAGACGACCACCGAGGTCAGGAAGACCGCCTTGCGGCCGTAGAGGTCGCCCAGCTTGCCCCAGATCGGGGTGGAGACCGTGGTGCCCAGCACGTACGCGGTGACCACCCAGGTGAAGTGGTCCACGCCGCCGAACTCGCCGACGATCCGCGGCAGCGCGGTGCTGACGATCATGTTGTCGAGCATCGCGAGCATCATCGCGATCATCAGGCCGAACAGCACGACCCGGACATTGGGTCTCGCCGCCGTCTGGCTTTCCTGACTCATGGGTAGGCTCCCCCCCGAGAAGTGACGCACTTACTTGCCGCCCGGCCAGTTAGCTTACTAGCCGCACGGTAAGTTGGTGGACGAGAGACCGTCAAGCGAGTTGGGTGGTGCGGGTGAGGGAGAGCACAGGCGGCACGCGGCAACGCATTCAGGCCGTCGCGCTGGAACTCTTCACCGAGCAGGGGTACGAGAAGACCTCGCTGCGGGAGATCGCCGAGCGGTTGAACGTGACCAAGGCCGCGCTCTACTACCACTTCAAGAGCAAGGACGAGATCGTCAACAGCTTCGTCGAGGACCGGCTGCGCCGGATGGACGAGCTGATCGAGTGGTCGCGGTCGCAACCGGCCGGCCGGGCCACCCGGCAGGCCCTGATCGGCCGGTACGCCGACGCGATGTTCGCCAGTGAGCAGCCCTCGGTGATGCGGTTCTTCGAGCAGAACCAGACGGTGCTGAAGAGCCTTCCCGCCGGGCAGCAGATGCGCGAACGGATGCTGCGCCTGGCCGACGAGCTCTGCCAGGGCGACGACTCCCCGGCCGCCCAGCTCCGGGCCGCGCTGTCGCTCTTCGCCGTGCACAGCAGCTGGTTCGCCGTACGCACGCCGCACATCACCGACGCCGAGCGCAAGAAGATCGCCCTCGACGTCGCCGACGAACTGCTCACCGGGATCGGCGGGCAGACTCCCCGCGCCGGTCAGGACTGACCGGTCAGGGCCGGGCGGTCAGCGCCAGGCGCAGACCCAGCAGGTCCACCCCGGGCAGGGGCGAGAAGTCCTTCTCGGGGGCGCGGACGAAACCGAGCCGTTCGTAGAGTCGGTGCGCCGCGCCGGCGAAGCCGCTGCGTACGCAGATCACCACCGCCGAGCAGCCGCGCGCGGCGGCCCGCTCGACGCAGGCCCGGGCCAGGGCCGCCCCGGCGCCGCGACCCTGGGCGGCCGGGTCGACGGCCAGCATCCGGAACTCGGCCTCGCCGGGGCCGGCGAGCTCGGCGTAGCGGGTGCCGGGCAGCACGAAGGTCACCGACCCGAGCACCTCACCGGTCACCTCGTCGGCGGCCACCAGCACCTCGCCGTGCTCGGCCCGAACGGCCACGTCGGCGAGCACGTCGGCGTACCCGTTCTCGCCCTTGAGCTGCCCGTCCGCCTCGTACGCGGCGACCGTCAGCCGGGCGACCGCGGCGAAGTCCGCCGGGGTCGCCGGACGGACCAGCGGGCCGATCAACCGATCACCGCGATCAGGTCACCGTCCTGCACGACGTCGCCCTCGTTGACCGCGAGCTGCGTGACGACACCGTCGGACTCGGCCACGACCGGGATCTCCATCTTCATCGACTCGAGGATCACCAGGGTGTCCCCCTCGGACACGGTGTCCCCGGCCGACGCGACGACCTTCCAGACGTTGGCCACCATCTCGGCGCGGATCTCCTCGGCCATGTTCCGGCCCTCCCTCTCGCGATTGTCTGCCGACGTATCCAATCATGCGGCGGCACCCGGTGGGCGGGGAGCGGCCGCGTGCCACGTCGGCGACAGTGGACGCCACGCGGCCCGGCCCGCCCCGGCCGACCACGGCGGGTGGCGGCGGCACTAGCATCAGCGGGTCGGACCCTGGCGCCGGGAGGACCGGTGCGTGCACCGGCGCCGAGGGTCGTGCGCAGGGATCCGACCCATCACGAGGAGGTCAGCATGGCGAAGAAGGCCCGGAAGAAGAAGGCCCGGAAGAAGAGCGGCGCGAACCACGGCAAGCGCCCCACCTCCTGATCCTGCGCGGCGGCCGCCCGCCGCGGTGACCAGCAGCGCCGGCCCACGGGCCGGACACACCGGTGGCCCGGGTCGAGTCGACCCGGCCCACCGTTTCGTCGGCTGTGCTCAGCGCTTCGTCGTCGCCGCTCAGTCGGCGAGTTCGCGCGACTCGCTGACCTCGAAGACCACCAGCTCGGTGAGCCGGACCCGCAGCCGCTCGCGCAGCTGGTCGGGGGCGGTCTCGTTGCCGCAGCAGCGGGCCACGAGCGCCTTCACCTCCTGCTCGATGCCGTACTCGCGCAGGCAGGGCCCGCACTCGTCGAGGTGGTGACGGATCAGGCCGCGCCGCTCCTCGGCGCACTCGAGATCCAGGTAGAGGTAGACCTCCGCGAGGATCTCGCGGCAGTCCGTCTCGTGCGGCTTCCCACAGCTCACGTCACACCTCCCGGCCGGCAGCGGCGGTCGAGCCCTTCGAGGACTGGGCGGAGCTGAAACCACGCTCCGCCGCGTAGCGCTCGAGCAGCTTGCGCAGATTACGTCGGCCGCGGTGCAGCCGCGACATCACCGTCCCGATGGGCGTGCCCATGATGTCGGCGACCTCCTTGTAGGAGAAGCCCTCGACATCGGTGAGGTACACCGCCAGGCGGAACTCCTCCGGCAACTGCTGGAGGGCCTCCTTGACGTCGCTGTCCGGGAGCCGGTCCAGCGCCTCGGTCTCGGCCGACCGCAACCCGCTGGAGGTGTGCGACTCGGCCTCGGCGAGCTGCCAGTCGGTGATCTCGTCGGTGGGCGCCTGGATCGGCTGGCGCTGCCGCTTGCGGTAGGAGTTGATGTAGGTGTTGGTCAGGATCCGGTAGAGCCAGGCCTTCAGGTTGGTGCCCTGCTCGAACTGGTGGAAGGCGGCGTACGCCTTCAGGTACGTCTCCTGGACCAGGTCCTCGGCATCCGCCGGGTTGCGCGTCATGCGCAGCCCGGCAGCGTAGAGCTGATCGACGAAGGGCATCGCGTCCCGCTCGAAGCGGGCCCTGCGCTCGTCCGTCTTTTCGGTGGTCAACCGCACATCCCCTCGCGTCGGATGCTTTCCCGCCGAGGATACGCGGGCCGATCGTCCCGCAGATTCAGTTCCGCCGGGTGTGCTGGTGCTCACCACAGCCGGACCGCCCACCGTCACGGGCCAGTCCGGTCCGCCCAGCAGCTGTCTGAGCTGCCGCGCTCCCCGTTCGTCCCGCTCCCGGCTCCGTGTCTCGGTCGGCACCGGTCACCCCCCTCGCCAGATTCGTCGTCCGGGGGGTGCAACGCCGCCGCACGGGCGGGACATTCCACCCGACCGCCCCGTTCCTGGTCCCGGCCCCGGCGAAGCCGACGCTGGGACCAGGAAGGGCCTGGGAGGATGGCCCCGACCGCCCGAACCGGGCAGCCGGCACCATCCGGAGCAACGAGGAGCCCCGGCGGCCGGAAACGGCCCCCGCGAGGTGCGGCCGGGCACGCACCCGCGCGGCGGCGGACGGCAGCGGACGGCGGCGGCAGCCAGTCATGCATGCATGCATGATCACGCTGGATCCTGGAAGTAGTGGCGTCCGACCTTCGGCGAGGCCACTACTTCCAGGATCGAGCACGATCTTGAGGGGTTACGCCGACGCGAGCGCGGAGGCGGCGACGCGAGCGCGGAGACGGCACGGACGCGGAGACGGCGGCACGGGGGACCGACCGTCACGGCGCGGACGGGCGCGGCGACACGACGGCACGGGGACGGGCTCGGCGACACGACGGCACGGGGACGGGCTCGGCGACACGGGGACGGGCGCGGCGACACGGGGACGGGCGCGGCGACCCGGCGGCACGGGGACGGTCAGCGGGACGTCAGGCCCAGCTCGCGCAGCCAGCCGAGCACCGCGTCGGCCGTCCCGGCCGGGTCCCCGCGCAGGTCGTGGCGCTCCCCCGGGCGGACCACCACCCGGACCCCGCTGCCGGCGGCGGGCACCCCGAACGGGTCCCGGTCGCCGTTGACCACCAGCGTCGGCAGCCCGGTGCGCAGCTCCTCCGCGCGGGACCGCTCCGGGCGACCCGGCGGGTGCAGCGGGAAGGCCAACGCGACCACCCCGACGGCACCCACGGCGGCAGCGGTCCGGCAGGCCACCCGGGCACCGCTGGACCGGCCGCCGACCAGCAACGGCAGCTCCAGGTGCCGGGCGCGCAGCACCGCCAGCACGGCCGTCCACGCCTCGTCGAGGTGGCCGGCCGGGGCCGGCGCCCGCCGCCCGGCGACCCGGTACGGCTGGGTCACCCGGGCCACCGCCACCCCCGAGCCGAGCACGGCGTCGCGGACCGCGAGCAGGTCCGGGGCGTCGACGTCGCCGCCCGCCCCGTGCCCGAGCACGAGCAGGGCGGTCGGTGGACCGGCCGGCAGGTCGGTGTCGACCCGCGCCGGGCCCCGGGGGGTGTCGATCTCGTCGCGGTGCGGCACGGGTCCATTCTGCGTCCCGTGCGCCCCGGCCGGATGTGCGACGACGCAGCCGGCGCGCGGCAGGGCGCCGGCGCCGACCAGGCCGGCCCACGTCACCGGTCCGGACGGGCCGGCCCAGTCGAGGGACCGCGGGACCGGACGGGCCGGCTCGACGACGGGCGGCGAGGCGGCACCCGGTCGGGCGGTCAGCTCAGCGGCACCAGGGTGAGCAGGCGGTCCCGCACCGGCGGACCGGCGTCGTCGGCGGCGTCCGGATCCGGCTGCACCTCGCTGCGCCAGGCGACCAGCATGGCCCGCCGCTCGCGCGGCGTGGTGGCACCCCAGACGCCGTGGCAGTCACCCACCTCCAGCGCCCAGGCCAGGCACGAGCCCTGGACGTCGCAGCTGCGGCAGAGCGCGACGGCCGCGTCGGCCGGTTCGTTGGGCGCCGGAAAGAACGTCTCCGGATCCACACTCTGACAGGTTCCTCTGGTCCGCCAGGCCTCGTCCTGTCGACGTTCCCGCAACGCCCGCAGCAGTCGCGGATCTCGTCGTGCGGCGGCCACCTCATGCGGACGGGGCATACGCGCCCGGGTCATCACACCCACCTCCCCCGTGGGACTGGCAAGATCGACGGGCATCGTTCGCACCGCGCGAAGACGCTCCCAGTGCCAGCGCTGTGTTCTATCGCACCGACGGCGAGGGGGACAAGGGGCTACGCACAAAGATGACTGAAGGTCCGAGCGACGTTTCGCCCGGAACTCTGGCAATTCGTGCGCGACAATGTCGCAAATCAGGTTCAGAAGAGCGTCATTTCCTCCTCGGCGCGCTCCTCGGGCAACGGCACCCGGGCGGTCAGCTCCGGACCGTCGTTGCGGACGTCGCCGACCGCCGGGCCGACCGGCCGGATCTCCAGCCCGCCGAGCCATTCGGCGGGCGGCGGGGCGAGCAGCGTCGCCGGGTCGTCGGCCGGGGCGAGCAGCCACCGCTCCCAGCGCTCGCGCGGCAGCAGCAGCGGCATCCGGTCGTGCACCTCCGCCAACTCCCCCACCGCCGCGGTGGTGAGCACGCTGAAGGTGAGCAGCGACTCCCACCGCGACCAGATGCCGGCGAAGGCCAGCACCGAGCCGTCCCGCGGGGTCATGTAGTACGGCTGCTTCCCGCCGTCCGGGCGCCGCACCCACTCGTACCAGCCGTCGGCCGGCACCAGGCAGCGGCGGCGGGCGAACGGGTCGGCGTAGGCCCGGCTGGTGGCGACCGTCTCGGCCCGGGCGTTGATCATGCGGGCCGCGCCGGCGGCCGAGCGGGACCAGTGCGGCACCAGCCCCCAGCGCCCCACCGACAGCGCGCGCCCACCCTCCGGGAGCACCCGGACCAGCGGCACCGGGTCGGTCGGCGCGACGTTGTGGTCGGGACCGAGCCGGCCGTCGGTCTCGTCGTACGACTCGAAGAGCGCTCCCAGGTCGCCCGCGCTCCGGGTCGTCGCGTACCTCCCGCACATGGCGCCCACGCTAACCCGCCGGCGGGGTGTCCGGCTGTCCCGCCAACCGGGAGTCGACCCGACGGCCGGCCCGGTCGGCCCGCGGACTTGGCAGAATGTGACCGTGGGGAATCCGACCGCGACCCGGCCGCCGCAGCCGTGGACCGCTCCGACCGCCAGCGACCCGGTCGGCGCGACACTGCGCCTGCCCGGCTCCAAGTCGATGACCGCCCGGGCCCTCGTGCTCAGCGCGCTGGCCAGCGGCCCGTCCACGCTGCACGGGCCGCTGCGCGCCCGGGACACCGAACTGATGGCGGGCGGGCTGCGCGCGATGGGCGCCCACGTCTCGGTCGCCGACGACGAGCGCTGGCTGGTCCGGCCGCACCGGCTGGCCGGCCCGGCGCACGTCGACGTCGGCCTGGCCGGCACGGTGATGCGTTTCGTGCCGCCGGTCGCCGGCCTGGCCGAGGGGCGGGTCACCTTCGACGGCGACCCGCACGCCCGGGTCCGCCCGCTCGGCCCGCTGATCGGCGCGCTGCGCTCGCTCGGCGTACGGATCGACGCCCCGGCCACCGGCAGCCTGCCGCTGGCCGTGCTCGGCGCCGGCCGGGTGACCGGCGGTGAGGTGGTGATCGACGCCTCCGCCTCCAGCCAGCTCGTCTCCGGCCTGCTGCTCGCCGGGGCCCGCTTCGACCGGGGCGTGGTGGTCCGGCACGAGGGCCCGCCGGTGCCCTCCGCGCCGCACCTGCGGATGACCGTGCAGATGCTGCGGGCTGCCGGGGCGGCGGTCGACGACAGCTCGCCCGACGTCTGGTCGGTCGAGCCCGGCCCGCTCAGCGGCCGCGGCTGGGAGATCGAACCGGACCTCTCCGGCGCGGTCCCCTTCTTCGCCGCCGCGCTGGTCACCGGCGGCGAGGTGACGTTGCAGGGCTGGCCGCGCAGCAGCGCGCAGCCGGTCGAGCAGCTCCGCTCGCTGCTGCAACGGATGGGCGGCGAGGTGAGCCTCGGCACCGCCGGGCTCACCGTCCGCGGCACCGGCACGGTACGCGGACTGGAGGCCGACCTCTCCGACGTCAGCGAGCTGACCCCGGCGCTGACCGCGCTGGCGATGCTGGCCGACTCGCCGTCCCGGTTCACCGGGGTGGCCCACATCCGGGGGCACGAGACCGACCGGATCGCCGCGCTGGCCCGCGAGTTCACCGCGCTCGGCGCGGACCTCACCGAGTCCGCCGACGGGCTGGAGATCCGCCCCCGCCCGCTGCGCGGCGGGACCTTCCGGACGTACGCCGACCACCGGATGGCGCACGCCGCCGCGGTGGCCGGCCTGGCCGTCCCGGGCATCGAGGTGGACGATGTGACCTGCACCTCCAAGACCATGCCGGAGTTCCCGGCGCTATGGTCGGCAATGGTGACCGGCAAGAACTGACGGCGAAGGGGGCGGTCCTGGCGACCAGACGGCGGGAGTACGACGAGGACGACGTACGGGTCCGGCCCGGGAAGTCCTCGCGTCCACGCACCCGTACCCGCCCCCGGCACGCCGACGCCGTCGACGGGTTCGTCATCGCCGTCGACCGGGGCCGCTACACCTGCGTGCTCCCCGACACCGGGGATGTCGCCACGATCACCGCGATGCGGGCCCGGGAGCTGGGCCGCAAGTCGGTGGTGGTGGGTGACCGGGTCGGCCTGGTCGGGGACACCTCGGGCAGCGCCGGCGCGCTGGCCCGGATCGTCCGGATCGCCGAACGGACCTCGGTGCTGCGGCGCACGGCCGACGACGACGAGACCACCGCCGAGGGGCGCCTGGAACGGGTGGTCGTCGCCAACGCCGACCAGCTGGTGATCGTCAGCGCGCTGGCCGACCCGCCGCCGCGGACCGGGTTCATCGACCGCTGCCTGGTGGCCGCGTACGACGCCGGCATCGAGCCGCTGCTCTGCCTCACCAAGGCCGACCTGGCCGGCCCCGAACAGGTGCTCGGCTACTACGCCGAGCTGGAGCTGCCGTACGTGCTGGTCCGGCCGGACTCCGACCTCGCCGCGCTGCGCGCGCTGCTCGCCGGCCGGGTCTCGGTCATGGTCGGGCACTCCGGGGTGGGCAAGTCGACGCTGGTCAACCGCCTGGTCCCGGACGCGGCCCGGGCGGTCGGCGTGGTCAGCGCCATCGGCCGGGGCCGGCACACCTCCACCAGCGCGGTGGCGCTGCGGCTGCCCCCGGAGCGCGGCGCCCAGGGCGCCGCTGGCTGGATCGTGGACACCCCGGGGGTGCGCAGCTTCGGGCTGGCGCACGTCTCGGCGGACAGCCTCCTGCACGGCTTCCCCGACCTGGTCGAGGGGACGGTGGACTGCCCGCCGAACTGCCCGCACACGGCCGACGAGGCGGAGTGCGCGCTGGACGCCTGGGTGGCCGCCGGCAAGGCCGACCAGCGCCGGCTGGCGTCGTACCGTCGGTTGCTGGCCTCCCGGTCCGGCGAGGGCGACTCGCGCGGCGAGGCCGACCAGCGCAATCCCGGCGATCCGCTCGCCGGCTCCTGACCCGCCGGGCCGGCCGGCGACGGCCCGCCCGGCGGATCGTGATCCGGCGCGCGCGGCTACGGTCTGTGGCATGACCGGGTACGCCGACGACATCGCCCTCGCCCACCAGCTCGCCGACGCCGCGGACGCCATCTCGACGGCCCGGTTCCGCGCCCTCGACCTGCGGGTGGAGGCCAAACCGGACCTCACCCCCGTCTCCGACGCCGACACCGCCGTCGAGCGGGAGATCCGCGCGCTGCTGGCCGAGCGGCGGCCGGACGACGGCCTGCTCGGCGAGGAGTACGGCGAGCAGCCGGCCGCCGGTCCGGGCGGCCGGCGCTGGGTGGTCGACCCGATCGACGGCACCAAGAACTTCGTCCGGGGCGTGCCGGTCTGGGCGACCCTGATCGCCCTGCTGGAGTACGACCGGCCGGTGGTCGGGCTGGTCTCCGCACCGGCGCTCGGCCGCCGCTGGTGGGCCGCCGTCGGCGAGGGGGCGTACGCCGGACCGGACGCCACCTCCGGCACGCCGCTGCGGGTGTCGGCGGTGCGGGATCTCGCCGACGCCAGCTTCTGCTACTCCTCGTTGACCGGGTGGGAGGAGGCGGGCCGGCTCGACGCGATGCTGCAACTGATGCGGGACACCTGGCGCAGCCGGGCGTACGGCGACTTCTACGGCTACATGCTGCTCGCCGAGGGGGCACTGGACGTCATGGTGGAGCCGGAGTTGTCGCTCTGGGACATCGCCGCGCTGGTGCCCGTCGTCACCGAGGCCGGCGGCCTTCTGACCACTCTGGACGGCCGTCCGGCCCCTGGTGACGACGCCTCCGCGGAGACCAGCGCGATCGCCAGCAACGGCCTCCTGCACGCCGACGTCCTCACCCGGCTGGGTCGGCCGACCGAGCGCTGAACCCACGACACCCTCTATCCTCGCCAGGTGGTGTCCTCTGGTTGGTGCTTCCTCGCGGCGATGATCGTCGCGTACGGCTTCGCCAACATGCTGCAGTCGGTCGCCGCCGCCCGGACGACCGTCCACCACACCTTCGACCCGGGGCTGCTGCTGCGACTGGCCAGCCACCGCACCTACCTGATCGGGCTGCTCTGCCAGGTGGCCGGTTTCGTGCTGGCCTTCCTGGCCCGCCGGGACCTGCCGCTGTTCCTGGTGCAGGCGAGCGTCGCCGCCGGGCTGGGCGTCACCGCGGTCCTCGGCGTGGCGGTGCTGAAGTGGCGGCTGCCGGCCGCCGAGGTGGCGCTGCTGGTGCTCCTCTTCGGCGGGATCACCGCGCTGGTGCTCTCCGCCCAGCCGGCCCCCTCGAAGCCGCTCGGCACGGCCGGCATGGTCGCCCTGGCCGTGACGCTCGGCGGCATCGGGGTGCTCGGCTTCTTCGCGGTGCGCCTGCACGGGCCACCCGGCTCGGTGGCGCTGGGCTCCCTGGCCGGCCTGGCCTTCTCCGCCGCCGCGGTGGCCGCCCGGCCGCTGGCCTCCGCCTCGTCGGCGGAGGCGTTCCTCCAGGATCCGCTGCTCTACCTGCTGATCGCGCACTCCCTGGTCGGGCAGCTGCTGCTCGGGCTGGCCATGCAGCGGGGGTCCACCACGGCGGCGGTCGCCGCGATGGACGCCGCCGGTGCGGTACCCGCCGCGATCATCGGTCTGCTGCTGCTCAACGACAAGATCTGGCCGGGCCGGGAGTGGCTGGCCGCGGTCGGTTTCCTGGTCACCCTGGCGGCGGTGATCGGCCTGACCCGGTACGCCGAACCACAGCACCACCACGCCGCCCGGGACCGGGAGCGCCGCCGGGCCATGGTCGGCGCCGCCCCCCGGCCCTGAGCCGCCGCCCCGGCCCTGAGCCCCCGCCCCGGGCCGGTACGGCGTCCGGTCAGGCCGCCTCGACCGGCTTGCGGCGGCCCACCACCCGCTCGTAGAGCCGCTCCAGCGCCCCGGCCGTCCGTTCCCAGGTGTAGCTGCACCGGACCCGGTCCACCGCCGCGTGCCCGTACGCGAACCGCCCAGCGTTGTCGGCGAGCAGCCGGCGCAGCGTCACGCCCAGCGTGCGGACGTCCCCGGGCGGCACCAGCCGGCCGGTGACCTCGTCGACCACCGCGTCGGCGATCCCGCCCATGGCGTAGCCGACGACGGGGACGCCGCAGGCCATCGCCTCCAGCGACACCCGGCCGGCGGACGAGTAGCGCGGGGTGCAGGCGACCACGTCGGCCGAGCGGTACCAGGTGGCCATCTGGTCGTGCGGGACCGCGCCGACCAGCTTCACCTGTTCGGCCACCCCGGTCCGCTCGGCCAGCTCGCGCAGCCGTCGCGCCTCCGCGTGGTTGGCGAGCTGCTCGGCCGGCGGACCGCCGGCGATGACCAGCTCCGCGTCACCCACCAGCCGCAACGCCCGGATCAGGTCCTCCTGGCCGTGCCCGGCGGAGAGGCCACCGACGGAGAGGATGCGGGCCCGCTGGTCACGGGGGGCCGCCTCGCCGTCGGGGTGGAACTGCTCGATGTCCACGCCCGCGGGGACCATCGCCACCGAGGTGCGTTGCAGGCCCATCCGGGTCAGCTCGTCCACCTCGTCGTTGCACTGGGCCACCGCGATGTCCACCGCCCGGGTCAGCGCCCGCTCCAACGGGATCCGCTCCCCCGGGCCGCCGTACTCCCGGCCCAGGTGGCGCAGCTGCTCCACGCCGAGCGAGTGGAAGGTCTGCACGACCGGGATGTCCGTCTCGCGTACCGCGTGCGCGGCGGCCAGGCCGCCGATCCAGTAGTGCCCGTGCACCACCTCCGGGGTCCACTCCCCCGCCCAGCGGTCGGCGAGCCAGCGGCCGAACTCCGACACGTACGGGACCAGCTCCGCGGTGGCGGTGGGCCGGTCGGGCCCGACCGGCACCCGCTCGATCCGGTACCCCTGGACCTCGACGACCTGCGGCAGGGTCGCATCGTCGCGGCGCTCGTAGACCCGGACGTCATGGCCCCGGCCGGCGAGTTCGGCGGCGACCCGGGCGATGTGGTCGCGGGTGCCGACGACCGGCCCCTCCGCGTCCCTGGACGGGCCGGCGTGCGCGAACACGAGGCCGACACGCATGGTGCACCTCCATGCGAACTGCAGACTTGCAAGGGATGGTCCTCCGTCAGAGCGTCCCATTAACCCGGCCCCGGGGAGCCGAAACCTGGCAGATCGGGAGCGTTCGGCACAGGTGTCGGCGAGCGGGGCGCCCCGCCTCCGGGAAGCGCCCGGAGCACAGCCCGGGGCGGTTGCGCCCGATCCGTGACCCCCGGGCGGCATGAGCCCCCGGGCTGCGGGGTACGGGCGAAGGATGCCACTGACCCGTAGCCTCGCCGATGCCACAGTGGTGATCACCGGCGCCTCCAGCGGAATCGGCACCGCCACGGCGTACGCGCTCGCCCGCCGGGGCGCCGACGTGGTCCTCGCCGCCCGCACCGAGACCGCCCTCGACGAGGTCGCCCGACGGTGCCGGGAGCTGGGCGGGCGGGCCCTGGTCGTACCCACCGACGTCACGGACCCGGTCGCCGTGGAGGAGCTGGCCGCCCGCGCGGTGGCCGAGTTCGGCCGGATCGACGGCTGGGTCAACAACGCCGCGGTGAGCGCCGTGGGCCTCTTCGACGAGATCCCGACGGCCGAGTTCCGCCGGGTGGTCGAGGTGAACCTGCTCGGCACCGCCCACGGCACCCGGGCCGCGCTGCCCTGGCTGGGCGCGTCCGGGGGCGGGGTGGTGGTCAACAACGCCTCCGTGCTCGCCGAGGTGGCGATGCCCTACCAGTCGGCGTACAACGCCACCAAGCACGGCATCCGCGGGCTGGCCGACACGGTCCGGCAGGAGCTGCGGGTGACCGGGCGGGGCAACATCTCGATCTGCACGGTGCTGCCCGCCACCATCGACACCCCGTTCTTCCGGCACGCCGGCAACCACACCGGCCGGGAACTGGTCCCGCCGCCGCCGGTCTACCCGCCCGAGATGGTGGCCGAGACCATCGTCCGGCTGCTGCGCCGGCCGCGCCGCGAGGCGTACGCCGGGGGCGCGGCCCGGCTGATCGGCCTGCAGTGGCGGCTCGCCCCCGCGCTCGCCGAGCGGGTCCTCGGCTGGTACGTGCACCGGACCCAGTTCGGTCCGGCCGGCACGGCGGAGAGCAGCGGGAACGTCTTCCACGCGGACGGGGAGGCCCAGCGGGACGACGGCTGGCAGGGCCGGCGCCGGCAGCTGGTCCGGGTGACCGCGGCGTTCGGGCTGGCCGCGGCCGGCACCGCCGTGGGAACGGTGGCCGCGATGACCCGCCGGTCCCGGACGGACCGGCGATGAGCGGCGTGGAGCGGACGGCGGGTGGGCCCCGCACCGGGATGCTGCCCGCGGAGACCCGCTGCCGGGTGGAGGCGGACGAGTCGTCGGCGACCGTCCGGTTGAGCGGAATGCTCGATCCGGTGGCCGTCGACCGGGTCCGCGACGCCCTGCTGGCCCGGCTCTGCGACCGTCCCGGCCCGATCGTGGTCGACCTCGCCGAGCTGCGCGCCACCGGCGACGCGGCCGGCCGGCTGCTGACCGACGTGCGGCACGCGGTGGTCGACTGGCCCGCCGCCGACGTGCTGGTGGTCGACCCGGCCGGGACGGTCGGCGGCGCCGCCGCGGCCGAGCTGGGCAGCTGCGCCACCATGGACGAGGCGCTCGCGACGCTGGCCCGGCGGCCGATGGCCGCCGTGCTCGACGCGGAGCTGCCTCCCGCGGTCGACGCGGCCCGCCGGGCCCGGGCGATGGTGGCGGACGGCTGTGCCCGGTGGGGCGTGCCGGAGCTGACCGAGCCGGGGTGCATCGCGGTGACCGAGATGGTCAACAACGTGGTGGCGCACGCGCTGACCCCGATGACCGTGCGGCTCGCCCCGCGGGACAGCTCGCTGCACGTGGCGGTCCGCGACCACTCTCCCCGACAGCCGGCGTCCCCGGGGCTGGCGCCGCCGACCTCGACCGGCGGCCGGGGTCTGCTGCTGATCGACACAGTCACCCGGCGCTGGGGCAGCACCGCCGTCCCGAACGGCAAAGTGGTCTGGTGCGTGCTGGACGTCGAGGACGAGGCCCCGCGTCGGGGCTGACTTCTCCCCGTCACCCCCATTTTCTCCCGTTTCGGCCCGATCTCCGGGGTGCCGGACGGTTACCCCAGGCGGGACAGTGGGTAGAGATCAGCCATGCGCGACAACGAGTACCCGACCCCCGTGTCCGACCCGGAGGCGCTGGGCCTGCCCGACACCGCCGACGACGACTCGACCGCCAACGACGACGTCCTCACCGGCCGCGAGGCGGACGGGCCGGACCCGGCCCAGCTGCCCGGCGACCGCACGCCGGTGGCGGTGGACAGGTTCGGGACCACCGCCGAGGAGCAGCTCGACGGCGAGTCCCTGGACTACAAGCTCGGCCGCGAGCAGCACGAGCGACCCGCCGACGACCCGCTGGCCGGCCCGATCGACCCGGACATCGCCGCCGAGGCGGACAGCGACGAGGCGGCCGCCCAGGCCCAGCTCGACGCCGACGTGATGAACCCCGGCCCCACCTCGGACCCGCGCTCCCCGGTCTCGCTCTACGACCACGGCCAGCTCGGCAGCGTCGCCGACCACCAGGTCGGCCGGCTGGTGGAGCCGGACGAGGGCGCCCACACCGACCAGGAGAGCGACAGCGTCGCGTACGACGCGGGCTCGGCCGGCGGCGGCGCGACCGCCGAGGAGCTCGCCATCCACGAGACCCGCCCGCCCGCCGCGCACTGACCGGTCAGGCGTCCAGGCCGCGCTCGATCGCGTAGCGGGTCAGCTCGACCCGGTTGTGCAGCTGGAGCTTGCCCAGGGTGTTCTGGACGTGGTTCTGCACCGTGCGGTGGGACAACCCGAGCCGCTCGGCGATCTGCTTGTAGGACATCCCCTTGGCCACCAACCGCAGCACCTCGGTCTCCCGATCGGTGAGCCGGGGTGCCGCGTCGTCCCGGACCGAGGCCCGCGGCGCGGCGGCGAGCCGGCGGTACTCCCCGAGGACCAGCCCGGCCAGGCCCGGGGTGAAGACCGGCTCGCCGGCCGCGGTGCGCCGGACCGCGTCCAGGAACTCGGCCGGCGCCGCCGACTTCAGCAGGTAGCCGGTGGCGCCGGCCTTCACCGCGTCCAGCACGTCCTGCTGCTCGCCGCTGGCCGAGAGCATCAGCACCCGTACCTGCGGCAACACCGCGCGCAGCCCCTGGACCACCGCCACCCCGGAGATGTCGGGGAGCTGGAGGTCGAGCACCACCACGTCGGGCCGGACGGCGGCGGCCACCCGGACCGCCTGCCGCCCCTCCCCGCTGGTCGCGACGACCTGGTGGCCGGCCTCGGTGAGGTCCCGGGCCACCCCCTCCCGCCACATCGGATGGTCGTCGACCACCATCACCCTGATCGCTGAACAACTCGCGCTCACCGCGACCGCCTCGGCACGACCATCTCGATCTCGGTGCCGGCGCCCGGGGCGGAGTCGATCCGCACCTCGCCGCCGAGGTCGGTGATCCGACCCCGGATGGACTGGGCCAGGCCCAGCCGCCCCTGCCGGGCGGCCTCGGCCAGCCGGCCGTCCGGAATCCCCGGACCGGCGTCCCGTACCGACACGGTCACCGTCTCCCCCTCGTCCTCCACCAGCACCCAGGCCCGACCGTCCGCGTGCCGTCCGACGTTGTCCAGCGCCGCCGCGGTGGCCGCGACCAACTCCCGGGCGACGGCGGCCGGGAGGGGAACCGGGGTGGCCGGGGCGGAGACCTGGACGGCTGGCGAGGCGTACCGGCCGAGCAGGGCGCGCAGGTCCAGGGTGCCGCCGGCCGGATCCGGCGCGGGGGCCGACTCCACCCCGGCGATCAGCGCCCGCAGCGCGGCCTCCTGCTCCCCGGCGAGCCGGGCCAGCTCCCCGGCCTCCCCGTCGAGGTGGGCGCCGCGGCGCTGCACCAGCGCCAGCACCTGGAGCACCGAGTCGTGGATGCCCCGGGCCAGCCGTTCCCGCTCCCGGGTCGCCGCCTCCAGCTCCACCGCCCGCTGCAACCGCTCCTCCGCCGTGACCGCGAGCCGCGCGACGTGCCCGACGATCACCCCGGCCAGCAGCAGCAGGATCACCCCGGTCAGCGAGGAGGGGCCGATCCGGCCCCGGGTGGCCAGGTCGGCGCCGCCGAGGAGCAGCGCGGCCACCGCGCCGCGCCGCCGGCCGCCGGAGACCGCCCAGGCCAGCACCGGTCCGGCCAGCCAGACCACGGCGAGGGTCGGCACCCCGGCGGCGAGCGCCGCACGGCCGACCACCCACGGGGTGGCGGCGAGGATCGCGAGCACCACGCCGAGGTCGGCCAGGAGCAGCGGCCAGCGCCGGTTCTCCGGCCGGGCGTACCAGACCGCCGTCATCCCGGACCAGGCCAGCATCGCCAGGAGTACGCCGCCGGCGGCGACGGGGTGCGCGTACCGGCCGGCGTCGCGGACCATCAGCAGGCAGACGTACGCGAGGGAGGCGAACCGGAAGACGGCGAGGGACCGCCAGAGCGGCACCTCGAACCCTCCCGGCGGCGACGGCATGGCCGTCACGATGCCACAGCCGGCACCGCCCGGCCGGCCCGCCCGTCGCGCTCACGGGAACCCTGACGTACGGTGGAAATGCCGCGAAAAACTCCGAGACCCGGCGCCGGGACAGGGCCCATGACGAGCGCAGAATCACCGACACCGCGTACGGTTGTGCCCATCGGATCTTCCCTCCTCATCGCCGAGGCCTTCGACCAGGCGCAGGTGACCGGGCTGCGACACTCGGTCACCTCCTGCGCGCACTCGGCGGGCCTGGACGGCCAGCGGCTCGACGACTTCGTGCTGGCCGTCAACGAGCTGATCACCAACGCGGTACGGCACGGCGGCGGCCGGGGTTGGCTCCGGCTGTGGCGACGTGGGGACGCGGTGGTCTGCGAGGTCGCCGACCACGGCCGGGGCATCAGCGCGCGCCGGCTGGACGACCGGAGCCGGCCGGCACCGGAGACCGCCGGCGGCTGGGGGCTCTGGCTGGCCCGGGAGCTGAGCGACACCATGGAGGTCGAGACCGGCGCGGCCGGCACGACGGTACGGATCAGCACGGCGACCGCGACGATCGGGCGCACCGCCGGCTGATACCCGCGCTCCGCCGCCGCCGGGCCCGGCCGGCTCCGCACGGGGCGAGGCGCCCCGATTCAGACGGTGTCGTGGTGCGGACGGTTACCCGACGCTCTCTCAGCCGAAGAGTGCGCTGACCGACTCGCCGTTGTGGATCCGCCGCATCGCCTCGGCCAGCGCGGGCGCCACCGAGAGCACCGTCAGCTTCGGCACCCGCTTCTCCGCCGGGATCGGCACGGTGTTGGTGCAGACGATCTCCAGCACCCCGTCCTGGGCACCGAGCCGGTCCAGCGCGCCGCTGGAGAAGAGCCCGTGCGTGCAGGCCAGCCGGATCGAGCGGACCTTCCGCTCGCGCAGGTGGGCGATCAGCTCGATCACCGTGCTGCCCTTGGCGATCTCGTCGTCGAGCACGATGACGTCCCGGTCGGCGACGTCGCCGATCACCGTGCTGATCTGGACCCGGTCGTCGCTGAACCGCTGCTTCGCCCCGGCCGCCACCGGGGTGCCGAGCATCCGGGCGAAGGCCGCCGCCTCCTTGGCGTTGCCGAGATCCGGCGAGACCACCACGGTGTCACGCAGGTCGTGGCCCCGGAAGTGGGTGGCCAGTTCGCGCAGCGCGTGCAGGTGGTCGACGGGGACGTTGAAGAAGCCGTGCACCTGCGGCGAGTGCAGGGTCATCGCCAGCACCCGGTGCGCCCCGGCCGAGGTGAGCAGGTCGGCGACGAGCCGGCCGCCGATGGAGATCCGCGGCGCGTCCTTCTTGTCCGACCGGGCGTACGCGTAGTGCGGCAGCACCACGGTGATCCGGGCGGCCGAGGCGCCCCGGGCGGCGTCGATCATGAGCAGCAGCTCGACCAGGTTCTCCTGGGTCGGTGGCACCAGCGGCTGGATCAGGAAGACGTCCCGCTCCCGGCAGTTCGCCTGGAGCTGCACCTCCAGGCAGTCGTTGGCGAACCGGGACACCCGCACCGGGCGCAACGGCACGTCCAGGTGCGCACAGATCTCGGCGGCCAACTCCGGATGGGCGGTTCCGCTGAACACCGCGATGTCACGCACGGTCCAGATCGTACGGTCCGGCGCCGGTTCTCCGACCGCGCCCCGGCCGGGTACGGTGCCGCCATGACCGGAGAGTACGTCGCCGCCATCGACCAGGGCACCACCTCCTCGCGGTGCATCGTCTTCGACCGCGCCGGGGAGATCGTCTCCGTGGCACAGCGCGAGCACCGGCAGATCTTCCCGCAGCCCGGCTGGGTGGAGCACGACGCGGACGAGATCTGGACCAACGTGCAGCGGGTGGTCCGGGACGCGTTGGAGGCCGCCGGCACCGGCCCGGACGGGCTGGCCGCGGTCGGCATCACCAACCAGCGGGAGACCACCGTGGTCTGGGACCGGGCCACCGGCCGCCCGGTGGCTCCCGCGATCGTCTGGCAGGACACCCGCACCGGGCCACTGCTGCGCGAACTCGACGAGGCGTACGGCGAGGAGCGGCTGCGCAAGCGCACCGGCCTGCCACTGGCCACCTACTTCGCGGGCCCGAAGCTGCGCTGGCTGCTCGACCACGTCGAGGGGCTGCGCGAGCGCGCCGAGCGGGGCGAGGTGCTCTTCGGCACGATGGACAGCTGGCTGATCTGGAAGCTGACCGGGCGGCACGTCACCGACGTGACCAACGCCAGCCGGACGATGCTGATGGACCTGGAGACCCTGGACTGGGACCCGGAGCTGCTGGACGTGATGAGGGTGCCGGCCGCCATGCTGCCGGAGATCCGCTCCTCGGCCGAGGTCTACGGCACCGCCGACGGGCTGCTCGCCGGGGTGCCGGTGGCCAGCGCGCTCGGCGACCAGCAGGCGGCCCTGTTCGGGCAGACCTGCTTCCAGCCGGGCGAGGCGAAGTGCACCTACGGCACCGGCAGCTTCCTGCTGCTGAACACGGGCGCCAGCCCGGTGCCGTCCCGGCACGGCCTGCTCACCACCGTGGCCTACCGGATCGACGGCCAGCCGGCCGCGTACGCGCTGGAGGGGGCGATCGCGGTCACCGGGTCGCTGGTCCAGTGGCTGCGGGACAACCTCGGGCTGATCTCCACCGCACCGGAGGTCGAGGAGCTGGCCGGGACCGTCGACGACAACGGCGGCTGCTATGTCGTGCCGGCCTTCTCCGGGCTCTTCGCCCCGCACTGGCGCAGCGACGCCCGGGGCGTCATCGCCGGGCTGACCGGCTACATCACCAAGGGGCACCTGGCGCGGGCGGTGCTGGAGGCGTCGGCCTGGCAGACCCGCGAGGTGGTCGACGCGATGAACGCCGACTCCGACGTGGCGCTGCGCCGGCTGCGGGTGGACGGCGGGATGACCGCCAACGGCCTGCTGATGCAGTTCCTCGCCGACGTGCTCGACGTGCCGGTGGTCCGTTCCCGGATCACCGAGACCACCTGCCTCGGCGCGGCCTACGCGGCCGGCCTGGCGGTCGGCTTCTGGCCGGACCTGGAGACGCTGCGCGCGCAGTGGAGCTCGGACGCGCAGTGGGAGTCCCGGATGGATGCCGCGCACCGGGAGCGGGAGCTGCGCAACTGGCGCAAGGCCGTGCAGCGCACCCTCGACTGGGTGGACTGACGGCCCCGGGCCTACTCCCAGCGGTTGCCGGTCAGCTTCTCGTAGACGTCGACGTAGCGGGCCCGGGTGGCCTCGACCACCTCGGCCGGCACCTCCGGCGCGGGGGCCTGCTTGTTCCAGCCGCCGCCCGTCGCCCAGTCCCGGACGAACTGCTTGTCGTAGGAGAACTGCGCGCGCCCCGGCTGGTACGACTCGGCGGGCCAGAACCGGGACGAGTCGGAGGTGAGCAGCTCGTCGCCGAGCATCAGCGTGCCGTCCGGCGCCCAGCCCAGCTCGATCTTGGTGTCGGCGACCAGGATGCCCCGGTCGGCGGCGAGCTCGGCGCCGCGCCGGTAGACGTCGAGGGTGATCTGCCGGAGCCGCTCGGCGGTCTCCGCGCCGACCTTGTCCACCACCTCGGCGTAGGTGATCGGCTCGTCGTGCTCCCCCACCGGCGCCTTGGTCGACGGGGTGAAGATCGGCTCGGGCAGGATCGACGCCTCGACCAGGCCGCGGGGCAGCGGCACGCCGGAGACCGCGCCGGTGCGCTGGTACTCCGTCAGCCCGCCGCCGGTCAGGTAGCCCCGGGCGACGCACTCGACCGGCACCATGTCGAGCCGGCGGCACCGGATGGCCCGCCCGGCGAACTCGGCCGGCACGTCGGTGGCCGAGACGACGTGGTTCGGCACCAGGTCGGCGAGCTGGTCGAACCACCACAGCGACAGGGCGGTGAGCAGTCGACCCTTGTCCGGGATCGGCGTCGGCAGCGCCACGTCGTAGATGGAGATGCGGTCGGAGGCGACCAGGATCAGGTCATCGCCGTCGGCGTAGACGTCCCGTACCTTGCCCGAGTGCAGAAGTTCCACGCGGCCTAGTACACCACGCGGCGCGGAGACGCCCGTGCCGGCCACCCGAGCGTCCCACCGCCCGCCGGCGCGTACCCCGGCGGTGGTGCCGGCCGGTGGGCGTTGACACCCGGGCGCGGAGCCTGCGTGAATGGTCCGGCCGTCCCCCGTCCCGTTCCTGGAGCGTCCCGTGCCCGTTGCCCGCCCACCGCTGCTCCGGTCCGCGGCCGACCCCGCCCGGCGGCGGCTGCTCGGCGCGCTGCTGGCCGCGCCGGCACTCGCCGCCGGTGGACTGACCGGGTGCACCGACGGAGCCGCCGCGCCGGGGGCGAACGGGCCGGTCGAGCTCTCGGTCTTCTGGTGGGGTGGGAACCGGCGGGCCGAGGCCACCGAGAAGGCGCTCCGGCTCTACTCGGCGCGCAACCCCCGGGTCACCTTCCGGGTCACCTGGCAGGGGCTCGACGGCTACTACGACCGGCTGGCCACCCAGGCCACCGGCGGTAACGTGCCCGACCTGTTCCAGGTCGACGACAGCATGCTGGCCGAGTACGCGCAGCGCGGCGTCACCCTCGACCTCAGCGGGTACGCCGCGAACGGCCGCCTCGACCTGCGCGGCCTGCCGCCGGGGCTGGCCGACTACGGCCGGGTGGACGGCCGCACCTGGGCCGTCCCCGCCGCGCAGACCCATCCCGTCGTCGTCTACAACAAGGACCTGCTGGACCGGCTCGAACTGCCCGCGCCCACCACCGGCACGCCCTGGACCGAATACCTCGAGTGGGCGGCCCGGGTGACCCGGGTCAGCGGCGGCCGGGTCGCCGGCACCATGGACGCGTCCGGGGACCACCGGGCCATGTGGCTCTGGCTGCGGGCCCAGGGCGGTGACTTCTACCAGGGTCGCAACCTCGGTTTCAGCTCCATCGCCCTGCTCGACTGGTTCGAGCTCTGGCAGCGCGCCCGCGCCGACCGGGCCACCCCCGCAGCGGCCCTGGTCGACCGGGCGGACCGCGGCGACCCGGCCCGCCAGCTCGTGGTGACCGGCCACACCGCCGCCTCGTTCGCCTGGTCGCACCAGCTCCCGGAGCTACAGCGCAACAGCCGCGACGAGCTGGCCCTGGCCGGTTTTCCCGGCCCGCCGGCCGCGCAGTGGGACCGGGCCTCGATGTACTGGGCGGGCTTCCGGGGCACCCGGCATGCGGACGTGGTGGCCGACGTGATCAGCTTCCTCACCCTCACGGTGGAGGCGGGACAGACCCTCGGCACCGAACGTGGGCTGCCACCGTCGCTCCCCGTGCGGCGGGCCGTCGTCGAGGCGCTCGACGATCCGATCCAGAAGCGGGTCGCCACTCTCGCCCAGCTGCTCAACGATCAGGTCGGCACGGCGCCGCCGCCGCCGCCGAAGGGGCACGACCAGGTGCGCACCCTGCTGGCCGAGGCGGCGCGGAGCATCCGGTCCGGCAAGTCCGGCGCCCGGGCCGCCACCTCGAAGTTCATGGCGCGGGCCCAGGCGGTGCTGGCCAACTGAGCGCCGTGCCGTCCGTCCCGGGGACGGACGGCACGGCGTCGGCTCAGCGCGGCGGACGGTTGCGGCGGTTGCGCAACAGCCGGAGCACCAGCAGGACGATCGCCACCACCACCACCAGGCAGCAGAGCAGGCCGAGGAGACCACCGCCGCCGCGCCCGCGGCGGCGCGCCGCCTCCACCACCAGCTCACCCGGACCCGTGGAGGCCCACGCCGCCACCGGCACGAAGACCGACAACACGACCGCACCCAGGACCGCGCCCAGGCGGCCCGACCACTTGCTCCAAGAAGACATGCCCTCATCCTGACCGAGGCGGGCAACCCTGGCACGTCGGACCGCCCCAAAGGTCTGATTTTCCTGACCGGCGGTGCCCGGAAACGGCGAGAGGCCCCGGAGATGAACTCCGGGGCCTCTCGTGAAGCAGTAGCGGGGACAGGATTTGAACCTGCGACCTCTGGGTTATGAGCCCAGCGAGCTACCGAGCTGCTCCACCCCGCGTCGGCTTCATAAGCTTAGCGCACCACCGTCACCGAGCTCAGGCGGGTACCCCGATCCGACGTTCGGGCAGCTCAGGGGCGTTGCGAACGACGTCGGGGAGCCCACCGCCCGCCCGTTGCCGCCGATCGACGGCCGGGACGCCCCGAAAGCTGGCAAACGGAAACGGCCCCGAGGATGAGATCCTCGGGGCCGTGCCGTCGTGGTAGCGGGGACAGGATTTGAACCTGCGACCTCTGGGTTATGAGCCCAGCGAGCTACCGAGCTGCTCCACCCCGCGTCGCTGGGACAACCGTAGCGTACGGACCCCCGGGCCCGCAAAACGGGCCCGGGTTCCTCACTTCCACCAGTCCCGGACGGCCGCCACCGCACGTCGGCTGTCCGCGTCGACCTGGGACCGCGGGCTGGACGTCCCCTCCCAGCCCTGCTCCCAGAGCACCGTCACCACGTCCCCGACCCGCACCGCGCGGACCAGCCGGACCACCTCCTCGACCGCCGGGGCGCCCTCGTGGTCCGCGGCGGGACGACGCAGCTCGAACAGCACCGACTCGTCGCCGTAGCCGGCGTCCGGCAGCAGCCGCTGGGTCGACGTCAGCCCCTCCCCGCCGCCGGACGCCGGCTGGGTCGGGCAGTCGCGCACCGCCCGCCGCAGCTCGGCCAGGGCGTCGCCGGCCCGGCCGGCCCGGTAGATGGTGACGCTGTGCCGGTAGGAGCCGTCCGGGACGTACCCCGGCGGGGTGTCGGCCAGTTTGAACGCCAGCGTGCGGGCCCGCCGCTGGACGATCCCGGACGCGCCGGGGTCGGCGTCGCAGAGCTCCGGCAGCACCGGTCCGGCGAGGAACGCCGGCGTCATGCCGGTGTCGTTCGCCGCGGCCAGGACGAAGAACGCCCGGTCGGGGACGGAGGTCGGGGTCCGCGCGGTCGGCGGGGCGCCCCCCGACTGCGGGGCGGAGGTCACCGCCCGCGACGGGGAGCTGGGCGGCGCGGGGGGCGTCGACGGGGACGGCCTCGGGACCGGGGATGACGACGACGGCGCGGGCGACACCGACGGCGCGGGCGAGGTGTCTCCCGAGGGGCCCACCGGGGTACGCCGGTCGGCGGCGAGGACGAGCTGGGCGCCGACGGCGGTTCCGGCGGCCAGGACCGCCACGGCCAGCGCACCCGTCGCGGCGCGGGTCCACGCCCGACGGTCGGCCCGCCGGCGTACCAGCTCCGGCGCGGCCAGGCCGCGTCCGTCCGTGTCGTCGGCGAGCGAGCGGTAGAAGTTGGTCAGTTCAGGCGACATCGTTGGCCTCCAGCTCCTCGGCGTGGACCCCGGGCAGCAGCTCGGCCAGCCTCGACCGGCCCCGGGACAGCCAGGACTTCACGGTGCCGGTGGGCACCCGGGTCTCCCGGGCTATGTCCTCCACCGACATGTCGAACAGGTAGTGCAGGGCCAGCGCCTGCCGCTGGTTCACCGACAGCTGCCGCAGCGCGCCGACCAGCAGGACGGTGTCCTCGCCGGGTGGCCGTACGTCCTCGGGTGGGCCGGTGCGGCTGACCGCCGTCCGCCAGCCGCGCAGGCGACGGAACCGGTCCGTCGCCAGTCGGCTGACCACCAGCCGCAGCCAGGCCTCCGGGGCGGGGTGGGCGGCCAGCCGGCCCCACTGCCGCCAGGCGCGGGCGTACGCCTCCTGCACGAGGTCCTGGGCCTCGCCGTGGTCACCCGCCACCGCGTGGCCGTAGCGGAGCGTCCGCGCCGACGTGCTCCGGTAGAACTCGTCGAAACTCGCCGCGTCCCTCATACCGGCACCACCCCTGCCTGTCGCAGCCACCTGAAGAGGAGACGGTGGAGCGCACCGGCAGGTTGCGGTCATCTAGTCCGAAAAGCGACAGGGCCCGCGACCCGCGCACCGAAGTCGGTCGCGCGGGCCCGGGCCCCGCCGGGAAAACCTGCGGCGCTCAGCCGCTCGGCGTGGGTGCCGGGGACGCCGACGCGCTGCCGCTCGGCGCCGGGGCGCCCGGGGTGGCGGCCCGCTGCGCCTGCTGGAACGCGCCCATCGCCTCGTCCAGCGCCTTCAGCGCCCGGCCGTACCGCTCGAAGTCGCCGGACGCCTGCGCGGCCTTGACCTCGGCGATCGCCGTCTGCACCCGCTCCGCGGCGGTGGCCAGTTCACCGGTGAGCGGCGGCGGGTTGTTCCCGGGCGGCGGCGGCGCCGGTGGGGTGCCGCCGGGCGGCGGGGTGCCCGGCGCACCGGCCCGCTTGCCCTGGTCGACGAGCTGCTTGATCCCGTCGGTCAGGTTATCGGCCAGCGCCACGTAGGAGCCACCGTCGCCGTACGACAGGAGCACCTTCTGCAGAAGCGGGTACGCGTCCTGCTGGTTGCTCTTGACGTAGACCGGCTCCACGTAGAGCATCCCGTCGGCGAACGGCAACGACAACAGGTTGCCGTACTGCACCTGCGCCTGGTTGGAGGAGAGCAGGTTGAGCTGCTGACGGATGTTGGCGTTGTTGGTCATCTGCTGATGCACCTGCACCGGCCCGGAGATCCGGGTCTGGTCCGGCAGCTCCAGCACCTCCAACCGGGGCTGACCGTCGACGTACGACCCGGAGATCAGCGCGGCGAGGTTCTGCCGCCCGTTCGGGGTGACCGCCGAGGTGAGCTGGAAGCGCGGCGACTGCTGCCCCGGGAACTGGGTGAACAGGTAGTACGGCGGCTGCTTGGATCCGCTGTCCGGCGCGTCCGGCACGTTCGGCACCTGCCAGAAGTCCTGGCCGGAGTAGAAGTCGCCGGGGTTGGTGACGTGGAACTTGGTCAGCAGGTTGCGCTGCACCTTGAACATGTCGGCCGGGTAGCGGAAGTGCTCGGTCAGCTCGGCCGGGATGGCGCTCTTCGGCAGCACCAGGTCGCCGCCGAACGCCTTGTTCCACGCCTTGAGCACCGCGTCGGTCTCGTCGAACTCGTAGAGCCGGACCGTGCCGTCGTACGCGTCGACGGTCGCCTTCACCGAGTTGCGCATGTAGTTGACGTTCTCCCGGGCCAGCTGGAAGGTGCCCCGGTTGGTCAGCTCGTCGGTGGTCTCGGTCTGCAGGTTGATCCGCTCGGCGTACGGGTAGGTCGCCGCCGTGGTGTAGGCGTCGATGATCCACTGGATCCGGCCGCCCACCACCGCCGGGTACGGGTCGCCGTCGAGGGTGAGGAACGGCGCGACCTTCTCCACCCGGTCCCGCGGGTTGCGCACGTACAGCAGCCGGGAGTTCTCGTTGACCGCCTCGGAGAGCAGGAAGTTCGACTCCTGCTCCTTGATCGCGTAGAGCAGCCGGCGGGTGAACGAGCCGATCTCCACACCGCCCTCACCGGTGTAGGTGTAGTACTGCTCGCCGCCGGTGGTCGGGGAGGGACGGTCGAACTCGGCGTTGCGGCTCTTGTCGCGCTGCCCGACGATCGCGTAGTCGTCCTCCTCCATCCGCTCGCCGTAGTAGATCCGCGGCTGGCTGGCCGGGATCTGCTCGGCCTGCGAGGAGCACGCCTCCTGCGCCTTCTCGCCGAGGAAGCCGGAGACGAAGTACGGCTGACCGCCGCAGACGACCTGGTTGGCGGGGGCGGCGACCAGCCCGTACCCGTGGGTGTAGACGGTGTGCCGGTTGATCCAGTTGTTCTGCTGCTCGGTCAGCTCGTTGTAGTTGACCTCGCGGACGCCGACCACGTAGTCGGACGTCTTGTTGGCCACCGAGTACCGGTCGATGTCCAGCTTCGGCCCGAAGTCGTAGAAGCCCCGGACCTGCTGGAGCTGGGTGTACGTCTCGGAGACCAGCTGCGGGTCGAGCAGCCGGACGTTGGGCACCACCGAGGTGTCCGTGGCCAGGCTCGCCGGTGGGGTGAGGTTGCTCGCCGCGTACCCGGTGGTCTTCGTGCCGGTCAGGCCGAACGCGGTGCGGGTCGCCTCGATGCTGCGGGAGATGTACGGCGCCTCCTTGTCCCGCGCGCTCGGCTTGACCTCGAAGGTCTGCACCGCCCAGGGGTAGATGCCGCCGATCGCCACCGCGGAGACACCGAGCAGGGCCAGCGAGATGCCCGGCCAGACCAGGTTCCGCATCACCGCGTTGGAGAACACGATGATCGCGATCGCCACCACGACCGAGATGTAGGCCAGGATCTCCTTGGCCGGCAGCAGCGCGTTCACGTCGGCGTAGCCGGCGCCGTACAGCTTGGCGCCCTCGTTGTACTCCAGCAGCATGGCCCGCCGGTCCAGCACGTACGCGACGGCCTTGAGCAGGACGAAGACCGCGACCAGCGTGCTGAGGTGGGCCCGCGCGGCGTTGGTCATCCGGTCGCCGACGCCCTGCAACCGGACGCCGCCGAAGATGTAGTGCACCGCCAGGGCGCCGAGCAGGCCCAGCACCACCGCGGTGAAGCCGACGCCGAGCAGGTACCGCCAGAAGGGCAGCTGGAAGACGTAGAAGCCGATGTCGACGCCGAACTCCGGGTCCTTGACCCCGAAGTCGCCGCCGTTGCGGAAGAGCAGCCACTGGTCCCAGCGGGTCTGCGCGGAGAGGCCGGCGAAGAGCCCGATCACCGCCGCCGTGACCGAGAACCAGGTGCCGACCCGGGGGCTGAGCAGCATCCGGTACCGCTCCAGGGTGGCCTGCTCCAGCGAGTGCGGCCGCAGCGTCGGCCGCAGCCGGTAGGCCAGCCACAGGTTGCCGCCGACGAACAGGGCCATGCCGAGGCCGACGGCGAGGAAGAGCAGCAGTCGGGTGACCAGCACGCTGGTGAAGACCTGGGTGTAACGGACCTCGTCGAACCACAGCCAGTCCGTCCAGGCCTGGACACCCCAGCCCAGCAGGGTGAAGAGGACGAACACCCCGACCAGCACCCCGATGGTGACGCGTCCGCGTCGACTCATCCGGGGTAGGGGGCTGCTACGCATGACCACTGTTCGCTCCGCACGCTCGATGTGATCGGCTCCGGACAGGCACCCAGAGTACGGGGTGTTGCTGAACACGTCGGGTCAAGGTCACGTCACGATCGCCTGGGGATTCGCCGGGCGCCTCCTGCGGCGGCCCCTGGTCAGCAGCGGGTGGGCTGGCCCCCGGCCCGCAGCGTCTCCAACGCGGTGAGCGCCTCGTCCAGCGATCCGACCCGGAGCAGCGGCAGGTCGGGCTGCGGATTGCGGACCGCCTCCGCGCAGTTGTCCGCCGGCACCAGGAAGAACTTCGCCCCGGCCTCCTTCGCCCCGACCAGCTTCTGGGCGATGCCGCCGATCGGGCCCACCCGCCCCTCGTCGTCGATGGTGCCGGTGCCGGCGATGATCTTCCCACCGGTCAGGTCGGCCGGTTCGAGCTTGTCGACGATGCCCAGGGCGAACATCAGCCCGGCGCTGGGCCCGCCGATGTTGCCCAGGTCGATCTTCAGGGTGAACGGGTGCGGCTGCCGCTGCTCGGGCACCAGCCCGATGCGCGGCCTGCCGTCCTGCTCCCGGCTGGTGACCGTGGCCGTGCCGGGCACGCCGTCGCGGGTGTAGCCGATCTTCAGCGCGGTGCCGGCCGGCTTGGCCCGGACCAGCTCGACCAGCTTCGCGGCGGTGGTCACCGTGGTCCCGTCTACCGCGGTGATCACGTCGCCGGCCTTCAGCGCCCCGTTGGCCGGGCCGTCGGCGGCCACCTCCTTCGCCACCACCTGGACCGGGTACCCCAGCTCGACCAGCGCGGCGGTCTCGGCGCTGGACTGCGAGTTCTCGAAGTCCTCGGCGTTGCGCTTCTCCACCTCCTCCCGGGTCTCACCGGGCGGGTAGACCAGCTCCCGCGGCACCACCGCCTCGTCGGCGGAGAACCAGCCCGCGATCGCGCCGCGCAACTTCACCTCGGGTTGCACACCCACCGTGGTCATCCGCAGCTGACCGGCGGAGGTCGACGTGGCGCGGCCGGTGACCTGGATGACCTCCTTACCGTCGGAGGTGCCGAGCGTGTTGACGGTCGGGCCCGGGCCGAGCACCACGTACGGGATCGGAGCGCCGAGCACGCCGATGCTCAACAGGGTGGTGAGCAGAGCACCGAGGAGGACGGTCACGCCACGACGTCTCATGCGGCAGAGCGTACCGACCGACCGACCGGACGGCGGCCAGCGGCGGGCCGACGCGGACTTCGCCCTCAGCGCAACGCCAGCGGCCGCGACCTGGGGCGCGGCGCGCGTACCGTAGACGTCGTGCCTGATATTCCGTTCGGTTTCGCGCTCCCGGGTGGGCAACCACCAGACCCCAACGATCCCGCGCAGATGCAGCAGTTCATGTCGCAGTTGCAGCACCTGCTCTCCGCGCCGGGCAGCGGGCCGGTCAACTGGGACCTGGCCCGGCAGGTCGCCGCCAGCCAGCTCGCCGCCACCGGCGATCCGATGCCGTCGCCGTACGAGCGGCACGCGGTGGAGGAGGCGCTGCGCCTGGCCGACCTCTGGCTGGAGCCGATGTCGGCCTGGCCGACCGGGATCCGCACCTCCGTGGCCTGGAACCGGAACGAGTGGATCTACAAGACGCTGGACGTCTGGCGCAAGCTCTGCGACCCGGTGGCCAGCCGGATGGTCGGCGCGATGGGCGACCTGGTGCCCCCGGAGGCCCGCGCCCAGCTCGGCCCGATGCAGTCGATGGTCGCCACGCTCGGCGGGGCGCTCTTCGGCGGCCAGCTCGGCCAGGCGCTCGGCCAGCTCGCCGCGGAGGTCCTCTCCGCCGGTGACATCGGCCTGCCGCTGGGCCCGGCCGGCACCGCCGCCCTCGTCCCGGCCAACATCCGGACGTACGGCCAGGGCCTGGAGCTGCCCGAGGACGAGGTACGCCTCTACGTCGCCCTGCGCGAGGCCGCCCACCAGCGCCTCTTCGAGCACGTGCCGTGGCTGCGCGGGCACGTGCTGACCGCGGTGGAGAACTACGCCTCGGGCATCCGGGTCAACCGGGAGGCGATCGAGGAGGCGATGGGTCGGGTCGACCCGACCGATCCCGAGTCGATGCAGGCGATCGCCCTGGAGGGCATCTTCACCCCCGAGGACACCCCGGCGCAGAAGGCGTCGCTGGCCCGGCTGGAGACGGCGCTCGCGCTGGTCGAGGGCTGGGTATGCCACGTGGTGGACAACGCCGCCGGCGAGCGGCTGCCCAACGTGGTCCGCCTCGGCGAGGCCTTCCGCCGGCGCCGGGCCGCCGGCGGCCCGGCCGAGCAGACCTTCGCCGCCCTGGTCGGATTGGAGCTGCGGCCCCGCCGGCTGCGCGAGGCGTCGGCGCTCTGGGCGGCGCTGACCGAGCACCGGGGCATCACCGGCCGGGACGCGGTCTGGGGCCACCCCGACCTGCTCCCCTCCGACGAGGACTTCGCCGACCCGGTGGCCTTCGCCACCGCCCGGCTCGACCTCGACGACGAGCTGGCCAGCTTCGACTTCACCGCGCCGGGCGGCCCGCAGGAGCAGGCCCCGGGCGGCTCGCAGCCGCGACCGGACGACACCGGGGACGACCCCGACAAGTCCTGACGAGCACGCCACCGGCCGGACCGTGGAGACCCACGGCCTGGCCGGTGGCATCTGCGGACGCGGACGGCTACCAGCCCCGCCGATGGCAGCTGCGAGCCGCGCCCGGCGATCTTTGCGGGCCCCGTCCAGCGATCTCCGCGACCTCCGTCCCGCGATGGCTGCGGCCCGCGTCCGGCGCTGCGGGCTCCGGCGTTGTCTGCGGGCCGCACCAGTGGCGCTGCGGCGCTGCGTGCCGGCCGGCGATGGCAACGGCTGCCGAGGGCCTTCCCAGCGGTGATGTTGCCGGTTGTCTGCCGTCCTTTAGAGCTGATGACGTTAACGACTCACCCAGCGGTCGGTCCGGGCCGGTGAACCGTTTACGTCATCAGCTCTAAAGGGCAAGCCGACCGGATCCCGCGTGGCGCGGAAGCGAGCGCAGTCCGCACAGACGCAGCGCGCGAACCGGCGCTGCCCGGAAACGGCAGCCGCGCGAACCCGCGCAGCACGCGAACGGCAGCCGCGCGAACCCGCGCAGCACGCGAACCAACACAGCACGGGAACGGCAACCGCGCGAACCCGCGCAGCGCGGGGACGGGCACGGGTGACGGCGGGCCAGGCGGGAGGCGGAGTCGCTCAGGCCGCGCGTCCGGAGAGCAGGGCGCGGGTGGCTTCCCACCCCTCCACGGCGGGATCCAGGGCGGCCAGGTCGGCGGGCCCGCGTAGTCGACGCCAGCCGGCGGTGACCGCCACGTCGGCCGGGGCCGGCGCCGCCCGGCGGACGTCCGCGGGGAGTGCGGTGTCCAGGTCCAGTGGCGGCAACCATCCGGGTACGGGCAGCCGCGACGCCACGCCGAGCAGTCCGGGTCCACCTCCCTCGACCGGGGCGAGCGCGACCGGTCGGCTGGTCAACGGCCGGAGCAGCTTGCCCAGGGTCAGCCCGGGCACGTCCGGCGCGTCGGCGGCGACCACGGCCGCCTGGTCGTGGTCGGTCAGGGTGGCCAGGACGGCGTTGACGGTGGGCTCGGGCACCTCGTGGATCACGGTGCCGGGCCAGACCACCGCCTCGGCGAGCGACCGGTCCGCCGCGGTCACGGCCACCGCGGTCTCGACCTCGGCCAGGGTGGCGAGCAGGTCCACCACGTCCTCGGCCAGCGCGGCGCGCCAGGCCGACAGGTCGATGCCCGGCGGCGACCAGGCCACCGGGGCGAGCAGTGCCACCAGCACTCGTCGGGTCACGTCCCGACCCTAGTGCGACCATCTCGTCCCCGCCCGGCGTGCCCGACGCACGAGACGGAGGGCGGAAGGGTCAGTCAGGCAGGGGGACGCCGGAGGCGGCGGCCACCCCCTCCAGGTAGCCGCGGGCCCGCTCGGTCTTGGCGTACCGGTTGACCAGAGCCCAGAAGCAGGCGTTGTGGCTGGGCACGATGAGGTGTGCCAGCTCGTGCAGCAGGACGTAGTCGAGCACCCACTCGGGCATGTCCTGGAGACGGTGGGAGATCCGGATGGTGCGGTCGGCCGGGGTGCAGGAACCCCAGCGGCCGTTCTGGTTGGTGACCCAGCGGACGCTGGCCGGCAGGGCGTCGCCGCCGTGATCGGAGAGGTAGAGGTTGATCAGGCGGAGCGCCCGGTCTAGCAGTTCGGTGTCGGAGCGCGCCAACCGGCCTTCCCGGGCGGCGAGCCGGGCCAGCATCCGGTCGACCCACTCGCTCTCCTCGGCGCGGGAGAACTGGTCGGGGATGAGCACCACGACGCGCTCTCCGTCGCGGTAGGCGGACACCGTGCGCCGCCGGCGCTGACTACGCCGTACCTCGACGACCGGCTTCCGCACCCCCGCCATCAGTGGGCCGCGCAGCCGTGGTTTCCTGCCACGAGGGAAAGCTAATGCGTACTGACCAGGGGTCCGCAAGAGTCAACACGTCGACCCGCGCCCGGAAAGTGATGGTTGGGCGTGGAGAGTCCCGAAAAAATCTGCGGCGTACCTCACCACGGTAGGTGATCAGCGGAAAGTGGTGACTGCAGCCCCCGAACGAGGCCCTTCGAGCCTCTTCAACCGGCGTGTCCCCGGCAAACTCACTTATCCCACCTAATTCGGCATGCACACTCTCGACGTCGACTTCCTCACAGTGTCGATGCACAGCTGACATGGATTCACCCAGAGCTGGGTAGGGTCCGCCAACCAGCGGTCACGTGGGTGGCCGCGACGAAAGACCCAGCGCGGGGCGCCCCAGGTGGTCCGCCGCCGGGAGACCCGCCGGGCCGACACGTCCCGGCGGACGAGACGAGGAGGCTACCGTGGCCGACCAGGCCCAGACCTACAACGGTTACTGCGTCAAGTGCAAGGAGAAGCGGGACTTCGAGGGGCACATCGAGGTCTCGAAGACCGGGATGAACATGGCCAAGGGCAAGTGTCCGGTATGCGGCACAACAGTGAACCGCATCCTCGGCAAGGCCAAGGTCTGACGGTACGAGTTCGCGGGGGAGGGTGGCCGACGGCCACCCTCCCCCCGCTCGTTCCCGGACCCGGCGAGCTGTCGCCTCCCCGACACACCTACCCGCCGGTTGTGGACAACGCGCGGATTCCTGTGGACAACCCTGGATACGGGCCTGCGCACCTGTGGACAACGATCGACGGACAGCACCGACACGGTCACGATTCGTCAACATGAGCCCGCCGCCGGATGCCCTCGCCGCCCGCACCCCGCTGACCCGTCCGACCCTGCTGCCCGGTCTCAGCCGGCTGTGGCGGGACCGGCACACCCTGCAACTCGGCCTGGCCCCGGGTCGCGCCGTCCTGCTGGAGGTGGCCGACCCACGCGCCGTCCGCCTGCTCGACCTGCTCGACGGCAGCCGCAGTGAACGTCGCGTCCTGGCCGACGCGGTGAGCGCGGAGATCGGGCCGGACGACGCACGCGGACTGCTCGACACGCTCCACGCCGCCGGGCTGGTCGTACCCGCGCACACGCTGCTCCCCCGCGACCTGGCCGGGCCGGCGCGGACCCGGCTCGCCGCGGAGGCCGGGGCGCTCGCGCTCGCCTCCGCGACGCTGCCGGGCACCCCGGCCCAGGTGCTGCGGCGGCGCCGCGCCGCCCGGGTGGTGGTCACCGGCCCCGGGCGGCTCGGCGGCCCGGTCGCGGTCGCCCTCGCCCAGGCCGGGGTGGGTCACGTGGTGCCCGATCTGGCCGGCCCGGTCCGCCCCGGTGACCTGGTCGGGACCGGGCTGGCGGCGGCCGACGTCGGGCGTCCGCTCGCCGCCGCCGTCCGGGCGGCGATCGGCCGCACCGCCCCCGGCACACAGACCCGACCGCTCCCCCGCGCCCGGGTCGAGCTGGTCGTCCACCTCGGCACGGATCGTCCGGCCGCCCTCCTCGCCGCCGGGTACGCCCAGCGTCGCCAGCCGCACCTGCTGCTCGGCCTGCGGGAGGGGGTGCCGGTGATCGGGCCGCTGGTCCGACCGCCGGCCGGGCCCTGCCTGTACTGCCTGCACCTGCACCGGGTCGACCGGGACCCGGGCTGGCCCACGCTCGCCGCCCAACTGGCGGCGGAGCCGACCGAGCAGGCCTGCGGCACGGCCACCCTGCTCGCCGCGGTCGGGTACGCGGTCGGCGAGGTGCTGGCCCACCTCGACGGGACCACCCCGGAGACGGTGGGCTGCGCGGTGGAGATCGGCGCGGCCGGTCGGTTCCGGCGCCGGGTGTGGCCACCGCACCCGTCCTGCGGCTGCTCCCGCCGGCGCCGCTGAGCGACCGGGCCGGGCGACCGTCGACCGCGCCCCGTGCCACCCACGCCGGGCGTCGACCGGGGCCCCTTCCTTCCGGTGGCAGCAGCGAGGGGTCGGAGTCGGTAACAATGGCCGGGTGACCGACATCCCGCGCCGGGCCGTGTCCCGGACCGCCAAGCTCGCCGCTCTGCCGCTCGGCTTCGCCGGCCGGACCGTCCTCGGCATGGGTAAGCGCGTCACCGGGCTCGCCTCCGACGTCATCTCCGCCGAGATACAACAGCGCACCGCCGAGCAGCTCTTCAGCGTGCTCGGGCAGCTCAAGGGCGGTGCGATGAAGTTCGGGCAGGCGCTGTCGGTCTTCGAGGCGGCGCTGCCGGACGAGATCGCCGCGCCGTACCGGCAGGCGTTGACCAAGCTGCAGGAGGCGGCGCCTCCACTGCCCGCGGCGACCGTGCACCGGGTGCTGGCCGAACAGCTCGGCCCGGACTGGCGGGACCGGTTCGTCGAGTTCGACGACACCCCGGCCGCCGCGGCGAGCATCGGGCAGGTGCACAAGGCGGTCTGGCGGGATCCGGAGACCGGCGAGGCGCGGACCGCGGCCGTCAAGATCCAGTATCCGGGGGCCGGCGACGCCCTGATCGCCGACCTCAAGCAGCTCTCCCGGCTGGGCGGCATGTTCCGGGCCATCCAGCCGGGTCTCGACGTCAAGCCGCTCCTGGTCGAGCTGCGGGAGCGGGTCACCGAGGAGCTGGACTACGAGCTGGAGGCCGAGTCGCAGCGGGCCTTCGCCGCCGCATACGCCGACGACCCGGAGATCTTCATCCCGGCCGTGCTCTCCAGCTCGCCCCGGGTGCTGGTCACCGAGTGGATCGAGGGCATACCGCTCGCCGACATCATCCGCGAGGGCACCGAGGAGCAGCGCGACACCGCGGGCCGGTTGATGGCCACCCTGCACCTGTCGGCGCCGCCCCGGGCCGGCCTGCTGCACGCCGACCCGCACCCCGGCAACTTCCGGCTGCTGCCGGACGGCCGACTTGGCGTGATCGACTTCGGCGCGGTGGCCCGGATGCCGGAGGGCACCCCGGAGCCGATCGGCCGGATCGCCGGGCTGGCGCTGCGCGGTGACGCGGACAGGGTGGTGAACGGCCTGCGTGAGGAGGGGTTCGTCAGCTCCACCGAGCCGATCGACGCCCAGGCGGTGCTCGACTTCCTGCGGCCGATGCTGGAACCGATCGCCGCCGAGGAATTCCGGTTCAGCCGGGCCTGGCTGCGGTCCGAGGCGGCCCGCCTGGCCAGCCCGAAGTCGCCGACCTACCAGCTCAGCCGGCAGCTCAACCTGCCCCCGTCGTACCTGATGATCCACCGGGTGACGCTCGGCTCGATCGGGGTGCTCTGCCAGTTGGAGGCGAAGGCGCCGTACCGGGGGATCCTGGAGCGCTGGCTGCCCGGCTTCGCGCCGGTGGCCTGACCCCACCACGTACGACGCGGGGGCGGTGACCGGAGTCCGGTCACCGCCCCCGCGGATCAGTAGGGAACTAGAGAACGCCCAGGTCGCGGGCCGACTGGCCCCGGCTCTTCATCGCGACGGTACGGGCGGAACGGGTTGCCTCAGTGCTCGTGGTGGTACGACCGGCCTGAGGCTGGCGCATTCGAGCCCGGGACAACGCTTCGTGGAGTAGTTGCATCTCGGTTCCGTTCGGCAGGTGCAGCATCTTCTTCGGCTTTCTGGTAGCCGGTGGTGACACCGGGCGTGGATGGTGCGGATCGGGTAGTTGTCAGGCCGCCAGCCGGACCGTGTTGCGCGAGGGGGCCACACCACTGGCCACCAGTCGCGCCTCGGCCTCGACCCGGAGCGCCGCGTCGCGGGCGAGGTCCTCCTTGCGCGGACGGCCACGGGGCCGCTTGCGCGGTACGACCGCGCCACGCTCGAAGATCTCGCCGCCCCAGACGCCCCAGGGCTCGGCCCGCTCCACCGCGCCGGCGAGGCATTCGACGCGCAGCGGGCAGTCCCCGCAGAGCGACTTGGCCAGCTCGAGCTCGGCGGGCGAGTCGGAGAACCACAGGTCGGGGTCGAACTTCCGGCAGGGCAGGTTCGCCTCCACCTCGACACTCACGTCGAGTGGGGCCAACGCCAGACTCATCTCCCGGTCACCTCTCTCTCACTTCGATCTCGTGGATCGCATTCCGACGTACTTCGGCGTGGACAAAAAACTGAGGCCGCGGATCCCGGTGAACGGGTTCCGCGGCCTCGAGGTGAGCCGGTGGTCTGAGTCTCAGACCGGTCTCCCTCGAGGTGGAACGCCGCGGACATCCGTGCGCTTCTTGGCGACACCGATGCCCATGCCCGCGAAGCCACTGGTCCCCTCGACTCCGGCCGGCGCGACGGTCAGGTTCAGCTCGGCCTGAACCTGGTGCACCTGCGGAACCGACGGTCGCGTGGCGGCAAGGGCCACCCGGACAGCCGACAGCGGAGCGTGGGCAGCTGGCATCGCCGCCGGACGCTCATACATGAAGATCTTCACGGGGTGCCACCTCCCTCACGTTCACTCGTGCCGACATCGGTCTCCCCTTGTGAGCAGCCGGAATGGCGCCGCTCCCAAGGTGTGTCCTGAGGCTATTCCTCGCCCGGGGGCGAGGGCAAACGATTTAACGACGAGATTTCGAAAGTTTTCTCGGGGGCGATGTCGTCCACCGCCGCGCCGTCCACCAGCGCCAGCACCGCCTCGCCGTACAGGCCGAGTTTGCGGGGGCCGATCCCGGCGATCGCCACGAGCTCCTCGGGTCGCCCCGGACGCCGCTCGGCCAGCGCGGTCAGGGTGGCGTCGGTGAAGACCACATAGGCCGGTACCTTCTGCGCGCCGGCGACCCGGGCCCGCCAGTCGCGCAGCCGCTCGTACAGGCCCTCGTCGATGTCGGAGGGACAGGTCGGGCAGCGGCCGAGCTTGCGGTCCGGGCCGGCGAGCAGGGTCGCGCCGCAGATCCGGCAGGAGACCACCTGGGTGCGCCGCCGCTCGACGCCGCGCTTGGGCACGGCGCCACCGGCCCGCTCGCCGCCGCCGGAGCGGTCCAGCTGGGGCAGGAACCGCGACGGCCGCCGGGCCCGACCGCCCGGCGAGCGGGCCGTCGCGTACGACAGCCAGAGCCACTCCCGGGCCCGGGTGATCCCCACGTAGAGCAGCCGGCGCTCCTCCTCCACCTGCTCCGGGGTCCGGGCGTACGTGGTGGGCAGGGTGCCCTCGGAGAGCCCGACCAGGAAGACCGCGTCCCACTCCAGCCCCTTGGCCGAGTGCAGCGACGCCAGGGTCACCCCGTCGACCGTGGGCACGTGCTGCTGGGCGGCGCGGCGGGCCAACTCCTCGTTGAAGTCGGCCAGGGTGACCGGGCGCTCCACCGCGGCGGCCTCGCCGATCGGCACCACCTCCGGCGTGACCGCGTACTCCTCGGCGAGCTGGACCAGCGCGGCGAGCGCCTCCCAGCGTTCGCGCGCAGCGCCGCCGGCCGGGGCGGCGTCGGGGGCCCAGCCGACCGCGGCGAGCGCCTCGACCACGGCGGTCGGCAGCGGGGTCTCCCCCGGGATCGAGCGGGTCGCGGCCCGCAGCGCCACCATCGCCTGGCGCACCTCGACCCGCTCGAAGAACCGCTCCGCCCCCTGCACCACGTACGGCACGCCGGCCTCGGTCAGCGCCTTCTCGTACGCCTCGGACTGCGCGTTGGTGCGGAACAGCACGGCGATCTGCTTCGCCGGGGTGCCCCCGTCGACCAGGGTCCGGCAGCGGGCCGCCACCGCGGCGGCCTCGGCCGGCTCGTCGGTGAAGATCCGCAGCTCCGGTTCGGGGCCCGGTGGGCGCTGGCCGTGCAGCTCCAGGCGCAGCCGGGCCTCGGCGCCCCGGGCCTGCGCGATCACCGCGTTGGCCAGGCCGACCACCTGCGGGGTGGAGCGGTAGTCGCGGACCAGCCGGACCACTGTCGCGTGCCGGTACCGGCGGGGGAAGTCGACCAGGTACGACGACGTCGCCCCGGTGAACGAGTAGATGGTCTGGCTCGCGTCACCGACCACGGTCAGGTCGTCCCGGCCGCCGAGCCACGCCTCCAGCAGCCGCTGCTGCAACGGGTTGACGTCCTGGTACTCGTCGACGACGAAGTGCCGGTACTGGCCGCGGACCTGCTCGGCGACGTCCCGATGCTCCTCGATGCCCCAGACCGCGGCGCGCAGCATGTCCTCGAAGTCGATCACCCCGTTGGCGCGCTTGAGCCGCTCGTACGCGGTGAAGACCTCGGCCACCTTCGCCGGCTCGTGCGGCGTCTCGCGCAGCGCCTTGGCCGCGGCGACCACGTACTCCCCCGGCTCGACCAGCGACGACTTGGCCCACTCGATCTCACCGGCGAGGTCCCGCGCGGCGGCCCGGTCGGTCCGCAGGCCCACCTTGGCGGCGGCGAGGGTGACCACCCGGACCTTGCTGTCCAGCAGCTCCGGCATGGCCCGGCCGGCCAGCAGCCGGGGCGCGAAGTAGCGCACCTGCCGCAGCGCGGCGGCGTGGAAGGTCCGGGCCTGCACGCCGGCCACCCCGAGCGCGGTGAGTCGGGCCCTCATCTCGGCGGCGGCCCGGGCGGTGAAGGTGACCGCCAGCACGTGCCGGGGGGAGATCTCCCCGGACAGCGCGCGGTGGGCGATCCGGGAGGTCACCGCGCGGGTCTTGCCGGTGCCGGCGCCGGCGAGGATGCAGACCGGGCCGGCCGGGGCGGTCACCGCCGACCGCTGCTCCGGATCCAGCCCGGCGAGCACGAGCTCGGCCGCTGAGTGAACCACCACAGCGAGGAATCATCTCAGCTCCCGGTGATGTTGCAGCGGTTAGCCTGACCTGAACGGAGGCGGGCGCAGCGAACCTTGGAGGACCTGACCATGTTGACGATGTATTCCACGTCGTGGTGCGGCTACTGCCACCGGCTCAAGTCGCAGCTGGACCGCGAGGGCATCGGCTACGAGGTGGTCGACATCGAGCGGGACCCGCAGGCCGCCGATTTCGTGATGAGCGTCAACGGCGGCAACCAGACCGTCCCGACACTCCGCTTCGCCGACGGCAGCGCCCTGACCAACCCCTCCATCACCCAGGTCAAGCAGCACCTGGCCGAGATCGCCGGCTGACCCGCCGTACCGGGTCGAAGAAGTGGCCGTCCCGCACCGGGGCGGCCACTTCTTCCGTCTGGCGGGTCACCGGGTGGGGCCGGGGGTGAGGCGCTCCGTCGGGCGGCGGGGCGCCGGGACGAGCGGCGGCGGGGCGGTGGGCGGCAGCACGGGCGGCGGGGAGAGCCGGCGGCCGTGCCAGAGCCAGGCCCCGGCGGCGGTGGTGACCACGCCGACGACCACGAAGAGCAGCCGGTAGTCCAGCACGTTGACCAGCAGCGCGCCGGCTCCGATGGAGGCCGCCTGCGGGGCGCTGACCATCGCCTCCGACGCCGCGGTGACCCGGCCGAGCAGCCCCGCCGGGGTCCGCCGCTGGATCAGCGTGGTCAACCCGACCAGGGTCAGTGGGAGCGAGACGCCGGCCAGCAGCAGCGCCAGCACCCCGAGCCGCAGGTCCGGCCAGGCCAGCGCGAGCGCCGCCGGCCCGAAGAAGGTCACCCCGGCGGCGAGCGCCCCCAGCTCACCGGTACGGCGCACCACGGCGGGTGAGAGCAGCCCGCCGACCAGCCCGCCGACGCCCTGGACGGCGACCAGCACCCCGACGAACGCGGCGTCGCGGCCCAGCCCCTGGTCGACGTAGGCGAAGATCAGCGATTCGCTGAAGCCCATCACCAGCGAACCCAGCCCGTAGCCGAGCAGCGCCCGGCGCAGCGCCGGCTCGGCGGCCAGGTGGCGCAGGCCGGCGCCGAGCTCGGCGGGCCAGCGCAGGGTGGCCGGCGGTGGCGTCGCCTCGGCCACCCGCATCGTCCCGACCACGACGGCGGCGGTGACGAACCCGGTCATCGCCAGCGCCGCCAGCAGCCAGCCGCCGACCGCCGCGTAGAGGGCCGCCCCGGCGAGCGGCCCGCCCAGCCGCAACCCCTGCCGTACGGTCTGCAACGCGCCGTTGGCGTCGGCGAGCAGCTCGCTCGGCACCAGCTGGCGGATCAGGCCGCTGAGGGTGGCGCTGAGCGTCAGGTACGACAGGCCGTAGAGGGCCGCCACCACGTAGATGATCCACACGTCGCCCCGGTCGCGGACCGCGAAGAGCGGGGTGAGCAGCATGGCGGTGCCCAGGTTGGCGGCGACGAAGAACGGCCGGCGGCGGTAACGGTCGACCACCCAGCCGACCAGCGGCGCCAGGGTCATCGGCGCGATGATCGCGAAGATGGTGGCGCCGGCCAGCCCGTCGGAGCCGGTCAGGTCCTTGACCCAGATGGCGAGGGCGAGCAGCAGGACCGACTCGGCGGCCATGCTGGCCAGCAGCGCGCCGAAGAGGAGTCGGAAGTCGGGGCGGCGCAGGACGGTGCGCATGGGGGGTTCCCTCCGCGGGGGTGGCGCCCGGTTCCCGGGCGCGTCTGGGGGAGGTGCGGCCGACCCGGACATCGTCGTCCGGACCGCTGACACTTTCCACAGTCCTCTTTTTGTCTTCAGACACGCCCTCGCCGGAACCTCCGACGCCGGTCGCGCCGTCCATACTGACCGTGGGGGGCGAATTTCATACAGTTACCGTCGCGTCCGCGGCGGTCGACGGAAATGAGGACACCCGTGCCTCCTGCCGTACCGAGCCCGATCCTGCGTCGTCGCAGGCTCGGCACCGAACTGCGCCGCCTGCGCGAGGCGGCGGGGCTCACCGGCGACCAGGTGATCGAGCGGATCGGCTGGGCCTCGGCCTCCAAGCTGTCCCGCCTGGAGAACGGCCGCAGCCGCCCCGACCCGGACGACGTCCGCCTCCTGCTGGCGCTCTACGGCGCCGAGCCGGAGCTGAGCGAGGACCTGCTCGGCATCACCCTCGAGGCCGGCGACATGCGGGGCTGGCTCAAGTCGTACCCGGTGATGACGCAGCAGCAGCTGGGCTGGGCGGAGCTGGAGGCGGGCTGCGCGGAGATCCGCGAGTACAACCCGGTGCTGGTGCCGGGCCTGCTCCAGACCCCCGGGTACGCGCGGCTGCGGATCGTCTCGGCGAACCGGGCGGCGACCGAGGCCGGCGAGCCGGACACCGGCGAGGACCCGGAGACCGAGGTACGCGCGCGGCTGGCCCGGCAGTCGCTGCTGGACCGCGCCGACGGGCCCCGCTACACCGCGGTGCTGGAGGAGGCGGCGCTCGGCCGGCGGGCCGGTCCGCCGGAGGTGCTGCGCGAGCAACTGGTCCAGCTCTGTGAGCTGGCCATGCTTCCCAACGTGACGCTGCGCCTGCTGCTGCGCGACGCCCGGATCGGCGACTTCTACCTGCCGCCGACGGCGTTCTCGCTCTACCGCTTCGCCGACCCGCAGGACCCGGAGACGCTGGCCATCGAAGGTGGCTTCATCGACGCCATGTCAACCGAGGCAAACACCCTGAATCGCTATAAAGTGGCATTCGAGTGGCTATGCTCGGCGGCGCTCTCCGCATCGGACACCCTCTCCTGGCTCTTCGAAGCGACGGGACGGCTGACCGAGACGGCGGCCTCGTCCACGGCGGCGCAGGGGTCGGCAGCGGCGCCGGTCCAGCGCAGCCGGTACTCCGGGCGCCTGACGGAACGGTGATGCACACCTGAACTCCGCCGGGGCCGGGCACGGGTCACTCGTCCCCAACGAACCCCAGGAGCAGGAGCAGAACCATGAACGAGATCCGCAACAACACCGTGCTCACCCGGCAGCTCGCCGACGCCCCCTGGCGTAAGAGCACCCGCAGCCAGACCTCCAACTGCGTCGAGGTGGCCCCCCTGGGCACCGGCCCGGCCGCGGTCGCGCTGCGGGACAGCAAGGACCCGAGCGGTCCGGTGCTGCTGTTCAACCGGGCCGGCTGGCTCGGGTTCATCACCGGGGCGAGGAACGGACAGTTCGACCTGAACTGATCCGCTGACCGTACGGGGCCGTCGGCACGACGCCGGCGGCCCCTCGTCGTCCGCGACCACCGACCGTGCTGAGCAGGCATCGGCCGATCGGTCGGGCACCGGACAGATGGCCGCGTTTCACTTGCTGAGACCCCCGGCGGGCGTAACATGACGAATCAGTGACGTGGAAGTTCCACTGCGTACTCGTCCGTCGCGGCCCATCCGGAGACAGCCATGCGTTTCCTGATCGTTCGTACCGACATCCGCACCGCCGCCGACACCGACATCGCCGCCGCCTGGGCCGGCGGTGGCCGGCTGCGCGACGAGACGACCACCCCCGAGGCCCGCCGACAGACCGTGCACGCCGAGGACCGGGAGGCGGCGCTGCTGCTGGCCCGGGCGCTCGCCACCGTCGGCGCGGTCCGCTCCGGGCGACAGCGGGTCAAGGTGCTCCCGCTCGACGAGCCCACCCCGACCCGTCAGGAGAGCTGGGTCGACACCGCCACCTGACCCCCACCGACGTCCGCCGTGGTCGGACCGGCTCCCCCGCCGAGTTCCTCGCCCCATCCGCCACGACGGTCCGTGTTCCCGGCCCGGGATCGTCGCGGCAACGACGGTCCCGGGCCGGGACCGCGTCCGGCCGGTTCAGCAGTGGCCGTCGAGCCAGCGGTGGATCAGAAAGAGCGCGATCGAGGAGGGCGGCGGCAGGATCACCCGCGCGCCGTCGCCGGCGTCCACCGCCCGGCCGGCCAGCACCGCGCCGATCTCCCGACGGGTGAACCAGCGGGCGTACGCGATCTCCGCCGGATCGACGTGCACCGGCTCCCCCGGATCGGCCTCGGCCAGGAAGCCGAGCATCAGCGAGCCGGGGAACGGCCAGGACTGGCTGCCCGCGTACCCGATCCGCTCGACCGCGACCCCGACCTCCTCGCGGACCTCGCGCAGGACGGCGGCCTCCGCCGACTCGCCCGGCTCGACGTAGCCGGCGAGGCACGAGAAGCGGCGCTCGCCCGGGGTGCGGGGCCAGGTGGCGTTGTTGCCGAGCAGGCAGCGGCCCTCCGGCCCGTCCACCCCGTCGTGCACCAGCACGATCATCGCCGGGTCGGTACGCGGCCAGGACCGCCGGCCCTCGGCGTCCACCCGCGACCAGCCGCCCTCGTCGACCTCGGTCCGGTGCCCGGTCCGCGGCGACCACTCGTGCCCCAGGTGCCAGTTGACCAGCGCCAGCGCGGTGGTGAAGATGCCCGCGTCCCGGTCGCCCAGCAGGTGGCCCACCTCGCGCAGGTTGACCGCCCGGGTGCCCGGCAGCTCCGGCAGCGGGGCGTCGACGGCGAAGACCGGCACGTCGTCCGGCTCCACCCCGAGGAAGAGCGGCACCGCGTCCGCGGTGACGGTCAGCGCCGCCGGGTCGTGCAGCACGAGCCTCGGCGGGTTGGTGTCGGTGTGCACCAGCGCCCGCCCCTCCCGGGTCGAGTCGAGCACCAGCACCCGGGCCCGCCGCCAGGCCTGCGCCAGCCACTCCGGGTCGGTACGCCGGTGCGCCGCCCGGTCGAGCGTGGAGCGGGCCAGCGGCGGCGCGGGCTCGCCGCTCACGCCGGCTCCCGGTCGACCGGGGTCAGCGCCGACAGCGGGCCCTCGATCCGCTCCGCGTCACCCAGCACCACGGTGACCGCCTTCGCCGGGGCCAGGTAGCGGGCGCCCGCCTCGGCGACGTCGTCCACGGTCGCCTTCGCCAACCGGGCGGCGTGCTCGGCGAGGAACTCCAGGCGCAGCCCGTTGCCGGCGTACGCGCTGGTCAGGGAGGCGAGGCCGGCCTGGGTCGACATGCCGAGCTGGAGGGTGCCGAGGGCGTACTGGCGGGCCTGCTCCAGCTCGTCCGGCTTCGGCGGGAGCGAGGCCAGCCGGCCCAGCTCGTAGGTCGTCTCCAGCAGCGCCGGGCCGGTGACCTCGGTGGCGACCTCGGCGGAGGCGACCAGCACCGACCCGGCGACCGAGTGCTCGACCAGCGAGTGCGGGCCGTACGTGTAGCCCTTGTCCTCGCGGATGTTCTCCGTCCACCGGGACGAGAAGTAGCCGCCGAAGACCAGGTTGGCCAACTGCAACGCGGCATGGTCGGGGTGGGTGCGCGGCACCGCCGGCAGCGCGATGCGCAGCGAGGACTGCACCGAGCCGGGCCGGTCGACCAGCAGCAGCGGGCCCGGTTCCAGCGGCGGCGCGGGCGGCAGGTCGACGCCGCGGGTGTCGCCGCGCCAACCGGCCAGCGCCTGCTCGGCGGCGTCCAGCGCGCGGTCCGGCTGCACGTCGCCGACCAGCACCAGCACCGCCTCGGCCGGGTGCACCCGGTCGGCGTGCAGCTTGCGCAGCGCGGGCGGGCGGACCGCGCGGACCTGGTCGGGATCGGGGGTCTGCTCCGCGTACGGGTGCCGGCCGTAGATCCGCTTGAGCAGGGCGGTCCGGGCCAGGTGGGCGGGCTGGCTCTGCGCCACCTGGATCCGGTCGACCAGCCGGTCCCGCTCGGTGGCGACGTCCTTGTTCGGGTACGTGGCGCCGGTCAGCACCTCGGCCAGGATCTCCAGCATCCGGTCGAGGCCGGTGACCAGCCCGGCACCGGAGAGCATCAGCCGGTCCGGGTCGACGCCGGCGGACAGCCCGCCGCCGACCTTCTGCAGCTCGGCGGCGATCTGCACGGCCGTCATCGTCTCCGTGCCGGAGAGCACGGTCTGCGCGAGCATCGCGCCGCGGGCCAGCTGGGTACGGCCGAAGGGCATCCAGAGCCGCAGCTCGACCAGGGGCACGGCCGGGCGGCGTACCGCGATCACGGTGAGCCCGTTGGCCAGCCTCCGCTCGGCCTGCCGGGGCAGCTTCAACTTGCGGGTGCGGCCCAGGGGCGGCAGGGCCCGCGGCCCGGCGGGAACGGTCGTTGTCGCGCTCACCGAGCCTCCTCCGTTCGCGACTGCGGGGCTCGCAGACCCGGCTCACTCCTCGCGCTCACCGAGCCTCCTCCGTTCGCGACTGCGGGGCTCGCAGACCCGGCTCACTCCTCGCGCTCACCGAGCCTCCTCCGTTCGCGACTGCGGGGCTCGCAGACCCGGCTCACTCCTCGCGCTCACCGAGCCTCCTCCGTTCGCGACTGCGGGGCTCGCAGACCCGGCTCACTCCTCGCGCTCACCGAACCTCCTCCGTTCGCGACTGCGGGGCTCGCAGACCCGGCTCACTCCTCGCGCTCACCTGGCACCTCCGGCGATGACCTCGATGGCCGCGCGGCGCTCCGGCCGCAGCGTGGCGGCGGCGGCCCGGACCTGTTCCTCGGTGACCTCGCCGACCAGCCGGGGCAGCTCGTTGAGCAGGCCCGGCTCGCCGCGCTGCTGCTCCAGCACCGCCATCCGGAGGGCCCGGCCGAGCACCGCGTCGGTCTCCCGCAGCAGGTGGGTCGCCATCCTGGCCTGGGTGCGGGCCAGCTCGCCGTCGGTCAGCCCGTCGGTGGCCAGCCGGTCCAGCTCCTCGTCGATGGTGCGCAGCACCTTGTCCACGTCGCCGCCCGGCGGCAGGTGCGCCTGGAGCAGCAGCGCGGTGGGGTCGCGCACGTCGAACGGGTCACCCATGAAGCCGAGGTAGCCACCGAGGCCGGTGACCGTGCGGTCCTGCTGGACCAGCCGCTCCACCAGCCGGGAGGCGTCACCGTCGGTGAGTACCTCGGCCAGCACCACGTACGGCAGGTAGGCGGTGAGGTCGCCGAGCGGGTCGGGCACCCGCCACGCCCCGGCCACCGCCGGCAGCGGCGCCAGCTTGTCGGTGTACGAGGTGCGCCGCTCGGCGGTCAGGTCGGGTTCGGCGAAGTCGGGGCGCTTCGGCGCGGGGCGGGCCGGCACATCGCCGAAGTGCCGCTCGATCAGCGTGGTGGCCTCGGCCACGTCGATGTCGCCGCTGACGGCGAGGACCGCGTTGCCGCTGGCGTAGTAGCGGCGGAAGAAGTCGGCGGCGTCGGCGACGGTGGCGGACTCCAGGTCGACGAAGGAGCCGTAGCCGTCGTGCGCGTTGGGGAAGGTGTCGAACATGACCGGCGGCAGGGTCAGCCAGGGGAACCCGCCGTACGGCCGGTTGAGCACGTTGACCCGGATCTCCTCCTTGACCACGTCGACCTGGTTGCGCAGGTTCTCCTCGGTCAGCCGGGGGCCGCGCATCCGGTCGGCCTCCAGGAACAGCGCCCGTTCCAGGGCGCTGCTCGGCAGCGTCTCGTAGTAGTCGGTGTAGTCGAGGTGGGTGGAGCCGTTGAAGGTGCCACCGGCGCCCTGCACGTGCCGGAAGTGGGCGAGCTTCTCCAGGTTCTCCGAGCCCTGGAACATCAGGTGTTCGAAGAGGTGGGCGAAGCCGGTGCGGCCCTCGGGCTCGGAGCGGATGCCGACGTCGTAGACGACCGCGACCCCGATGACCGGGGCGCTGCGGTCGGGGGTGAGCACCACTCGCAGGCCGTTGTCGAGGGTGAACCGTTCGACGGGGTATCTCGTAGCTGGGATTCTCGCTCTGCGCGTCGGCACGTGATCGACATTAGCGCGTCGGCACCGGCGGCACCGGCGTCCTCCGCGCAGCGACCGGCCGTGGTCACGCGCCCGGGTGCCGGGCGGCGGTGGCGGGGCTCACCCGGTCACCGACCGAGCCTTCCGCCGGGGTCCGACCGACGCCGCCATGCCTACCGTGCAGGTGGGAATTGCCGACATTCCCGGAACGCGCGTCCCGGATCGTGGATGGGTCTTGACGCAGCCCGAGCCCTGCCCCAGTCTTCCTACCAACTAAGTAGGAATACTGCGGATTGGATGGACGATGAGACGGCTCCCCTTCCGTCGGTCGGTCTCCCTCGTCACCCTCGCCGTCATCGGCGTGGCGGCGGCGGGGACGACCGCGGCGTGCGGCGACGAGGACCCCGGCGCCGGTGGCTCCGGCCCGGTCACCCTCCGCCTGGGCTACTTTCCGAACATCACCCACGCGCCGGCCGTGGTCGGCGTGGAGAAGGGCATCTTCACCGAGAAACTCGGCACCGGCGTCAAGCTGGACACCAAGACCTTCAACGCCGGCCCCGCCGCCATCGAGGCGATCTTCTCCGGTGCGCTCGACGCGACGTACATCGGCCCGAACCCGACCGTGAACGCCTTCTCCAAGTCCAAGGGCCAGGCGGTCCGGGTCGTCTCCGGCGCCGCCTCCGGCGGCGTGGCCCTCGTGGTCAAGCCCGAGATCACCTCGGTGGAGCAGCTGCGCGGCAGGAAGGTCGCCACCCCGCAGCTGGGCAACACCCAGGACGTGGCGCTGCGCCACTGGCTCCGGGAGAAGGGCCTGAAAACCACCAAGGAGGGGGGCGGCGACGTCAAGGTCGTGCCGCAGGAGAACTCCCAGACGGTGGAGACCTTCACCAGCGGCGCGATCGACGGCGCCTGGGTGCCCGAGCCGTTCGTCTCCCGGCTGGTCAACGCCGGCGGCAAGGTGCTGGTCGACGAGCGCGACCTCTGGCCGGACCGGAGGTTCGTCATCACCAACCTGATCGTCAGCACCCGGTTCCTCAGGGAACACCCCGAGGTGGTGAAGAAGCTGGTCGAGGGGCAGGTCGCCGCCAACGAGTTCGTCAACACCCGGCCGGACGAGTCCCAGCAGGCGATCTCCGACCACATCGCCAAGATCAGCGGGAAGCCGCTGGACGTGAAGCTGATCAAGCAGGCCTGGCCGACGCTGGAGTTCACCAACGACCCGATCGCGTCCTCGCTCAAGGCCGGGCTCGACCACGCGGTCACGGTCGAGCTGACCCAGCCGGTCAGCCTCGACGGCCTCTACGACCTGAGGTACCTCAACGAGGTGCTCAAGGGCCTGGGCAAGGGAGAGGTCGCCCAGCCATGACGTCGACCACGACGGCGCCGGCGAGCGCGACCACCGCGGTCGCGCTCTCCGGCGTGACCAAGGTGTACGGACGCGGGACGAACGCCGTCCTCGCCCTGGACGGGGTCAGCCTCGACGTCGCGCCGGGTGAGTTCGTCTGCCTGGTCGGCGCCTCCGGCTGCGGCAAGAGCACGCTGCTCAACCTGGTGGCCGGCCTGGACCGGGCGCAGGGCGGGACCATCTCGGTGGCCGACGACGCCAGGCCGGGGCTGATGTTCCAGGAGCCGGCGCTCTTCCCCTGGCTGACCGTGGAGGCCAACGTCGAGGTGCCGTTGAAGCTGCGCGGGGTGCCCCGGGCCGCCCGGCGGGACCGGGTGGCGGAGCTGCTGCGCACCGTCCACCTGGCGGAGTTCGGCCGTAAGCGCCCGCACGAGCTCTCCGGCGGCATGCGGCAGCGGGTCGCGCTGGCCCGCACCCTCGCCCTGGACACCCCGGTGCTGCTGATGGACGAGCCGTTCGGCGCGCTCGACGCGATGACCCGGGACATCCTCCACGACGAGTTGGAGCGGATCTGGTCCGAGCGGAAGCTCACCGTCCTCTTCGTCACCCACAACGTCCGCGAGGCGGCCCGGCTCGCCGACCGGATCATCCTGCTCAGCAGCCGGCCCGGCCGGATCATCTGGTCGAGTTCGGTGGACGTGCCCCGGCCCCGGCGCATCGACTCCCCCGAGATCGCCGCCATCGCGGCCGAGGTCACCGACCGGCTCCGTACGGAGGTGGGCCGCCATGGCCAGTGACACCCTCATCACCACCGCGCGCAGCGACGCCGAGATCAGCGGCCTGGACGCGCTGGAGATCGCCGGTCGGGAGAAGGAGACCTCCCGGGCGGCCCGGCTCTGGGCCGCCACCTGGCCGAAGGCGGCCGCGCTCGCGCTCGCCGTCGGCATCTGGCAGGGGACGTTCTGGCTGGAGTGGAAGGATCCGTGGGCGCTGCCCGCCCCCGGCACCGTCTTCGCCGATTTGTGGAACTACCTGTTCACCGCCGCGCTCTGGGACGGGCTGGCCACGACCGGACGGCGGGCCCTGATGGGCTTCGCCGTCGCCGTCGCGGTCGGCCTGGTGCTGGGTCTGGGGGTCGCCCGGGTCCGGGTGCTGCGGGCCGCGCTCGGGTCGATGATCACCGCCCTCCAGACCATGCCGTCGATCGCCTGGTTCCCGCTGGCCATCGTGCTCTTCCAGCTCAGCGAGGAGGCGATCTTCTTCGTCGTGGTGCTCGGCGCCGCCCCCTCCGTGGCCAACGGCGTGATCCACGGTGTGGACTACGTGCCGCCGCTGTTGATCCGGGCCGGCCGCAACCTCGGAGCCCGGGGGCTCAACCTCTACCGGTACGTCATCGCGCCCGCCGCGCTGCCGGCCATCGTCGCCGGGCTGAAGCAGGGCTGGGCGTTCGCCTGGCGCAGCCTGATGGCCGGTGAGCTGCTGGTCGTCATCGCCGAGAAGACCTCCATCGGGGCCCAGCTCACCTACGCCCGGGACTTCTCCGACTCACCCCGGCTGATGGCCATCATGATCGTCATCCTGGTGGTCGGCCTGCTGGTGGACGCGGCCTTCGGCGCCGCCGACAAGGCGATCCGTCGCCGCTGGGGCGTCCTCGACCAGGCCGGCGACTGACTCGTGTACGTCTCCGCACGCAGCGACTACGCACTCCGGGCAATGCTCGCCGTCGCCGCCGCCCGAACCGGCGGCGGCGGGCAGGCCGGCGGCGGGCTGGTCAAGGCGGCGAGCCTGGCCGCCGCGCAGGGCATCCCGCTCAGCTTCCTCCAGGGCATCCTGCTCGACCTGCGTCGGGCCGGGCTGCTGCACAGCCACCGGGGCACCGAGGGCGGGTACGCGCTGACCCGCCCCGCCGTGGAGATCACCGTCGGGGACGTGCTGCGCGCCGTCGGCGGCTCGCTGACCACGGTGCGGGGCCGGCCGGCGGAGGACGCCGGCTACCACAGGGTGGCCAGCGGGCTGGGCGAGGTGTGGTTGGCGGTGGCCGGCGCGATCGCGACGGTGGTCGACCGGACCACCCTGGCCGACCTGCTCGCCGAGGGCTCCGCGCCCGGGAGCCGGACCGACCGCCCGGTACGCCGCTGACCGGCCGCTCAGCCGGTGGAGACGTTGCCGGCGGCGGTGACCGCGCCGGCCGGCGCCTGCAGCTCGACCAGCCCGGCGGGTGCCACCGCGCCGGGCCCCGGGTGCCACGGAGCGAACGCCGCGACCATGGCGAGCAACAGGCCAGCGCCTGCCACCGCGAGCACCACCAGCAGCTCGCGCACCGCCCCCGAGCCGGCGTCGCCCGCCATGGTCACCCCTCCCGTGGCCGGCCGGTAGCGGCCGGATCTTCCCCCCGGGATCAGCTTCGACGAGGCGCACCGTGCGGAACAGTCACCGATCGGACCCAATCGGGCCTGTTTACCGACTCAACCAGCGCAACCACTACCAGGCGCGACACCCCGACCACACCCGGTCCACAGAGCAGAGAATCCTGGCGGGAACCGGCCCTCGAAAGGGTCGGTCCCCGCCAGGATCCGAGGTGTCGCGGAGCGTCAGGCGATACGCGGGCGGCGCGGGCGCCGGGAGCGGCCCGAGGTGCGGTGCGCGGCCCGGGTGCCCTCCCCGCCGCCACCGGTACGCACCCGCGCGGCCGGCGCCGGCTGCGGGGCGACGATGGTCACCGGCACCCCGGACGGCTCCCGGGCCCCGGTGACCCGGGCCAGCGCCTCGTCGCCGAGGCGTACCTGGGTGGACTGGGGCTTGATGCCGGCCACGCTCATCAGCCGGGAGACGTCCCGGCGCTGCTCGGGCAGGACCAGGGTGACCACGCTGCCGGACTCCCCCGCCCGGGCGGTACGACCGCCCCGGTGCAGGTAGTCCTTCGCCTCGGTCGGCGGGTCCACGTTGACCACCATGTCGAGACCGTCGACGTGGATGCCCCGGGCCGCCACGTCGGTCGCCACCAGGGCGGTGATCTGGCCGTTGCGGAACTGCTCCAGGATCCGGGTGCGCTGCGGCTGCGACTTGCCCCCGTGCAGGGCCGCGGCGCGTACCCCCTTGGAGAGCAGCTGGCGGGCCAGCCGGTCGGCGCGGTGCTTGGTCCCCATGAACAGGATGGTGCGGCCCTCGCGGGCGGCGATCTGGGTGAGCGCGGCGGGCTTGTCGACCGCGTCGACGTGCAGCACGTGGTGGGTCATCGCGGTCACCGTGGCGGTGCCCGGGTCGACCGAGTGCGAGACGGGGTTGGTCAGGAAGCGGCGGACCAGCCGGTCCACGCCGCCGTCCAGGGTGGCGGAGAAGAGCATCCGCTGGCCGTTCGGGTCGACCTGCTCCAGCAGCTTGGTGACCTGCGGCAGGAAGCCCATGTCGGCCATCTGGTCGGCCTCGTCGAGGACCGTGACGGCGACCTCACCGAGCCGGGCGTCACCGCGGTTGATCAGGTCGTGCAGCCGGCCGGGGGTGGCCACGACCACCTCGGCGCCGGCGCGCAGCGCGTCCGCCTGCCGCTGGAGCGACAGGCCGCCGACCACGGTGGCGCAGCGCAGCCCGAGCGCCCGGGCGTACGGGGCGAGGGCGGTGGTGACCTGCTGGGCCAGCTCCCGGGTCGGCACCAGCACCAGGGCCAGCGGGCGACCCGGCCGGGCCCGACGGCCGGCGGTGCGGGAGAGCAGCGGAAGCCCGAAGGCGAGGGTCTTACCGGAGCCGGTGCGGCCCCGACCGAGCACGTCCCGGCCGGCGAGCGAGTCCGGCAGGGTCGCCGCCTGGATCGGGAACGGCTCGGAGATGCCCTGCGCCGCCAGCTCGGCGACCAGCTCGGCAGCCAGGCCGGTGGCGGCGAAGGTGGGAATGGTCATGGTCATGCGGAATGCCTTCCTCGACGCGGCACGTGTCGAGGGAGGGCGCCTCAAGGGCGCTGTCACCGGAGGACTCGTCCACCGGGACTCACAAGCACGAACCGAAAGGGTACGGGCCGGTCCGCCGCAGCGCGCCGCCCCGCCGGAGCGAGGGGTGGCGCGGCGGACCGGTCCCGTTCACCACACCGGAGGGTGTGATGGATGGTGCAGGGTGATCCGAAGATCAGAGCGGGCGGATGTTCTCCGCCTGCGGGCCCTTCTGGCCCTGGGTGACCTCGAACTCGACCCGCTGGTTCTCGTCCAGGCTCCGGTAGCCGGAGGACTGGATCGCCGAGAAGTGGGCGAAGACGTCAGCGCCGCCGCCGTCCGGGGTGATGAAGCCGAAGCCCTTGTCAGCGTTGAACCACTTCACGGTGCCAATAGCCATGTGTTTCGTCTCCTTGACGGAACGTCGAACCCGCACCTGTTGCGGGCTCGAAGAGGAGCGCTCCGCGCGGGCATGCGCGAATCGCTTGTCGCTTCTGGTCGCCCCGCCCGGAGAACTCCGGACACAACAAAGAGCGCCTGGGGCCACAATTCCCGCCAGGCGCACACAGAGTCTCTGGTAACCAAAACTGCAACAAGACCAACCTACCACGGATTGGCCGTCGCGCCACCCCCATCCGGGATTTCCGGTACTCCGGCGATGAGCGCGGTGAGCCCGTCGGCGTCCAGCAGGTCCGCCGGGCGGACCGTGACGCCCTCCCGGACGTAGTGGAACGCGGCGCCCACCCGGTCGACCGTCACCCCGGCCAGCTCCGCCCACGCCAGCCGGTAGACCGCGAGCTGCACCGCCGCCACCTCCGCCTCCCGCCCGGTGGGCCGGCGGCCGGTCTTCCAGTCCACCACGTCCCACCCGCCGCCGGGGCGGGCGAAGACGGCGTCCATCCGGCCCCGCACCACCACGCCGGCGATCACTGTGGCGAAGGGCACCTCCACCTCCACCGGCACCCGCTCGGCCCACTCGCTGGCCAGGAAGCGCTCCTGGAGTTCGGTGAGCGCCTCGTCTCCGGCGGCGTCCGCGTCCGCCGCACCCGGCAGTTCGTCCACGTCGAGCAGCCGGTCGGCGCCGAAGCGCTGCTCCAGCCAGGTGTGGAAGGCGGTGCCCCGGCGGGCGTACGGGTTGGGTTCGGTGGGCATGGGCCGGCGCAGCGCCCGGGCCAGTGCCTCCGGGTCACGACGCAGCGCGACCAGTTGGGTCACCGACAGGTGCCCGGGCAGGGCCACCTCGACCGCCTCGGCCCGCCGCAGCAGCTCGGCCCGCTCGGCGAGGAGCAGGTCGGCCTCCTGCCGCCAGCGGACCACCTCCGGGTCGTCGGCGAGCGGATCGACCGCGCCGTCACCGTCCGAACCGGCCGGTGACGGTGCTGCGACGTCCTGCCCGTCGGCGAGGAAGCGGCGGACCAACGCGGCGGCCTCGGCCAGCGCCGGCCGGCGTACGCCCAGCGGGTCCGCCGGCCACTCGGCGCGCAGCACCACCTCCGCGGTCGGGTTGACCGCGTCGCCGGGCGGCTCCGGCGCCCACTGGTCGACCAGGTGCCCGGCCGCGCCGTCCAGGCAGGCGTCGTGCACCTCGCGCAGGAGGACCGACGGCCCACGGAACCGCTTCGTCCCCTCCCCCCACCAGTAGCCGGAGCAGAGCAGCAGCCGCCGGGGCCGGGTCACCGCCACGTACGCCAGCCGGCGCTCCTCCCGCTCGTCGTGCGCCCGCCAGGCGTCGGTGAACTCCGACACCGCCCGGGCCACCCCGCGCTGGTCCTCCGCCTCGGCCAGGCCCAGCTCGGGCAGGCCGTCGGCGTCGCCGCGCAGCGGGAACGGCAGCACGCCGAGCCCGCCCAGCCAGTGGTCGGAGTTGCGCACCGGCCCCGGCCAGACGCCGCGGGTCAGTCCGGCGACGGCCACCACGTCCCATTCCAGGCCCTTCGCGGCGTGCGCGGTGAGCACCTGGACCGCGCCCTCGACCACCTCCACCTCGCCGGGGCTCAGGCCGCGCTCCTCGTCCTCGGCGGCGGCCAGGAAGGCCAGGAAGCCGGCGAGGGTGGCCCCCGGGGTCTCCCCGCTGAACCGGGCCGCCACATCGCCGAGGGCGTCCAGGTGGCCGCGGGCGAGCCCGGCGTCGCCGGTGCCGTCCCGGCCGGCCCGCACCGCCACCTCCACGTCCAGGCCGATGGTCCGCTCGATGTCCGCGATCAGCTCCGGCAGCGTCTGGTCCAGCCGGTAGCGCAGCAGCGCCAGCTCCATCGCGTACGACCGCAGTCGCGCGTAACCCTGGTCGGAGTACGCCTGCGCCGGCCCGAGGTCGGCCAGCGCCTCCACCAGCGTCGCCTCGTCCAGGGCGTCCACGACGATCTCCGACCCGTCGTCGCCGGTGAGCTGCCGCCGCGCCCTGGCGATGGCCCGGGCCCGGCGGTGCAGCGCCACCAGGTCACGCGGGCCGATCCGCCAGCGCGCCCCGGTGAGCAGCCGCAGCAGCGCCGCTCCGTCGGTCGGGTCGGCGAGCACCCGCAGCGTGCAGACCACGTCCCGGACCTCGGGGGTGTCCAGCAGGCCGCCCAGGCCGACCACCTCGACCGGCAGGCCCCGGGCGCGCAGCGCCGCCTCGATCGCGGGGATCTGGCTGCGCAGCCGGACCAGGACGGCGGTGGTGGGACGGGACGGCACGGGGATGTGCTCGGGCAGCGCGCCGGGCATCCGGGCCGCACCCCGCCAGGCGGCCAGCACGCTGTCGGCGATCCACTCCGCCTCGTCGGCGTAGGTGTGCAGCAGCGCGCAGTGCACGGTGCCGGCGGCGTGGCCGCCGGGGCTGCGGTGCGGGATCGGGTCCCGGACGCTCATCGCCGCGTGCAGCTCGGGCACCCGGGCGCCGGCGGCGCGCAGCGGCAGGGAGAGCGCGTTGGCCACGCCGAGGATCTCCGGGCGGTTGCGCCAGCTGGTGGTCAGGCTGAGCACCTCGGCCGGGGTGCCGTCGGCCCGGGCGAAGTCGGTGGGGAACCGCTCCAGCGTGCCGGCGCTGGCGCCGCGCCAGCCGTAGATCGACTGGCAGGGGTCGCCGACGGCGGTCACCGGGTGGCCGCCGCCGAAGAGCGCGTTGAGCAGCACCACCTGGGCGTGGCTGGTGTCCTGGTACTCGTCGAGCAGCACCACCCGGAAGCGGTCCCGCTCGATGACGCCCACCCCGGGGTGGTCGCGGGCCACCCGGGCCGCGCGGGCGAGCTGGTCGGCGAAGTCCATCGCCTCGAAGTCGTCCTTGCGCCGGGTGTACGCCCGCACCAGCGGCAGCAGCTTCAGCCGGGTCTGCTGGACGGCGAGGGCCTTACGCACGTCGGCGTAGATCCGGCCGGGGCGGGACTGCACGTCGGCGAAGAACCGGCCGGTCCACGCGGCGAGGACGTCCGGGTCGACCAGGTGCTCGTCCAGCTCACCGGCGAGGGCGAGCACGGCGTCGGTGACCGTGCTGGGCATCCGGTCGACCTCGGACATGTCGCCGTCGTAGTTGCGCACCAGCAGGTCGACCAGCTGCCAGCGGGACGCCTCGGTGAGCAGCCGGGTGGTCGGCTCGTACCCGGCGCGCAGGCCGTGCTCGGTGACGATCCGGCCGGCGTACGAGTGGTAGGTGGAGACGGTGGGCTCGCCGGCCAACGGGTCGTCCAGCGGGTCGCGCCCACGCCGACCCAGCCGCCGCACCAGCTGGTCGAGCCGGGTACGGACCCGGTGCGCCAGCTCGCCGGCCGCCTTGCGGGTGAAGGTGAGGCCGAGGATCTGCTCCGGCCGGACGTACGAGTTGGCGACCAGCCAGACCACCCGGGCGGCCATCGTCTCGGTCTTGCCCGAGCCGGCGCCCGCCACCACCAGCAGCGGCTCCACCGGGGCGGCGATGATCGCCGCCTGTTCCCGGGTCGGCGCGGGCAGCTTGAGCAGCTTGGCCAGCTCCACCGGGGTGTAGCGGGGGCCGGCGTCGGCGGACCGGGGCGCCGGGGCGGCGGTGCTGAAGAGGGTCGGCTGGGTCACTGGGGCATCTCGGCGCTCACGGGCCCTCCGGGGGACGGGTGGCTGGCGGCTCGACGACCTGACGCCCCTGCCCGGAGACCGGGCAGCTGGTACGCACCGGGCAGACCCGGCACTTGGAGTTGGCGACCGCGGCGAAGGTGGCGGCGGCCATCGTATCGGCGGTGCGCCGGACCAGGGCGGTGGCCCAGCCCGCCTCGGGGCCCTCCCCCGCGGCGGCCTGGGCCTGCTCCTTGGCGTCCCTGGCCCCGGTGCCGAGCTGCACCAGCGCCGCGCCGCCGGAGGACTCGCCGTACTCGGCGAACGCGCCCGCCTCCACCGCCGCCTGGTACGCCCCGAGCTGCGGATGCTCGGCCACCTCCCGCTCGGTGACCGCGGTGGACTTGCCGGTCTTGAGGTCGATCACCACGAGCCGGCCGTCGGCGTCGACCTCCAGCCGGTCCACCCGGCCGGTCAGCTCGATCGGCCGCTGCGGGTCGTCGAGGCGGACGGCGAACTCGTGCTCGATGGCGAGCAGCCGGCGCGGGTTGCCGGCGAGCCAGCGCAGCAGCTTGTCCACCATCGCCTCGGCGCGGGTCCGCTCCGGGCCCACCATCCAGCGGGCGGCCAGCTCGATCGCGTCGAACCGGGCGGCCACGTACTCCAGCAGCGCGGTGCGGTCGGCGCTGGCGTCCTCGGCGAGCATCGCCGCGGCGTGCACCAGGTTGCCGACGCCCTGCGCGGCGCTGGCCGGTCCGCTGCCGCCGTGCCGTTCCAGCAGCCAGCGCAGGCTGCACCGCAGCGCGCTCTCCATCGCCGACGGGGTGACCCGCACCGGATCGCCCTCGTCGACCAGCGGCCGGTCGTCGGAGAGGGGACGCAACCCCCACCAGTCGTCGGGGTGCGCGCCGGGGATGCCGGCGGCGGCGAGGCGGGCCAGCTCGGCCGCCGCCGCGCGCCGCCGGGCGTGCGACGCCGCCGGGTCGGTGACCGCGGTACGCAGCTCCGCCACCAGCGCGGAGAGGGTGAGCGCGCGGGGCGGGCGCCCCACCGGCAGCTCCCCCGGCCGGTGGGGCTCGGCGTCGTCCACGGCCGGCGTGACGTCGGCGGACCGGTCTCCCGCCGGGCCGGTCGGGGTGGCGTCGTCGCCCGGTCGCTCCGGTGGCGGACCCGACGGCGTCGGGTCGGGGGCGGGGCCGCCCGCCCCGGTCGCGGGCGGCTCGGTGACGCCCAGCTCGTGCAGGAAGCGGCTGGGCTGCTCCTCGTGGTCGTCGCCACCCACCGCGGCCGAGGCCACCGCGGTGACCAGCAGCCGGCGCCGGGCCCGGGTGACGGCGACGTGGAAGAGCCGGCGCTCCTCGTCGAGCAGGGCGGAGGTCTGCCCGACCAGGCTGGCCCGGACGCCGGCGCCCTCGGCCCGGCCGGCGAGCACGTCGACCAGCCGCTCGGAGCCGAGCAGGCTGCCGCGCAGCCGCAGGTCCGGCCAGACGCCCTCCTGGACACCGGCGACCGCGACCAGGTCCCATTCCAGGCCCTTGGCGGCGTGCGCGGTGAGCAGCCGGACCGCGTCGCCCCGGTCGGCGCTGGCGGCCAGGGTGTCGGCCGGCAGGTCCTGGCCGAGCACGTGGTCGAGGAAGACCTCGGTCCGCGCGCCGGGCAGCCGGTCGGTGAAGCGGGCCGCCGCGTCGAAGAGCACCAGCACCGCGTCGAGGTCGCGGTCGGCGGCCTCGGCCCGCCAGCGCTGCGCCGTCTCGTGCTCGCCGGTGGCGGCCCGGCCCCGGTTGATGGCACCCGACCAGCGCTCGGCGAGCCCGCTGGCCCGCCACACCGCCCAGAGCACGTCCTCGGCGGTGGCCCCGGGGGCGGCCGCCGCGTCCCGGGCGGTGGCGAGCAGCTCGGCGACCGTACGGGCCGGCTCCACCCAGCGCCGGTCGATCCCGGCCAGCTCGGCGGGGTCGCGCAGCGCCTCGACGATCAGCTCCCCGGAGGGCCGGCGATCGCCCCCGGCCAGCGCGAGCGCACGCAACCCCTGGCGCAGCCGCCGCTCGGCCAGCGGGTCGGCGCCGCCCAGCGGCGAGTGCAGCAGCGCGACGGCCGACTCCTCGTCCAGCCGCTCCGGCTCCAGTGCGCAGCGCAGCAGGAGCAGCAGCGGCGCCACCGCCGGCTGGAGGTGCAGCGGCAGGTCCTCGCCGTGCACCACGGTCGGCACCCCGGCGGTGTGCAGGGCACGCCGCAGCGACGGCAGGTGCAGGCTGGTCGAGCGGACCAGCACCGCCATCTCCGACCAGGGCACCCCGTCGAGCAGGTGCGCGGAGCGCAGCGCGTGGGCCAGCCAGGCGGCCTCGCTGGTGCCGGAGCGGAAGGTCCGGACCTCGACCGAGCCGGGCGGCGCGTCCGGCAGTGGACGCAGTCGCCGGTGGGTGGCTGGACCGCGCAGCTTGCGGGCCAGCCGCCCGGTCGCGCCGAGCAGCCCCGCCCCGGCCCGGTACGAGGTGGTGAGCACCACCTGCGCCGCGGGCGCCCCGGAGGCCGTCCGGAAGCGGTGCGGGAAGGCGCCCACCAGGCTCGGGTCGGCGCCGCGGAAGGCGTACGTGGAGGAGTCGGGGTCGGCAAAGGCGACCAGGGACCGGCCCCCGCCGGCGATCACGGCCAGCAGATCCTGCTGGGCCGGGTCGGTGTCGGCCAGCTCGTCGACGTAGACGTGGGCGAACCGCCGGCGCTCGGCCTCCAGCAGCTCGGGGTCGTCGCGCAGCATGCCGGTGGCGGCCCGGACCAGCTCCGCCGGGTCGTAGGCGACGGAGCCGCGGTTGCTGACGTCGCGGAGCGCGAGGACGGCGACGTACTCGCGGAGGAAGCGGGCGGCGGCCGGCCAGTCGGCGCGGCCGAGCCGCTCGCCCAGCCGGGCCAGCTCGACCGGGCCCACCCCGCGTTCGGCGGCCCGCATCAGCAGGTCCCGCAGCTGCGCGGCGAAGGCCCGGGTACGCAGGGCGGGGCGGAGGTCCTCGGGCCAGCCGACGGGGTCGTCGCCGGGCTCCTCGCCCACCACCTCCAGCAGCTCGCGGATGATCAGATCCTGCTCGGGGCCGGTGAGCAGCCGGGGTGACGGTTCGCCCCGTTCGGCGGCGGCCCGGCGGAGCAGGCCGAAGGCGTACGCGGGGAAGGTCCGCACCAGCGGCTCGCGGACCACCCGGTGCCCGGCACCGGCGATCCGCGCCTCGATCCGGTGGCGCAGGTCGGTGGCGCCGCGGCGGCCGAAGGTGAGCACCAGCACGCGTTCCGGGTCGACGCCCTCGGCCACCCGGGCGGCGACCGCCTCGATGAGGGTGCTGGTCTTGCCGGTGCCCGGACCGCCGAGGACCAGCATCGGCCCGTCGGTGTGGGCGACGACCTCCGCCTGGAGCGGGTCGGCCAACCGGCCGTCCGGGTACGCGGCAGCGCCCGCCGGCCCCCCGGACCGCGGCTCCCCCTCGGTGCGCGCACCCGAACCGCCGTCCCGCTGGCTCGGCCCGCCCGGCCGACCGTCCCCCCGAACGGTCGCGGCGGACCGCCCGTCGTCGCGGGCCGGTCCGGCAGGCCGGCGCACCAGCCGGTACCCCTGCACCCCCTCATCCCACCACGCCGGTACGACACCCCCCGCCCCTCCCCCGTCGACCCCTGTCGATCATGAACTTGGCGGCGGTGCGGGAGATCGACTCCACCGTCAGCTTCATGATCGGCGGGAAGACCCGCCGGGGGCTCAGGTGAGCTGGGATTCGAGGGTGTCGAGGGCGGTGGGTACGGAGTCGGCGATGGTGAGGAGATCGAGGCCGGCGGGCTTGAGGAAGGTCTGGGTGGCGAGGGCCGCGAGCCAGTCGAGCATCGGGCGGTAGAAGCCGTCGGTGTCCACCAGCACCATCGGCTTGGCGTGCAGGGCCAGCGTCGCGGTGGTCCAGACCTCGAAGAGCTCGTCCAGGGTGCCCAGTCCGCCCGGCAGGGTCAGGAAGGCGTCCGACTTCTCGATCATCAGCGTCTTGCGGCTGGCCATGGTGTCGGTGATCAGCAGCTCGTCCGAGGCCAGGTCGGCGACCTCCAGGTCGACCAGCGCCTGCGGGATCACCCCGACGGTGCGTCCGCCGGCGGCGCGCGCGCCGTCGGCCAGCGCCCCCATCATGCCGACGCAGCCGCCGCCGCTGACCAGCGTGTGTCCGCGCCGGGCGAGCTCCGCGCCGGTCTCGGCCGCCAGGTCCAGCCAGCGCTGGTCGAGGGTACGGGAGGAGGCGCAGAAGACACAGATCGCCGCCACCGGTCAGCCCTTCGTGTCCCGCTCGCCGGCGGCGGACGCCCGGCGGGCGACCCGCTGCTCGGCGGCGGTCAGGGCGACGGACTCCTCGCGGACCGCCTCCTGCTCGGCCGAGAGCATCGCCTCCGCCTCCACGATGTGCCGGACCGCGGCGGCCACGTCGTCGGTCAGGCAGATCAGCTCCAGGTCGACCGCGCCGATCTTGCCCTCGGCGGCCATGGTGTCGCGCAACCAGTCGAGCAGTCCCCGCCAGTACGCGGTGCCCATCAGCACCACCGGGAAGCGGGTGACCTTGCCGGTCTGCACCAGGGTGAGCGCCTCGAAGAGCTCGTCCATGGTGCCGAAGCCGCCGGGCAGCACGACGAACGCCTGGGCGTACTTGACGAACATGGTCTTGCGGGCGAAGAAGTAGCGGAAGTCGATGGCGAGGTCGACCCAGTCGTTGATCCCCTGCTCGAAGGGGAGTTCGATGCCCAGCCCGACCGAGAGGCCCCCCGCGTCGCTGGCACCCCGGTTGGCCGCCTCCATCACACCGGGCCCGCCGCCGGTGATGACGGCGTAGCCGGCCCGGGCCAGGGCGGCGCCCAACTCCTCGGCCATCCGGCACTCCGGGCTCTCCGGTCGGCTGCGGGCGGAGCCGAAGACGCTCACCGCGGGCGGCAGGTCGGCCAGGGTGTCGAAGCCCTCGACGAACTCGGAGAGGATCCGCAGCGCCCGCCAGGCGTCCCGGGTCTTCCAGTCGCCACGACCGCGCGAGTCGAGCAGTCGCTGATCGGCCGTGCTGGTCGGGATCGCACCCCGGCGCAGCGTCACGGCGCCCCGGTGCCGCTCCGGATCGCGGCCCGGCTGCCGTCCGTTGCTCTGGCTCATGGGAGCCACCGTAGTGGAGCGGTGACCCGGGGGTGAGCTGGCCGGGAAGCCGGCAGAATTTTTGAGATCTTGGGCAACTAATTCTGTCGCCCGCACGTCTTACTATTCACATACCGGGTATGCCCCGGGGCGCACCTTCGGGGGAGGAGCAAGCATGATCAGCAGCAACGAACGAATCCGGATCCGCCGACAGATGCAGCGACGCATCTGCGACGTGGTGGCCGAGCGCCGCCGCGCCCGGGAGCTGGAGTCCTCCGACGAGCCCACCCCGGCCCCGGCCGGCCCCACCGACAACCCGCTGCTGACCACCGTCTGACGCCGGCCGGCCGGGGAGCGATCGAGAGGTCCGCGTCCCCGGGACACTCCCCGGCGACGCGAACCTTCCGATCACCCGACCCGGGGGTCAGGCGGAGGCCAGCCAGCGGTGCAGGGTGGCGGCCCCGTCGCGGATCTTGGTGAGCTCGACGTGCTCGTCCTTGTGGTGGGCCAGGTTGGGGTCACCGGGTCCGAAGTTCAGCGCCGGGATGCCCATCGCCGCGAACCGGGCCACGTCCGTCCAGCCCAGCTTGCCGATCGGCGCCGCGCCCACCGCCGCGAGGAACTCCTGCGCCGCCGGTGACTCCAGACCGGGGGGCGCGCCCGCGGCGGCGTCGGTCACCGCGAGGTCGAACCCGGCGAAGACCTCGCGCAGGTGCGCCTCGGCCGCCACCGGGTCGCGATCCGGGGCGTACCGGTAGTTGATCTCGATCTCACAGTGGTCCGGCACCACGTTGCCGGCCACCCCGCCGTTGATCCGGACGGCGTTCAACCCCTCCCGGTAGTCGCAACCGTCGATGGTGACCCGCCGCGCCTCGTACGCCCCCAGCCGGCGCAGCACCTCGCCGGCGCCGTGGATGGCGTTGACCCCGTGCCAGGACCGGGCGGCGTGGGCGCGCTCGCCGTGGGTCGTGACGACCGCCCGCATGGTGCCCTGGCAACCGGCCTCGACGATCCCGTACGTCGGTTCGAGCAGCACCGCGAAGTCCGCCTCCAGCCACTCCGGGTGCTCCTGGGAGACCAGGAAGAGCCCGTTGTACCGCGACTCGATCTCCTCCGCCTCGTAGAAGAAGTACGTCACGTCGTAGCGCGGGTCCGGCAGGCTGACCGCCAGGTGCAGCGCGAACGCGACCCCCGACTTCATGTCGGAGGTGCCGCAGCCGTACATCAGGTCGCCGCGCATGGTCGACGGGAAGTTGTTGTTCAACGGGACCGTGTCCAGGTGGCCGGCGAGCACCACCCGAGATGCCCGCCCCAGGTCGGTACGGGCCATCACGGTGTTGCCGTGCCGGAACGTGGTCAGGTGCGGCACGGTCCGCAGCACCTGCTCGACACAGTCGGCGATCGCCTTCTCGTTGAGGGAGACGGACTCTATGTCGACCAGGGCGCGGGTCAGCGCCACCGGATCGGCGAGGACCTCGGGGGTCAGCGGGTTCTCCATGCTGGGCACGGTACCGTCAAATTCGGTGAGCGCGAGGAGTGAGCTTGCGAGCCCCGCAGTCGCGAACGAAAGGTAGAACAGTGACGTCCGCAGTACCCGCCTGGGGCATCGGCCTGGCCACCATCACCGCTGACGAGCAGGTGCTCGACACCTGGTATCCGACCGGCAAGCTGGGACTCGGCGAGCTGCCGCTGGTCCCCGGGGAGGACGAGGCCGACGTGCTCGACCTGCCACCTGGCGCGGTCGGCGAGCGGGCGCTGCCCGGTCTGCGTACCGTCCAGGTGGTCACCGTGATCGGCTCGCTGGACGACCCGATCAAGGACGCCTCCGACGCGTACCTCCGGCTGCACCTGCTCTCCCACCGCCTGGTGCGGCCCAACGAGCTCAACCTCGACGGCATCTTCGGCAAGCTGGCCAACGTGGCCTGGACGTCGGCCGGGCCGTGCCCGCCGGAGCGGGTCGACGAGCTGCGGGTCATCGAACGGGCCGCCGGCCGCCACCTCGCCGTGTACGGGGTGGACAAGTTCCCCCGGATGACCGACTACGTGGTCCCGGCCGGGGTGCGGATCGCCGACGCCGACCGGGTCCGGCTCGGCGCGCACCTGGCCTCCGGCACCACGGTGATGCACGAGGGCTTCTGCAACTTCAACGCGGGCACGCTGGGCACCTCGATGGTCGAGGGCCGGATCGTGCAGGGCGTGGTGGTCGGCGACGGCTCCGACATCGGCGCGGGCGCCTCGATCATGGGCACCCTCTCCGGCGGCGGCACCGAGAAGGTGCGCATCGGCGAGCGGAGCCTGGTCGGCGCGAACGCCGGCATCGGCATCTCGCTCGGCGACGACTGCGTGGTGGAGGCGGGCTGCTACGTCACCGCCGGCTCGAAGGTCACCCTGCCGGACGGCCGGGTGGTCAAGGCCCGCGAACTCTCCGGCGTGGACGGGCTGCTGTTCTGGCGCAACTCGGTCACCGGGGCGCTGGAGGCGAAGCCGCGCACCGGCAAGGGCATCGAGCTGAACGCCGCCCTGCACGCCAACGACTGACCGGGACCGTCCGGGTCCGCGCCGTCGAGGCCGCGGACCCGGACGTCCGGCTCAGCTCAGGCGGTACGCCTGGATGATCCGCGTGGTCACCGTGTTGCCGTCGGTGTCCCGGGCGGTGGCCCGCAGGGACGCGTACCCCTTGCCGTGCGGGTGCACCAGCACGGCCACCCAGCCCTTGCCCGGAACGCGGACCGGGCCCGCCTTGCGCCAGGTCTTCCCGCCGTCGTACGAGACGTCGACGGTGAGCTTCGCCACCCGGGCGGCCGGCGCGCCGGGCTGCCGCTCCACCGCGACCGGGACGAGGAAGCTGCGACCGGCCGGGGCGCTGTTGTCGGTCCGCAGCGGCGGGGCGAAACGCACCGCCATCAGCGGCAACCGGGCCGGGGTGTCACCCCGGACGTGGGCCGAGCGGAAGGTCCAGGTGGACTCCACCTCGGTGCTCAGGTCGGTGAAGCTGCGCTTCGCCGACGTGGCCAGCTTGTAGTCCGCCGCGCCCGGCGGCACGGTGAACTGGCCGTAGCCGGCGTACTCGCTCTCGCCGACCAGCTTCCCGTCGCGCCACAGGGCGGTCCGCTCGGCGTCGGTGAGCGACCCACCCGGGTGCCCGGCGGCGTCGCTGAACATCGGCAACCCGACCCGGATCGTGTCACCGGTCCGGGTGACGCTCTCCTCCGGCCAGCGCGGGGCCGGGAACGACGGCGAGTACGGGGCCTGGTTCCAGTCCTCCTGGACGGTCCGTCCGGCCCGGTACGCCGTCGGGGTGGAGAAGAGCGCGGCCTTCGCGTCCAGCCAGCCCTCCTCGTCCCGCGTCCCGAAGTCGATCTCGGATTCCCACTTCACACCCCTGGTGTTGTAGTGCTCCACCCGCTGGCCGGGCACCTCGATCGGCAGGATGACCGCCGAAGCGCCGGTGTTGTACTCCAGCTCCGGAATGACGATCCGCTCGGCGGTCATCCCCGGATAGCCACCCCGGAAGCGGTGCACCACCGTGGCCAGGTCGCCCTTGCGGTAGTGCCGGACGAAGCCGGTGGGCATCCGGCCCGGGATCGCCTCGCTCAGCGCGTACAGGTAGGGGCTGCTCGCCGCCTCCCGGTCGGCCCACTGGCTGCTGACCGTGGAGACGAACCGGTCGGCGGAGACCCGGCTGCCCAGCTGGGCGGTGGTCAGGCCGGCGAAGCTGTCGGCCCAGAGCCCGAAGCCGTAGATGCTGCCCTCGTCGGCGTAGAAGACCGCGCTGACGTCGATCAGCAGCGGCGCCGCGTCCCGCTTCGGGACCGTGGTCAGGACCGGCTTGCCCCGCCGGGCGTCCACGGTGAGCGTGAGGTCGCGGTCGACGGTCAGCTCGGGCTGGGCCAGTATGGTGAGCCCGCCGGCTTCGCCCTCGGGGGCGGGCTCGAAGATGAGCGCGCTCAGGCCGTAGCGCCCCTTGGGCAGCCGCACCTGGGCCACGCCGTCCGGGTCGTAGGCGTCCCGGACGTCGAAGCGGTCCAGCCCGACCAGGCTGGTGTGGTAGTCCCCCGTCGTCTTGCCGGACCGGTCGCGGTGGGTCAGCGTCAGGGTGTAGCTCTCCACCTCCCGGTGCACCGCCACCGGGGTCACCGCGACGGTGGCGCCGGAGCGGGCGACGACCCGGCCGGTCCAGTAGCCGTCGACGCCGCCGAGCCGGGTGTCGGCGGTGATGGTGGTCTCCGCCCGGCCGCCCGCCGGCACGGTCACCCGGGTTGCGCCGAGGCGGAACATGCCGGCCGGCGCCGGCCGGCCACCCGGACCGGTGATCTCAGTGGTCAGGTCGAGCGTGACGGCGGTCGGGCCGGCGTTGCGCCAGGCCACCGTGCGGGTGATCGGCGTGTCGTCGTCGTGCGGCCAGAGCGCGCGGCCGAAGGAGACGCTCACCGGGTCGCTGGTCACCTGCTGGGCGATCGCCCGCGTCAGGTCGACCCGGCCGGCCCCCTGCTGGTACGTGGTCTGCGCCGGGTGCGGCTTCGCGGCGGCCATCAGGGCCGACTTGAACTGGCCGGCCTTCCAGTCCGGGTGCTGCTGGGCGAGCAGCGCCGCCGAGCCGGCCACGTGCGGAGTGGCCATCGAGGTACCGGAGAGCCGGAGGTACTTCTCCCCCACCGGCTCGCCGATGAAGCCGTCGGCCGCCCGGGCGGCGACGATGTCCACGCCGGGCGCGGTGATGTCGGGCTTGATCGCGTCGTCACCGACCCGGGGCCCGCGGCTGGAGAAGTCGGCGAGCTGGTCGTCCCGGTCCACCGCGCCGACGGCGAGCGCCGCGTCGGCGCTGGCTGGCGAGCCGACCGAGCCGTCGGAGCCGTCGTTGCCGGCGGCGGTGACGAAGAGCGCGCCGGTCTGCGCGGTCAGCGTCCCGACCGCCGCCTCCAGCGGGTCGACCTCCGGGAAGTCCCAGCCGCTGAGGCTCATGTTGACCACGGCGGCCCGCTTCTCCACGGCGGCCCAGTGCATGCCGGCCAGGATCGCCGATTCGGTGCACCCCAGGTCCTCGCAGACCTTGCCGTCGAGCAGCGTGGCGTCCGGCGCCACGCCCTTGTACTTGCCGCCCGACGCGGCGCCGCTGCCGGCGATGGTCGAGGCGACGTGGGTGCCGTGCCCGACGGTGTCCCGGCCGTCGGGGGCCTCGGTGAAGTTGCGCGCCTCGGCCAGCTTGCCGGCCAGGTCGGGATGGGCCGCGTCGACGCCGGTGTCCAGCACCGCCACGGAGACCCCCTTGCCGGTGAAGCCGGCCGACCAGGCGGTGGGCGCCCCGATCTGGGGGACGCTGTGGTCCAGGGTGACCCGACGGCGGCCGTCGAGCCAGATCCGCTCGACGCCCCCCGCCGCGCCGAGCCGGCTGCCGGCGGAGCCGGCGGTGACCGCCGCCCAGACGGCGTTGGTGCTGGACTTGCCGGCGGTCAGGGCCGCGCCGCGGATCGCCGGCAGGTCCCGGGTCACCCGGGTGCCGGGCAGCGCGGCCCCACCGCGCCGGGCCTCGCCCGAGGCGTACGACACCAGCAGCGGCAGGTCGTCGCGGCGGGCGTCGTCGTAGCCGGCGGAGATCAGCTCGGTGACGTCGAAGAGCCGACGGTCCACCTTGCCGGAGCGGACCAGCGGCAGGGCGTCCTGTGGCACGACGGTGAGGTGGCCGCGCTCCCGGCGTACCACGAAGCGCACGTCACCACGGCCGGCGGCGGGCCGGACGGCGGCGTCGCCGGAGGCGGTGACGGTGACCCGGTCCCCGGTGAGCAGGGTGACAGTGGTCGACGCCCCGGTCGCCGTCGGCGGCGACCCGGCGGGCCGGGCCGATCGGGCGGGATCGGCCGGGGCCGATGGTACGGCGGCCGATGCGGTGCCCGGGGCGCCGAGCGCCAGGCCGAACACCAGACCGAGCGCGACGGTTCTTCTTCTGCTTCGGTGCAACGGATCCTCCTCGTAGGGCGTCGTTATAGACGGGAGTCACATTGACGGAACTAGGATTACATACCGGGTATGCAAAATGAAGTCCGGAATATGACGGTCCCGGCATCCGGCGCCGGCTCGGTCAGGGATGATCGGCCGGTGACGTCCATGAGGGAACGAATGCTCGCCGGCGAGCCGTACATCGCCAACGAGCCCGAGATCATCGCCGACCTGGACCGGGCCGCCCAGCTCACCGAACGCTTCAACACCAGCCCCGCCACCGACCCGCAGGGACGGTTGGCCGCGCTGCGCGAACTGCTCGGCTCGCTCGGCGAGGACACCTGGATCCGCCCACCGTTCCACTGCGACTACGGCTGGCAGACCCACATCGGCCCGCGCAGCTTCGTGAACTTCAACGCCGTCTTCCTCGACGTCGCCCGGATCACCATCGGCGCGGACGTCCAGATCGGACCCAACGTGCAACTGCTCACCCCCACCCACCCCGTCGAGCCGGGACCCCGTCGGGACAAGTGGGAGGCGGCGAAGCCGATCACCATCGGCGACAACGTCTGGCTCGGCGGCGGCGTCATCGTGCTCGCCGGCGTCACCATCGGGGCGAACACCGTGGTCGGCGCGGGCGCCGTGGTGACGAAGGACCTGCCACCCAACGTGGTCGCGGTGGGCAACCCGGCCAAGCCGGTACGCACCCTCGAATAGGGGGTTTGAGCTGGCAAAACAGTAATTCCGACAGTGGGCGATACCGTCATCGTCAGGCACCCTGGGTAGTGGAGGTTTCACCAGGGGGCAGGCATGGACGAACGGGTGCTCGAACTACGGGTGCACGGCGTTTCCAACACCCCACCCGATCAGCTCCTCGGCCTGCGCCCCGAACCGGGCGGCAACGGCCCGCAACCCCGGCTGGTCGCCGGGGACGCGGTCACCGGCTTCTACCGGTCCACCGCGGCCGACCCGGACGACGCGAGCACGGTCGAGGCGTACAGCTGGGGGCAGCTGACCTCCGGCGCGCGGACCGTGCGCGACGTCGAACGTGCCCTGTGGACCCTGCTGCTGCCGTTCACCCTGGCCAACGTCGCGCTCTACGCGCGGCCCGGCATCCCGCCCGACCCCGACCAGGAGCGCTGGGGCAGCCGGTCCGGCATCACCGCGTGGCTGATCCGGCTCTTCTGTCTCAGCCTGACCTGCACCCTGGTCGTCACCGCCACCGGCATCGGGGTCGACCTGGTCGCCTGGCAGTGCGTCGACCGGGACTGCCTGCGCCACCTGCCGGGCCCGTGGGAGTTCCTCGCCCACGCCTGGTGGCGGGAGGGCAGCCGGGCGCTCGCCGTCGGCCTGCTCCTCCCCCTCGCCATGCTCGCGGTGCTCGGCGTCGTGGCCTGGCGCACCTACCAGTACGAGGCCGAACTGCCCGCCGAACCCCACCCCGGGCCCGGCGACGGCGAGCCCGAACCGGAGCGGCGGGAACCCGCCACCAGCCCGCTCCAGGACCCCACCTTCTGGGGCGGCGAGGGCCAGCTGCGGCGGGCCGCCGTGCTCCACCTGTGCACCGGAGCGGTGATCGCCGCGGCGGTGCCGCTCGGGGCGGCACTCGCCATGGACCCACCGCGCGGCGTCCGCGCGGCCGTCGCCTGGCCGACCGTCACCGCCCTCGCCGCGGTCGTGGTGATCGCGGTGGTCGCGGTGGGCCACCCCTGGCTGAGCCGGCGCGGCGGAGCCACCCCGCTGGGCCGGTGGAGCGCGGCCGTCGGCCTGCTCACCGGGCTCGGAGTGGCCGGCACCTTCACCCTCCTGCTGCTGCCCGACGGTCCCGCCGGCCGACCACTGGCCGAGTACCGGCCCCCCGCCGGGTGTGTCCGCGACCCGGGGATCGCCGGCTGCCTCACCGACCGGTCGCTGCCCGGGTACGACCCGGGCGTCGCCTGGCTCGCCACCTACCAGGTGCTGCTGCTCATCACGATCGGCGCGGTCGCCCGCTCCGGGCGCCGAGGGCTGCTCGCCCCGTTGACCGGGGCCGTCCTGCTGCCCCTCGGGGCGGTCTGGGTCGACGCCGCGCCGCCCTTCGCGCCACCCGCCCCGACGGGGCTGCGGACCTGGATGCTGGCCGTGCTGGCGATCGGGATCGCGGCGACCGGGTTGCTGCTCCCCCGTACCCGGCCCCAGACCGAGGAGCAGCCGCTCGGCGCACACACCGACCTGGCCTGGGGTGGCCGCGGCGCGGCCCTGCTCGCCGGATTCGGCTGGATGATGGCCATCTCCTACTGCGCCGGCCTGCTCTACTGGGTCACCGACCGGCTCGACAACGGGGGCACACCCAGCCGGTACTCCACGATCGTGCCGCCCCTGGCCGTCTTCTGGGCCGGCCTGGCCTTCGCCGTCGCCGCGCTCGCCGTCGCCGTCACCGGGCTGCGCGCCGGGCTCCTCTTCCACCGGCTGCGCCGCCAGGAGTACGCCGCCCTCACCACCCCCGGCACCGTGCTCTCCGCCCACGACCTGCGGCGCTGCCGTGAGGTCAGCAAGTTCCAGGCGTTGCACCGGCTGGTCGGCGAGCACGCCGTCCGGCTGATCGGCTGCTTCGCCACCGTGTCGGCGGTGCTGGTGACCCTCTGCTGCGCCGCCGCCCTCTCCCGCAACCGGCCCAGCCCGAAGAGCACGGGCGACTGGCGGGACGTGGTACACACCGTCGCCGACATCGGCGGCACCATGCTGGGCTGGTTGCCCGCGGTCGTCGCCGCCCTCGGTCTGCTGGTCTACCGCAACGACACCGTCCGGCGCTCGGCCGGCGTGATCTGGGACATCGGCACCTTCTGGCCCCGCGCCGCCCACCCGCTCGCCCCACCGAGCTACGCCGAGAGGGCGGTGCCCGAGCTGCAGACCCGCGTCGCCGGCCTGCTGTCGCTGGCCGACGAGGACCCCCGCCGGGTGGACGGGGTGATCCTCTCCGGGCACAGCCAGGGAACGGTCATCTGCGCCGCGACGCTGCTCCAACTGCCGTCCCGCTGGCGGCGCCGGATCTGGTTCTTCTCGTACGGCTGCCAGCTGACCCGGCTCTACGGGCGGGTCTTCCCGGCGTACTTCGGGCCGGAGCGGCTCCGGGCGCTGGCCACCACCCTGACCTGGCCCTCCGGCCCCGTCGCCTGGACCAACTTCTGGCGGGACACCGACCCGCTCGGCTGGCCGGTCAGCGCCGGCGAACGGGACGTCCCGGTCGCCGACCCGGAGGCGCTGCACCCCAGCGGGGGCGAGGTCGTCGACCCGCCGATCCGCAACCACAGCGGCTACCCGGAGTCGCCGGAGTTCGTCCGCGAGCGGGCGCTGGTGGCCCGGTTGCTGCGCCGGACCGCCCCGTCACCCCGGCAGCGGGTCGGATAGGCGGACCACCAGGTCGGCGCGACCCGCGGAACCGGCCACCACGGCGGCGTTGGCCTCGTCGCTGCCGTGCGCCCAGGCCACCGCCGCCTCCGGCGACCGTCCGTACGCCTCGTGCCGGGCCACCAGCCGGTGCAGCCGCCGCTGGACGTCCAGGTCGAGGAACCAGGCCTCGTTCAGCAGCGACCGCACCTCGTCCCAGGGCGGGTCGGTGAGCAGCAGGTAGTTGCCCTCGGTGACCACCAGCCGCACCGAGGGCGGCACCTCGATCGCGCCGGCGATCGGCTCCTCCAGGTCACGGCGGAACAGCGGTGCGTACACCGCGGTCGGCTCCAGCCGGCGCAGTCGGCGCAGCAGCGAGACGTACCCGTTGGCGTCGAAGGTGTCCACCGCGCCCTTGCGGTCGGCGCGGCCCAGCCGGACCAGCTCCGCCTGGGCCAGGTGGAAGCCGTCCATCGGCACCAGCCGGGCGGCCGGGCCGACCGCGGCGACGAGCCGTTCGGCCAGCGTGGACTTGCCCGCACCGGGCGGCCCGGTGATGCCGAGCAGCTGCCGGGGACCGGCGTCGGCCAGGGCCCTCGCCCGGGCCACCAGCTCGTCGAGCGAGACGCTACGCACCTCGGCCATCAGCCCAGGACCGGCTCGCTGATGGCGAACCGGGCCCGCACCACGGCGTGCACGGTCTGCGGCGGCGGATCCAGCTCCAGCTCGGCCGGCTCACCCTTGGCCCGCCACGCGGCGCCGCCGGCGGACGCGAAGCCGTACTCCTCGTTCGGGTCGGCCAGCTCCAGCAGGGCGGTGACCCGGGCGCCGAGCGCCTCGGCGTACTCCCGGGCCCGGTGCAGCGCGTCGGCGATCGCGGCGTGCCGGGCCTCCCGGTGGGCCGGGCTGTCGGGGCGCAGCGACCACTGCGGGCCGGCGACCTCCACCTGCTCCTGGTCGGCCAGGCGCAGCATCAGCTCGGCGAGGGTGCTGAAGTCGGTGACCGTCACGGTGGTGGTCACGCTGCCCCGGTAGCCGACCACCCGCTCATTGGACCGGCTGGTCTCGGGACGTACCCACAGCTCGCCGGTCTCCCGGCGATCGACCGGCGGCTGGTGCTCGGCGAGCAGCACCCGCACCGCGGCGGACCGCTCGGCGAGCCGGGTCAGGGTGGCCTCGCGGTCGCGCTCGCGGGCCCGCACGGTCACGTGGAACCGGGCCAGCTCGGGCGGCACCTCCCGGTACGCCGCACCGCGCACCGCCACGACCGGTCCGTCCGTCACGCCCTCACCCTAGCGGCGGGGCCGCCGGGCCGCCCGCGCCCTCGGGCAACCGGCGGGCCGAGTACGTCACCCCGTCGGCGTCGGCGCGGCACCCGTCCAGGTGCCCGCCGGACGCGCCCAACTCCAGCAGGAAGGCCAGCTCCTCGTCCCCGCCGCCCGGCGGGAAGCGACGGCGCAGCGACACCGTCGGGCGACCGGCCAGCGCGGCCCGGGCGGCCCGACCCTCGGCGTGCCGGGCGGTGAGCGCGTCCCGGTCACCGGCGCGCAGGGCGGCGGCCAGCTCGTCCAGGACGGCGGTGACCGACCCCAGCGCGGCCAGCGTCTCCGCCCGGTTGGCCAGCAGCATGTTCGCCGTGCGCTCCGGCGGGCCGCCGGCGACCCGGGTGCCGTCGCGGAAGCTGCCGGCGGCCAGGCCGAGCACCGCGTCGCGCAGCGGCGACCGGTCGGCCGCCCCGGCCAGCGCGCCGGCGAGCAGATGCGGGACGTGCGAGGCGAGCGCCACCACGGTGTCGTGCCGGTCGGCGGGCATCGGCACCACCCGGGCGGCGAAGACGTCGACGACCAGGGCGGTCAGCCACCGGAAGGCGGCCAGCGCCGGCCCGGGGGCGGGGCAGAGCACCCAGGCCGCCCCGGTGAGGAGGTCCGGCGCCGCCGCGGTGAGGCCCGCCCGGTCGGTGCCCGCCATCGGATGGCCGGGCACGAACCGGTCGGTCAGCCCACGCGCGGCGGCGAAGGCGGCCACCTCGCCCTTGGTGCTGCCGACGTCGGTCAGCACGCACCCGGCACCGGTCGCCGCCGCCACCGCGACCAGCGTCTCCGGCAGGGTGGGCAGCGGCCCGCAGAGGAAGACCACGTCCCGGTCGGCCACCGCGTCGACCAGCCGGTCCGGGGCGGGTACGCCCGCTCGGCGCGCCTGCTCCCGGGTGGCCGCGTCGGGATCCCAGCCGGCCACGTCGAGGCCGGCGGCGCGCAACCGCAGCAGCACCGAGCCGCCGATCAGGCCGGTGCCCACCACCGCGGCCCGCACCGGCGCACCGACCCTGTCCACCATCGGCGCACCTCGCTGTTCCGGCTAGGGGGTGCGGGGCCCTCGGGCCTCCACCAGGTCCGGGCCGAGGATATCGGCCCGGCCGGTACGCCGGTCAGTCCTCGGCGGCCAGGGCGTCCTCTCACCGGCGAGGTGACGACCCGGCAGATCGTAGAGGTGGACCGGGCGGACCGGAAGGGGGTTGTCCGGCGAAGATCCACGTCGTACGGTCCCCTCCGCCGCCCGTCAATCCGAGGCGGCCTCACAGCGGGGGAAGGAACCAAGATGTCCGCGACGTACCGGGCGCTCGCCTCGGTGGTCATGTTGATCGGCTTCTACGTCGTCGCACTGTTGCAGCTCGCCGCCGTCGTAGCGCTCGGGGCCTGGCTGTACAGCCACACCAGCGGCGCCCTCACCGGCAAGCTGCTGCTGCCCCTGGTCATCGCGCTGGGAGCGGTGGCCGTCGGACTCTGGCGCGCGATCCGTACCCGGAACGAGCCGGCGCCCGGCCTGATCCTCTCCGAACGCGACGCGCCGGGGCTGTGGAGCACCGTCCGGGAGCTGGCCGCCGCGGTGGGCACCCGCGCCCCGGACGAGATCCGGCTGGTGCCCGAGGTGAACGCGGCGGTCGGCGAGCAGAGTCGACTGCTCGGCCTGATCGGCGGCCGGCGCACCCTCTACGTCGGACTGCCGCTGCTCCAGGCGATGCGGCTGGACCAGCTCCGCTCGGTGCTCGCCCACGAGCTCGGCCACTACTCCGGCAAGCACACCCGGCTCGGCGGGGTGGCGTACCGGGGCCGGCTGGCAATCGAGGAGACCGTCCAGCGGATCGGCCGGGGCAACCCGATCGGCTGGGTCTTCCGGGGCTACTCGAAGCTCTACCTGATGGTGGACAACGCCGCGTCGCGCCGGCAGGAGCTGGAGGCCGACCGGTCCTCCGTGCTGCTGGCCGGGCACGAGGCCGCCACCTCGGCGCTGCGCACGCTGCCCGCGCTCGACGCCGCCTGGGGCTTCTACATGCGACGGTACGTGGAGCCGGGCTGGTCGGCCGGGCTGGCGCCGGACGACCTCTTCGGCGGCTTCGGCCAGCTGCTGCACGCCCGCCGGGACGAGATCGCCGAGCTGCGGGAACACGCCCCGGACGGGGAGCCGTCGCCGTGGGACACCCACCCGCCGATCGGCATCCGGGTCGCCGCGATGACGGCCCTGCCGGCGGGAGCGGTCGCACCGGACGACCGGCCGGCCGCGCTGCTGCTCGCCGACATCGCCACCGCGGGTCGGCAGCTTCAGGGTGCCGTGGTCGAGCACGGCAGCCGGCAGGTGCTGCCGTGGGCCCAGTTCATCGCCGCGGCGCTGGCCGCCTCGGTGCAGCAGCAGGCGGACGGCATCTACCGGGCGGCGGGCCGGTTCACCGGCGTGACCGGGCCCGGCCTGACGACGGTGCTGGACCTGGTGCGCTCGGGTCGGCTGGGCGAGTTCGCCGAGCAGTTCTTCGGCGACGCCACCCGCAAGGAGGCCGCGGTCCGGTTCGCCGGCCCGATGGAGACGCTGCTGGACAACGCGGCGATCCGCTCCGGCCGCGCGCACTGGCAGCTCTCCTGGTCCGGCCCGGCCCAGCTGGTCGGCGCGGACGGGGAGCCGTGGGACCTGGCCGAGGTCGCCAAGCTGGCCGTCGCGCCGCAGACCCTGGACGAGGCGCTGGCCCGTCTCGCCGCGCTGGGCATCGACCCGGGTGGTGCGACGGTGGTGGAGGACCGGGTCTCCGGGCGGGACGCCGACCTGATCGGCGCGCTGGCCAACATCAAGATCGAGGGCAAGGAGCACGACGTGCTCATCCTCGACCGGGGGCTGATCCTGATCGTCAACCCGGGCAAGGCGAGCCAGGGCGAGAAGCGGCTGCGCGCGCTGGTCGGCTCGGTGCCGATCGCGGAGCTGGCGACCCGGCACGCCTTCCTGCCGTACGAGGAGATCGTCTCGGTGGACGTCAAGCGGGAGGTGCCGCTGAAGGCGGAGCTGAGCCTGCACGACGGGCGGGTGGTCACCATGCAGGAGCTGATGGCCAGCGAGCTGCTGGAGAAGCAGAGCCGGGACACCCTGCTGCGGGTCTTCCGCCGGATCAACGGCTGACGCCGCCGGGCGGCCGGCCCCGTGGGTCGGCCGCCCGGACCGCGGTCAGGATCCGGCGAGGCGGGCCGCGACGGCGGCGACGTGCGCGTCGGACTCGGTCAGCGCCGCCCGGACGTGCCGAGCGCCACCGGGGCCGTAGAAGACCCCGGCGGCCACCAGGATGCCCCGGCGGGCCAACCAGTCGACGGTGTCCCAGCAGTCCTCGCCCCGGGTCATCCAGAGGTAGAGACCGGCCTCGGAGTGCTCCACTGTGAAGCCCGCCCCGGTGAACGCGGCGAGCAGCGTCTCCCGCCGGGCCCGGTAGCGTTCCCGCTGCTCGTCGGCGTGCGCCTGGTCGCCCAGCGCGGCCACCATCGCCGCCTGCACCGGCGCCGGCACGATCATCCCGGCGTGCTTGCGGACCTTGAGCAGCTCGGCCACCAGGGCCGGGTCGCCGGCCACGAAGCCGGCCCGGTAACCGGCCAGGTTGGAGCGCTTGGAGAGCGAGTGCACCGCCAGCACCGAGTCGTACGACCCGCCGCAGACCTCGGGCGAGAGCACCGAGACCGGCTCGGCCTCGGCCGACCAGCCCAACGGCAGGTAGCACTCGTCGCTGGCCACCACCGCGCCCCGCTCCCGGGCCCAGTCCACCACCTTGCGCAGGTGGACGGCGGGCAGCACGCGACCGGTCGGGTTGCCGGGCGAGTTGACCCAGACCAGGCGTACCCGGGAGGTCGGACCCACCGCGGTCAGCGAGTCGGCGCGGACGGTGGTGGCGCCGGCGAGCCGGGCCCCGTCCTCGTACGTCGGGTAGGCCACCGAGGGCACCACGACCACGTCGCCGGGGCCGACGCCGAGCAGGGTGGGCAACCAGGCGACCAGTTCCTTGGAGCCGATCGTGGGCAGCACCCCCAGCCCGTCGACGCCCGCGCCGCAGGCCCGGGCGACCCAGGCCGCGATGGCGTCACGCAGCGCCGGGGTGCCCGCGGTCAGCGGGTAGCCGGGTGCGTCGGCCGCGTCCGCCAGCGCCTGCCGGATCACCGGGGGCACCGGGTCGACCGGAGTGCCCATCGAGAGGTTGATCAGACCGTCCGGATGCGCCGCGGCCAGGGCGGCCGCGGCGTCCAGCGTGTCCCAGGTGAACTCGGGCAGGCGCGACGAGACCGGCGCGGGCCGGTTCAGTGGCCCTCTCCGCGCGGCGGCTGGGCCGCGACGAAGGTCGCGTCCTTCTCCACCTTGCCGATCTTCGACGCCCCGCCCGGCGAGCCCAGGTCCTCGAAGAACTCGTAGTTGGCCCCGGTGTAGTTCTTCCACTGCTCCGGGACGTCGTCCTCGTAGAAGATGGCTTCGACCGGGCAGACCGGCTCACAGGCACCGCAGTCGACGCACTCGTCGGGGTGGATGTAGAGCATCCGGTTGCCCTCGTAGATGCAGTCGACCGGGCACTCCTCGATGCATGCCTTGTCGAGCACATCCACGCACGGCTCGGCGATGATGTAGGTCACCGGTCTTCTCCTCCGCAAGACTCGTCGCGATCACCGCGACGCTAAGAGCCTAGTATCTCGCCGGGGAGGAGGTCGATCGTGCTCAGACAGCAGGACGTGGGACACCGGATCGTGGTCCGCCGCATTGTGGGGATTCGCGAGGGCCGGCCCCTCTTCACGGACGCCCTCGGCGAACTGGTCGAGCTGACCGAGACCCATCTCACTCTCGCCACCGCGCGCGGCCGGCTGCGGGTGCCGGTGGCGGAGGTGCACCGGGCCAAGCGGGTGCCGCCCACCCGGCGGCCCACCGCCGGGGCCGTGGTGGAGCTGGAGCGCGCCTCCGACGAGGCGTGGCCCGCCCCGGTCCGGGGCCGGCTCGGTGACTGGCTGCTGCGCGCCGCCGCGGGCTGGTCGGGCCGGGCCAACTCGGCCCTGCCCGTGGGCGACCCCGACCGTCCCCTGCCCGCCGCGCTCGACGCGGTGGAAAGCTGGTACGCCGACCACGGCCAGCAGGCGATGGTGAACACCCCGCTGCCGCTGGCCGCGCCGGTCGGCGCCGAACTGGACGCCCGGGGCTGGGGCGCCCGCCCGCCGGTGCTGGTGCAGACCGTGGCGCTGGCCGCGCTGCCGCCGGCGGCACCGGCCCCCGTCGACGCGCCGCCGGTCGGGCTGGCCGCCGCGCCGTCCGACGACTGGTTGGCGATCGCCGCCGGCCGCAAGGGCGGCCTGCCGGACGCCGCCCGGCACGTGCTCACCGCCGTGGACCGGGTCCGCTTCGCCCACGTGTACGCCGACGGCCGGCTCGTCGCGATCGGCCGGGGCACGGTCACCGGGCAGCGCCGCTGGTTGGGGCTCAGCCTGATCGAGGTGGTACCCGAGGCCCGGCGGCGCGGGCTGGCCGGCCGGGTGGTCCGCGCCCTGGTCGACTGGGGTGTGGCGGAGGGGGCGACGCACGCCTTCCTTCAGGTGGAACAGCGCAACACCCCCGCGGTGACGCTCTACCAGGGGCTCGGCTTCACCACCCACCACACCTACCTGACCCGCGTCGCCCCGGACTGAGGGGCGGCCCGGCGGGTCAGCGGCGGACGACGCGGGGCGGCTTGGTGGCCGTGCGCTCGGCGTACCGCTTGAGCTGCTGCGAACGGTGGTCCCACCCCAGGGCGGTGAGCACCAGGTAGCCCAGGGCCACCCCCGCGCCGGTGGCGAGCAGGTAGAGGCCGAACTGGGCGAAGAAGAGACCGCCGTTGTCCGGGATCGGGCTGTCACCCACCAGCAGCGGCCCCACCAGGATGGTGAGCAGCAGCGCCACCCCGATCGCCGCGCCGACGACGCCGCCCCACTCGGCGACCGGCTCGACCCGGCCCCGGACGAAGACCACCCCGGCGAGGATCGCCCCGATCACCAGGAACATGATGAGGGAGACCACGGACTGGGCGGTGTCGTTCCCGTCGAAGCCGAACTCGGTGGTCAACCGGGCCACCACGTTGACCGCGAACAGCGCTCCCGCGAGCACACCGATCGCGCGCCACCGCTCCCTCATCGCACGCCTCCCGCCGTACCGGCCGCCCCGTCGGCGGGCCTCCTGGCAGGAATATCTACCACCACCACCGGCGCCCCGTCATCACCCGTCGTGACGTCGCTGCGGCGGGCCCAGGATCTGCCGGAACGCCATCACCGCGAAGGTCATCGCCCCCGCGGTGATCATCCCCAGCCCGACCCAGTTGTCACCGGCGACGAGCAGGTCACCCTCGTCGGAGCGGACCGCCGCCACGGACATCAGCACGAACCAGGGCAGCGCCGGCAGCGCCACCGCCCACTTACGGCCGACCGTCGCGTACGCGAACCAGCTGAGCGCGATCGCGGCGGCGATGGTGACCGGCACCGACACCCCGACCAGCTGTCCCCCCACCCGGACGGTGGAGAAGAGCAGCCCGAGCAGGGCGGCGAGCACCCCGCCGAGCAGGGAGACCAGGCCACCGGCCACCCGCAGGGCCAGGTCGAACAGCCGCGTGAACCGGCCGGGGGGCGGGGGCGGGGGGCTCTCCTCCTCGACGACCGGCATCGGCGGGGCGGGCAGGGTCACCGGAGGCCGGCCGCCGCGACGGGGGACCGGTCCGCCCCGCCGGTGACGATCCCGGCGAAGAGGTCGTCCTCCCAGCCGTACGGGCCGCTGCCGGGCCCCTTCTCCCCCACCGCCAGGGTGAAGTACTCCACGCCCATGAACTCGGCGCCGAAGTTGCCGGCGATCGAGTAGAGCCAGGAGTTGGCCGGGATCTGGGTGGCGTGGGCCCGCATCGCCGCCTCCTTGGCGGCGTGCTGCTCGGTGGCGTCGAGCCGGGCGGCGATCTGCGGATCCGGGGTGCCGAAGGGCAGGTCCTCGACGCTGTCGATGCCGGCGAAGGGGTTGTCCGCCGACTCCGCGAAGTGCGTCATGCCCGCCTCCAGCACGCTGCTCGGCATCGCCGTCCAGTAGACCTTCGCCGGGGCCACGCCCTCGGCGGCGGCCAGCTCCACCGCCCGCATCGCCACCCGGTGGGCCTGGATGTGGTCGGGGTGGCCGTAGAAGCCGTTCGGGTCGTACGTGACGAGCACCTGCGGGCGTACCTCCCGCATGATCTCCACCAGGTGCCCGGCGGCCTCGTCGAGATCGGCCTGCCAGAAGGCCCGGGGGTGCTGGTTGGTCGGCAGGCCCATCATCCCGGAGTCCCGGTAGCGGCCCGCGCCACCCAGGAACCGGTGGTCGGTGACGCCGAGCGCGGCGCAGGCGGCGGCCAGCTCACCCATCCGGTACCCGCCCAGCTGGTCGGCCTCGGCGGCGGAGAGCTGCGCCAGCTCCGGCACGTGGATCTCGCCCTCCTCACCGAGGGTGCAGGTGACCAGGGTGACGTGGGCTCCGGTGGCGGCGTAGTGGGCCATCGTCGACCCGGTGCCGATCGACTCGTCGTCGGGGTGCGCGTGGACCAGCAGGAGGCGGCGGTCGGGCAGCGTCGTCACGCCCGTCACTCTAACCGGCGGTCCCCGGCCGCCGGTCTCGACGCGTCCGCCCAGGTCGGCCACATCACGCCCGACGCCGCTCTACGATCCGGATTGTGGACTTTCCCGAGCTGGCCGCCCGCACCCGTCGGTTCAGCCACGGGGCCCCGCGCGCCGTCTCCGTGGCCGAGGACGGCTCCCGGGTGGTCTTCCTCCGGTCCGGTGGCCCGGAGGACCCGGCGGAGGCCCTCTGGTCGTTGGAGGTCGCCACCGGCGAGGAGCGGCTGGTGGCCGAGCCGGCCGCGCTGCTCGGCCCGGAGGCCGACCCGACGGCGCTCGCCCCGGGTGAGCGGGCGCTGCGCGAGCGGCAGCGGCTCAGCGCCGCCGGCATCGGCTCGTACGCCCTCGACGCGGCCGGTCGGGTGGCGGTGTTCCCGCTGGCCGGGCGGCTGTTCCGGGCGGACCTGGTGCACGGCGACGTGGTCGAGGTGGCCACCGTCGGGCCGGTGATCGACCCGCGGCCCGACCCCACCGGGGAGCGGCTGGCGTACGTGACCGACGCCGCCGAGGGGGTACGCCGGGGCCAGCTGCGGGTGGTCGAGTCGGACGGCACCGACACCATGCTGGCCGGCGAGGACTCCGGCGTGACGTGGGGGCTGGCCGAGCACGTCGCGGCCGAGGAGTTCCACCGGTTCCGCGGCTACTGGTGGGCGCCCGACGGCCGCTCGGTGCTGGCCGCCCGGGTCGACGAGTCCCGCCTGCCCCGCTGGCACCTGCACGACCCGGCCGACCCGGCGAGTCCGCCCACCTCGGTCGCGTACCCGCTGGCCGGCGGCCCGAACGCGGAGGTCAGCCTGCACCTGCTCGACCTCGACGGCGGCTGGGTCGACGTGCACTGGGACCGGGAGACCTACCCCTACCTGGCGTCGGTCGGCTGGGCCGAGGGCGGGCCGCTGATCACCGTGCTGCGCCGCTCGCAGCAGCACGGCCTGGTGCTGGCGATCGACCACCGCACCGGGGAGACCCAGGTGCACGCCGAACTGGCCGACCCGCGCTGGGTGGAGCCGATCCCGGGCACCCCGGCCCACCTGCCGGACGGGCGGGTGCTGGTCGGCGGCGAGCTGGCCCACGACGGGTACGACGCCCGCTGCCTCTTCGCCGACGGCACCCTGCTCACCCCGCCCTCGCTCTACGTACGCCGGGTGGTGGGCCGGCTGCCGGTCGGCAACGGCCCGGCCGACCTGCTGGTCGAGGCGAGCGAGGGCGAGCCGAGCCAGCGTCACCTGTACCGGGTGCGGACGGTGATCGGCGGCGGGGTGGAGGCCCGCCGGATGAGCAGCACCCCGGGCTGGCACACCGCCGCCGTCGGCGCGGACGTGCTGGTGGTCGGCACGGCGTCGCTGGACGACCCAGGGACCCGCTGGTCGGTCTGGCGCGGCGACCGCGAGGTGGCCCAGCTCCGCTCGTTCGCCGCCAGCCCGCCGTACGCGCCGCGCCCGGTGCTGGTGCGGGTGACCGACCGGCGGCTGCCGACGGCGGTGCTCTACCCCACCGACCACGTCAAGGGCACCCGGCTGCCGGTGCTGCTCGACATCTACGGCGGGCCGGGGCACCAGGAGGTGGTGGCGGCCCGGTCGGCCTGGCTGGAGCGGCAGTGGTGGGCCGACTCCGGCTTCGCGGTGGTGACCATCGACAACCGGGGGACCCCCGGGGTGGCGCCCTCGTTCGAGAAGGCGATCCACCGGCGGATGGCCGACGTGATCCTGACCGACCAGGTGGACGCGCTCACCGCGCTGGCCGGCAAGCACCCGGACCTCGACCTCGACCGGGTGGCGGTGCGCGGCTGGTCGTTCGGGGGCTGGCTGGCCGGGCTGGCGGTGCTGCGCCACCCGGAGCTGTTCCGGTGCGGCATCGCCGGCGCCCCGGTCACCGACTGGCACCTGTACGACACCGCCTACACCGAGCGCTACCTGGGCCTGCCGGACGACGGGATCGACGTCTACGGGCACCACTCGCTGGTGGAGCTGGCCGCCGAGCCGGTCCTCGCCACGGAGCAGGCCCGGCCGCTGCTGCTGGTGCACGGCATGGTCGACGACAACGTGGTGGCCGCGCACACGCTGCGGCTGTCGGCGGCGCTGCTGGCCACCGGCCGTCCGCACGCGGTGCTGCCGTTGACCGGCGCCACCCACCAGGCCGCCGACGGGCTGTCCGAGCGCCTGCTCCGGCTGGAGCTGGACTTCCTCCGCACCCACCTGGTGAGGGCCGGCTAGGTCGGCTCGCCGTCGTGCCCGACCTGCGAGGTCAGGGGCTGGGCCGGTGGCTGCTACGCACCGCCGAAGCCGGCGCCCAACCGGATTGCCGCCGCATCCTGCTGTTCACCGGCGCGAAAAGCCTGCGGAACAGCCTTACCAAGGACATATCCGTCAAGCAGCGCTGCTGCCGGCTCATTGAACCCACGCCCGGCAGACCATCCCGGCTCGGCGATCATCGCGAAGCTCACCTCACCGCGACAACACGGTCAGCGCGGCGGCGCAGGAAGCGGCGGGAACTGCTGCCATGACGGGCGAGGACACGGCCGGTATCGTCCAGCCGCCAGGTGGCAGCGACCACGCGATCCCCGGCCAGCCACTCCTCCCGCACGACAGGTCGTTGCAACTGGCGCAGCAGCCAGGCGCCGGCCCACTCCGCGTAGTCCTCATGGCTGGCCCGCACTCCGACCACGGTCAGGTCCTCGGGATCGTTGCCGTCGTGGTCATCCAGAAGGTAGTCGTCGCCCCAGACACCTTGGAGTGCCTGTCCGAGCGGCCCACCCGTCCAGTAGCCAACCTGCAGGGTGCGGCGCCGGATGGTGAGCCCTGGAACATCAACGTCGAGGTACAGCGGCACCAGCCACAGCTGCGACGACGTGTCGTCCTCCGGCGAGAGCCCTTCGACGTCCCAGCCGGATGCTTCCCGCCGAAGCCGCTCCAGGAAAGCGACTTCCCCCTCGTTACGACCGACCTCGTCCGGGAACCATCGAACCGCCTCAACCACCGCTGGATCATGTCACCAACCGCGCGGGCCGACGCTTTGCGGATGGCTCAGCCAGCGCAATCGGCCTGCTGGCCGCTGGTGAATCGGTCGGTGCGAGCTTCGCGGACAAGAGGCAGGTCAGCTTCTCCGTACCGTTGCCCCGGCTCGTCAAGCGGAAGGGTCCCCTCCCGACCACGTTGTCGGGAGAGGACCCTGGCCTGCGGCGCGCCTCGTCAGTGGCAGGTCACTGCTTGACGTACGCGTTCACGAAGGACGGGTAGCCGAAGACGCTGGAGATGAAGACTCCGCCGACCTTGGACCCGTGCACGTTGTAGGCGACGTCGACGTAGAGCGGCACCACCGGGGCCAGCTCCTTCATGATCCGCTGATCGAGCTTGGCCCACTCGGGGCCCTGCTTCGCCGGCTCCAGGGCGAGGATCCGGTCGAACTCGGCGTTGATCGCCGGGTCGTTGACGTACGACTGGTTGCTGTTGCCCTCGGCCTTGATGGTGCGGCCGTCGTAGAGCACCGGCAGGATGGACGCGCCGCTCGGCCAGTCGGCCGCCCAGGACCCGAAGTACAGGTCCCACGGGTTGTCCTTCTTCTTGATCTCGTCGAGCTTCGCGTCGTCCGGGATGTTCCGGATCGTGATCTTGAAGCCGGCGCGCTCCAGGTTGGCCTTGACCTGAACGGCCTCCTGCTGCTCACGGGTGCTGTCCGCCGCGCCCAGGACCAGCTCCGGCGTCTGGCCGCCGAGCAGCTCCTTGGCCTTGTCGACGTTGCCGTTGGCACCCGCCGGGTAGGCGTCGTACGCCTGGTAGCCGATGGTGGCCGGCGGCATCAGGGTGGTCAGCGGGGCGGCGACGGTCTGGCCGCCGAGCGCCTTGATCAGCCCGTCCCGGTCGATGGCGTAGTTGAGCGCCTGGCGGACCTTCAGGTCCTTGACCCGCTGGGTGTTGATGACCAGCTGGTTGGCGCTCGGCGTCGGGGAGAGGATCGTGCGGGACTTGAGCGAGGCGTCCCCCGCCACCTTGGCCACCAGCGAGGCCGGCACGAAGTTCCAGGCGAGCGCGCTCTGGTCGGCGCCGTTGTCGGCGATGACCCGGTTGTTGGCGGCGTCCTCGGTGGGGCCGAAGCTCCAGACGAACTGGTCCGGGTACTGGTGGCGCACCGGGTCGGTCTTCGGGTCCCAGTTCGGGTTGCGGTCCAGGGTGAGCTGCACGCCGACCTGGTTCTTCGCCACCTTGTACGGCCCGGACGAGAAGGGCTGGGTGTCCAGGTTGACCCCGGTGTCCTTCTCCGGCTTGAGCGGTGCGGTGGTCGGCAGCGAGACCGCGAACGGCAGGTCACAGCGGGGCTTGGCGAACTCGAAGCGCAGCGTCTTGTCGTCCGGGGTGGTCAGGCCCGGCGGCAGCGAGGTCTTGTTCTTCTTGAAGTCCCACTTGGTGTCGAACTGCGGGCTGTCGGCGAGCCACTCCTGCAGGTAGGTCGGGCCGCCGGAGAGGTCGGGGTCGAAGGAGCGGGCGATGCCGTACGCGATCTCCTTGGCGGTGATCGGGCTGCCGTCCTCGAACTTCACCCCGTCCTTGATCTTGTATTCCCAGACCTTGCAGTCGTTGTTGACGTTGGTGCCAGGCGTCTCGGCCAGGTCACCGACGAGGACCAGGCCGCCCTTGCCGTCGTCCTTCCACGTGGTCAGGTAGCGGGAGAAGAGCGGGCTGGCCATCAGGCCGGCGAAGGAGTACGTCCGCTGCGGGTCCAGGTGGGTGATGGGGGTTTCCCGGATGATGGTGAACGTGCCGCCCTTCTGCGCGCCGCTCACCTCCGCGGCCGGCCCCATCGACTCCTTCGGGTCCGTGGCGATGACCCCGGTCTGCTGCCGGTTGGTGTCCACCGTGGTGCCCTCGCCCGTGTTCTTCGAGCACGCACCCAGCGCCACCACCAGGGCGATCGCACCGCCCGCGGCGGCCGTCACGCGTGGTCGCATCTCCTGCCTCCTCCACCTGTGCCCGTCCGGTCCGGCGGGTGTACCGCCGACGTCCCGAGGATCGTAAAGAAAAAAACCTACGAATTGTGTAACAGTTGTCGATACTTTTCAACGCGCCCGACCGGTCGACGTCCGACGGGGACGAGGACGGACGACGGTCAGCCCAGCCGGACCCGCGGGTCGATCGCGGCGTACAGCAGATCCACCAGCAGGTTGGCCAGTACCACGAAGACCGCCGCGATCAGCACGGTGGCCATGATGGTGGGCAGGTCGCCGGCGCGGACCGCCTCGACGGCGGTCCGGCCCATCCCGTTCAGGCCGAAGGTGGTCTCGGTGATCACCGTGCCGCCCAGCGCCCCGCCGACGTCGAGGCCGGCGATGGTCACCACCGGGGTGATCGCCGCGCGCAGCGCGTGCCGCCCGTACACCGTGCGTTTGGCCAGGCCCTTGGCCCGCGCGGTCCGGACGAAGTCCTCCGACAGCGTCTCCAGCATCTGCGCCCGGGACAACCGGGCGTAGATCGCGGAGAACAGGAACGCCAGCGCCAGCCAGGCCAGCACCAGCCCGGAGGCCCACTCCAGCGGGTCCGTGAAGATCGAGGTGTAGCCGGGCACCGGCAGCCAGGCCAGCGTGTAGACGAAGACCAGCATCAGCACCGCGCCGACGAAGTAGATCTGCAACGAGGCGCCGGCCAGCGAGAAGCCGATCGCGGCCCGGTCCAGCCAGGTGCCCCGGCGCAGCGCGGACACCATGCCGAGCCCCACCCCGAGCAGCAGCCAGAGGACGGCCGCCGGGATCACGATGCTCAGCGTCACCGGCAGCACCCGGGCGATCGTGTCGGAGACCGCCTCGTTGGTGACGTACGACCAGCCCAGGCAGGGGGCGTCGCACCGGCCACCCTGGGCGCTGCCCAGGTCCCGACCGGTGAAGATGCCCTTCATGTAGCCGGCGTACTGGGTGACCAGGGGGTCGCGCAGACCCAACTCCTGGCGGACCCGTTCCAGCCGCTCCGGGTTGCAGTTCTTCGGGCACATGCCGCTGACCGGGTCGCGGGGCAGCGCGAAGAACATCAGGAAGGTCAGCACGCTCACCACGAAGAGGGTGAGCACGGCGGAGAAGATCCGCTTGATCAGGAACCGGGCCATGGCACACCCCTACCGCGACGACTTCGGGTCGAGCGCGTCGCGCAGCGCGTCCCCGAAGAGGTTGAAGGCCAGCACCAGCGCGAAGATCGTGATGCCCGGGAAGAAGACGTACGCCGGGTCGGTCTCCAGGTAGCTCAGGCTCCGGAAGATCATCTTTCCGAAGCTCGGCGTCTCCTCGCCGAGGCCGACGTTGAGGAAGGACAGCGCCGCCTCGCCGGTGACGTACTGCGGCACCGCCAGCGAGAACGCCACCAGGATCGGGGCCCAGATGTTCGGCAGCAACTGCCGGAAGAGCATGTGCCCCAGCCCGGCGCCGCTGGCCCGGGCCGCCTCCACGAACTCCCGCTCGCGCAAGGTGATCACCTGGCCCCGCACCAGCCGGGCGGTGCTGGTCCAGCCGAAGACCGCGAACACCACGATCAGCACCACCACCCCGAAGACCGAGGAGACCTCCTCCCGCTCGCCGTAGAAGCGCAGCACCAGGGTCGGCGTCAACGCCAGGGCGACGATCAGGAACGGCATGGCCAGCGCCAGGTCGGTGATCCAGCTGATCACCGCGTCGACCCGGCCGCCCAGGTAGCCGGCGAGGACGCCGAGCGCGACGCCGATCGTGGTGGTGACCACCGCCGCGGTGAAGGCGATGAAGAGCGAGGTCCGCAGGCCGTGGACCATCCGGATGAAGATGTCCCGACCGAGCCCGGGTTCCAGGCCGAAGAAGTGGTCCGCCGACACCCCGCCGGCGTAGCCGAGCGGCATCCCGAACCCGTCCAGCTTGCCTTGGAACTGGTCGCCCGGCCCGATCCCGTAGAGCAGCTCGATCAGCGGCGCGGCGAGCGCCACCAGCGCGAAGAAGACCAGCATCGACCCGCTGACGACCGCGGTGGAGTCCCGGCGCAGCCGGAGCCAGGCGAGCTGCCCGGGCGAGCGGCCGACGACGGCCTTCTGCTTCGGGGCGGCACCGTCGCCGCCGGACTCGATCTCGGCCAGCGCCACGCCCTCGACCGGGGACAGGCTCACCTCGCCACCTCCTCGGCGCTCACGCCGCTCACGTCCACCGGGCCGACCGGATCGGCCGCGCCGACCGGGCCGCTCTCCGGGAAGTGACAGGCCGTCAACTGTCGGCCGCCGTCCCGGGCGACCAGGGCGGGTTCCTCGGTGGCGCAGACGTCCCGCGCCTTCCAGCACCGGGTGCGGAACCGGCAACCCGAGGGCGGGTCCAGCGGCGTCGGCACGTCCCCGGTGAGCCGGATCCGGCCGCCGGGACCGAGCGCCGTCACGTCCGGGATCGCCGAGAGCAGCGCCCGGGTGTACGGGTGCTGCGGCCGTTCGTAGATGTCGTCCCGGTCGCCGATCTCCACGATCTTGCCGAGGTACATCACCGCGACCCGCTGGCAGAAGTGCCGGACCACGGCCAGGTCGTGGGCGATGAAGACGAACGCCAGGTCGAGTTCGCGTTGCAGGTCCCGCAGCAGGTTGACCACCTGCGCCTGGATCGAGACGTCCAGCGCCGAGACCGGCTCGTCGGCGACGATCAGCCGGGGCCGCAGCGCCAGCGCGCGGGCGATGCCGATCCGCTGCCGCTGCCCGCCGGAGAACTCGTGCGGGTAGCGGTTGTAGTGCTCCGGGTTGAGCCCGACCAGCTCCAGCAGCTCCTGCACCCGCTTCTTCACCCCGCCGGGCGGGGTGATCCGGTTGACCTGCAACGGCATCGCCACGATCCGGCCGACGGTGTGGCGCGGGTTCAGCGAGGCGTACGGGTCCTGGAAGATGATCTGGAGGTCCTGGCGCAGCGGACGCAGCTCGCGGCGCCCGGCGTGGGTGATGTCCCGCCCGGCGAACTCGATCGAGCCGGCGGTCGGCTCCAGCAGCCGCACCAGCATCCGGCCGGTGGTGGTCTTGCCGCAGCCGGACTCCCCGACCAGGCCCAGGGTCTCCCCCGGCCGCACGTCGAAGTCGAGCCCGTCGACGGCCCGCACCAGTCCCCTGCTCCGCAGGCCGCTGCGCACCGGGAAGTGCTTGGCCAGCCCGCGCACCCGCAGCAGCGGTTCGGTCTCGGTCCCGGTCATCGGAGCCGCCCTTCGTTCGCGACTGCGGGACTCCGCTTCGCTGCGTTCCTCGCGCTCACGGGAGCAGCCCTTCGTTCGCGACTGCGGGACTCCGCTTCGCTGCGTTCCTCACCGGGCCACCCCCACCTGCGCGACGTCCTCGGCGTACAGCACGGTCCGCTGGTCGGCGGAGAGGTGGCAGGCGACCAGGTGACCGGGGGCGCCCGCCGGCCGCAGCTCGGGGACCTCGGTGGACGACCGGTCGCCGTTGCGGTCGGCGTAGCGGCAGCGCGGATGGAACGCGCACCCCGACGGCAGGTTGATCAACGAGGGCGGGTTGCCGGGGATCGGCACCAGGTCCGCGTCCGCGTCGCCGTGCAACGACGGCACGCTGGAGAGCAACCCCCAGGTGTACGGGTGCTGCGGACGTCGCAGCACCTGCTCCACGCTGCCCTGCTCGACCGCGCGGCCGCCGTACATCACCAGCACGTCGTCGGCCACCTGGGAGACCACGCCCAGGTCGTGGGTGATCAGGATGATCGCCGAGCGGAACTCGGCCTGGAGATCGGCGAGGAGGTCCAGGATCTGCGCCTGCACCGTCACGTCCAGCGCGGTGGTCGGCTCGTCGGCGATCACCAGGTCCGGGTCGTTGACCAGGGCCATCGCGATCATCGCCCGTTGCCGCATGCCACCGGAGAACTCGTGCGGGTACTGGTCGAACCGCTTGGCCGGCTGCGGGATGCCGACCCGGCCCAGCATGTCCACCGCCCGCCGGCGGGCCTCCCGCTTGCCGGCCTTCGGGTGGTGCACCCGGTACGCCTCGGCGATCTGCCTGCCGACGGTGTAGTAGGGGTGCAGCGCGGAGAGCGGATCCTGGAAGATCATCGCCATGTCCCGGCCGCGCAGCCGGCGCACCTCCTCCTCGGGGAGGCCGACCAGTTGCCGGCCGCCGAGGGAGATCTCCCCGGTGATGGTGGTCCGCCGGGGGTCGTGCAGGCCGAGGACGGCCAGCGAGGTGACGCTCTTGCCCGAGCCGGACTCGCCGACGATGCCGAGGGTGCGGCCCCGCTCGACCGAGAAGGACACCCCGTCGACCGCGCGGACCACGCCGTCCTCGGTGTCGAAGCGCACCCGCAGGTCCTCCACCCGCAGGTAGGGGCCCTCGGCGGCGCGCTGTTCCGGCACGTCGGATCGGCCGGACGGCGCCGGTTCCGGACTGTCCACGACCGCCTCCCTCGGGTTGTAGATAACCTACAACAAACTCACGAGGGCGAAAATAAGCTACAAAGGCGGAGCTGTCAGCGGGCCACAGCGTAACGAGTCGACAACGGGCGTGAACAGTCCTCACCAGGACATCCACCCCGGCGACTCGATGTCGTGCCCGCACGGTCGCACCTCGGGTGCGACCATGGAGGCGGCACCCACGGGAGGATTCCCGCCGGCACGAGGTGGAGGTGACCATGACCGCGGCGGTGTTCGACCACGAGGGACCGTGGACCGAAGAGGAGTACCTCGCCCTCGGCGAGACGCAACAGCGCGTCGAACTCTTCGACGGGAGCCTCCACGTGACCCCAGCCCCGACTCCACGTCACCAGAACATCTCCGGCGAGCTTCGCGCCGTCCTGCGACAGCCGGCTCGCGAAGCGCGACTCCGGGTCCTGGAGGCGGTCAACGTCCGACTCAAGCCCGGCCGCATCACGATCCCCGACCTCGTCATCACCGGTGAGATCGACTTCGACGAGGTCAACATCGAGGCGAACGACGTCCGCCTCGTCTGCGAGATCATCTCGCCGAGCAACGCGGCCACCGACAAGGTGCTCAAGATGCACTACTACGCCACCGCAGGTATCGAGTGGTACCTCCTGGTGGAGCAGGAGAACGGCACCCTGCACCTCTACCGACGGCAGGGCCGGCACTACGTGGAGCAGTCGGTGGCCAAGGTCGGCGAGACGCTGGAGCTGACCGAACCGGTTCGGGCCACCATTCGGCCGAAGGAGCTGCTGCCCTGACGGATGTCGGTCCGCTCGCCTAGGGTCGGGCACATGACCGAGTTCGATGCGGCGTCGGCCGCCGTGCAGGCCGCCCTCGACGCGGGCGCCCGGTACGCGGACGCCCGGGTGATGCACCGCCGCTACGAGTCCATGTCGGCCCGCAATGGCGAGATCGAGGAGCTCACCCAGGACGAGAGCATCGGGCTGGGCGTCCGGGCGCTGGTCGGGTCGAGCTGGGGCTTCCACGCCGTACCCGAGCTGTCGGAGCGGATGGTCCGCGACGCCGGCCGGCGCGCCGCGGAGACCGCCACCGCGAGCGCGCGGGTCCCCGGCCCGCCGATCGACCTGGTCCCGAGCGAGCCGACCATCGCGACCTGGGCCTCGCAGTGCCGGGTCGACCCGCTCGGGGTGGCGCTGTCGGACAAGGGCGACCTGCTGGTCGGGGCGACCGCCACGATGCGGGCGCACGGCGCCGACCTCGCCGAGGGGCTCTACCAGATCTGGGACACCGTCAAGTGGTTCGTCTCCAGCGAGGGGCACCGGATCGACCAGCGCATCCGGGAGTGCGGCGGCGGCGTCTCCGCCACCTCGATCGGCGAGCGGGAGACCCAGCGCCGCTCCTACCCCAGCTACCGCGGCCAGTACGGCACCACCGGCTGGGAGCTGGTCGAGTCGCTGGACCTGGCCGCGCACGCGGCGCGGATCGCCGAGGAGTCCCGGGAGCTGCTCACCGCGCCCGAGTGCCCGGCCGGCGAGACCGACCTGATCCTCGGCGGCGAGCAGCTCGCCCTCCAGATCCACGAGTCCGTCGGGCACGCCATCGAGCTGGACCGGATCCTCGGCTGGGAGGCCGCCTTCGCCGGCACCTCCTGGCTGGACCTGGCCCAGCTCGGCTCGCTGCGGTACGGCTCCGAGCTGATGAACGTCACCATCGACCCGACCATCCCGGGCGCGCTGGGCAGCTTCGGCTTCGACGACGAGGGCTCGCCGGCCGTCCGGCGGGACGCGGTCCGCGAGGGGCGCTGGGTGGGCGTGCTCGCCGGGCGGGACTCGGCCGCCGTCGCCGGCCTCGATCACGGCGGCAGCGTACGGGCGGACGGCTGGGCCCGGCTGCCGATGGTGCGGATGACCAACGTGGGCCTGGAACCGGGCCCGCACACCCTCGACGAGATCATCGCGGCGACCGACGACGGGGTGCTGATGGACGTCAACCGGTCCTGGTCCATCGACGACCGGCGGCTCAACTTCCAGTTCGGCTGCGAGGTCGGCTGGGAGGTGAAGAAGGGGCGGCGCGGGCGGATGCTGCGCAACCCCACCTACACCGGCATCGGCCCGCTCTTCTGGCGCTCGATGGACATGCTCTCCTCGGAGATCGTGCCGTGGGGGACGCCCAACTGCGGCAAGGGCCAGCCGGGCCAGATCGGACACACCGGCCACCCGTCGGCGCCGGCCCGGTTCCGCGACGTCCGGGTGGGGGTACGCGCATGACCGGGACCGGGTCGGACCACGCCGCCCGGGTGGTGGAGCTGGTCCGCCGCCTCGCCGGCCCCGGGGCGCAGGCCGAGGTCACCGTCGTCGAGCACCACCAGGCGCTGACCCGGTTCGCCAACTCGTTCATCCACCAGAACGTCTCCGACGTGGGCCGGGCGGTGCGGCTGCACCTGCACGTCGACGGCCGGACGGCCGCCGGCAGCAGCAGCCGGGTCGACGCCGACGGGCTGACCGGGCTGGTCGAGCGGACCCTGGCGGCCGCCCGGCTCTGCCCGCCCGACCCGGCCTGGCCCGGGCTGACCCCACCCACGCCGGTGCCGTCCGCCCCACCGACCGACGGCCCGACGGAGCACGCCCAACCCGCCGACCTGGCCGAGCGGGTCCGCGCCTTCGTGGACGCGGTGGGCGGCCTGGAGGCGGCCGGCTACTGCCGGATCTCGTCGCGCCGGGGAGCGTTCGCCAACTCCGCGGGCCACACCGCGATCGGCCGCACGGCCGAGGCGGCGATGGACGGCATCGCCCGGACCGGTGGCGCGGACGGGGTGGCCCGGCTCTGCGTCGACCGGCTCGCCGACCTCGACGGCGCCGCCCTCGGCGCCCGGGCCGCGGCGAAGGCCCGCGCCGCCGCCGACCCGGTCGAACTGCCCCCGGGCCGGTACGAGGTGGTGCTCGAACCGGCCGCCGTCGCCGACCTGCTCCAGAATCTCGCCTGGTACGGCTTCAACGGCAAGCGGTACGCCGAGCGCCAGTCCTTCGCCCGGCCGGGAGCGGCCCAGTTCGATCCGGCGGTGACCCTGGTCGACGACCCGCTGCACGGCTCCGCCCTCCCGTACGACCTGGAGGGCACCGCCCGCCGCGCGGTGACGCTGGTCGAGGCCGGGGTGACCCGCGCGGTGGCGCACGACCGGCGCAGCGGCGCCGAGGTGGGGGCGGAGTCCACCGGGCACGGGATGCCGGGCGCGGCCACCTTCGGTCCGCTCCCCCGCAACCTCCGCCTCCTGGGCGCCACCGACGACGACGCCGGCGACCCGCCGAGTGAGCCGACCGGCGGCGCCGCCGGGGCGGGACCGGTCGGCGTGGCCGGCGCGGTGGCCGACCCGGACACCGCCGCGCTGGTGGCCGGGGTGGAGCGGGGGTTGCTGGTCAGCGACTTCTGGTACACCCGGGTGCTGGACCCGAAGACCCTGGTGATCACGGGCCTGACCCGCAACGGGGTGTGGCTGGTCGAGGACGGTGTGCCGACCCGGGCGGTCCGCGACCTCCGGTTCACCGAGGCGTACTCCCGGGCGTTGGCGCCGGGCGCGGTGCGCGGCCTGGGCCGCCGGCCGGTGCGCCAGCCGGACCGGCTCGACGGGGCGTGGTGGGAGTCCCCGGCGCTGCGGCTGGCGTCCTGGAACTTCACCGGCGGCGCCTCCGGCTGACCGGTCGCCGCCGGCGTCGGGGCGGACCCCCGGGTGTCGAGCGGAGGCGATCTCTCCCCGCCTCCCGACATTGATCATGGTGCGGGTCTTTCCAACCCGCGGGACACACGGGACACTGCGTTGCGCGGCCGGCCCGCGAAGATCGGCGTAACGTGTGTCACTTAGCTGCGCCGATTCGTCGGAGCGGTCGTTGGTGTGCGCAAAGACGTGACAGTGGACCTCAGTCCCACCGGTCCGCTGACCGAATGGAACGTGATCCGCCGCCCGCGAGGGCGCCGTCAGGGAGACGACTCGAATGACATCAACGGCAACGAGGCCGCTGGCGCGGGCGCGCGCCGCCATCGCGGCGAAGACGTTGCGGACCGACCGCTGGTGGCTCGCCCCACTGCTCACCTTCCTCGGGCTCAGCGCCTGGGTCGCGTACGCGACGGTCCGGGTCTTCATGCACAAGTGGTACTGGGTCGACGACTACCACTACCTGACCCCGTTCTACTCCCCCTGCGTGACCGAGCGGTGCATCGAGGGCGCCTCGCACTTCGGCCGGTTCCTGCCCGGCTGGTGGATCATCCCGGACGCCGCGCTGACCCTGCCGTTCCTGCTGCTGTTCCGGCTGACCTGCTACTACTACCGCAAGGCGTACTACCGGTCCTTCTGGCTGTCGCCGCCGGCCTGCGCGGTGCCGGACGGGCACAAGGCGTACAGCGGCGAGACCCGGTTCCCGCTGCTCGGGCAGAACCTGCACCGCTACTTCTTCTACGCCGCCGCGATCATCTCGCTGATCAACACCTGGGACGCGATCCTGGCCTTCCACTCGCCGAAGGGCTTCGGGTTCGGGCTGGGCAACATCGTCCTGCTGGTCAACGTGGTGATGCTCTGGGCGTACACCATCTCCTGCCACTCCTGCCGGCACATCATCGGTGGGCGGCTCAAGCACTTCTCGAAGGCTCCGCTGCGCTACCGCGCCTGGACCGGCGTGTCCTGGCTGAACGTCCGGCACATGCAGCTCGCGTGGATCACCCTCGGCACCCTCGCCCTGACCGACTTCTACGTCATGGCGGTGGCCGCCAACTGGATCACCGACCTGCGGTTCATCAACTAAGGGCCCCTGGACATGACTGAGACGCGAATCGAACGACACCACTACGACGTCGTCGTGATCGGGGCCGGCGGCGCCGGCCTGCGCGCGGCGATCGAGGCCCGGCTGGCCGGCAAGAAGACCGCGATCATCTCCAAGTCGCTCTTCGGCAAGGCGCACACCGTGATGGCCGAGGGCGGCGCGGCGGCCGCCATGGGGAACGTGAACCCTCGGGACAGCTGGCAGGTGCACTTCCGGGACACCATGCGCGGCGGCAAGTTCCTCAACAACTTCCGGATGGCCGAGCTGCACGCGAAGGAGTCGCCGCAGCGGATCTGGGAGCTGGAGACGTACGGGGCGCTCTTCGACCGTACGAAGGACGGGAAGATCTCCCAGCGCAACTTCGGCGGCCACGAGTACCCGCGGCTGGCGCACGTCGGCGACCGCACCGGCCTGGAGCTGATCCGCACCCTCCAGCAGAAGATCGTCTCCCTTCAGCAGGAGGACAAGCGGGACCTCGGCTCGTACGACGCCCGGATCAAGGTCTTCTCCGAGACCACCATCACCGAGCTGCTGCTCGACGGCGACCGGGTGGCCGGCGCGTTCGGCTACTACCGGGAGTCCGGCGAGTTCGTCCTCTTCGAGGCGCCGGCCGTGGTGCTGGCCACCGGCGGGGTCGGCCGGTCGTACAAGGTGACCTCGAACTCCTGGGAGTACACCGGGGACGGTCACGCGCTGGCGCTGCGCGCCGGGGCGACGCTGATCAACATGGAGTTCCTCCAGTTCCACCCGACCGGCATGGTCTGGCCGCCCTCGGTGAAGGGCATCCTGGTCACCGAGTCGGTCCGCGGCGACGGCGGCGTGCTGAAGAACTCCGACGGCAAGCGGTTCATGTTCGACTACGTCCCCGACGTCTTCCGCAAGCAGTACGCGGAGACCGAGGAGGAGGCGGATCGCTGGTACACCGACCCGGACAACAACCGGCGCCCGCCGGAGCTGCTCCCCCGGGACGAGGTCGCCCGCGCGATCAACAGCGAGGTCAAGGCCGGCCGGGGTACGCCCGCCGGCGGCGTCTACCTGGACATCGCCACCAGGAAGCCGGCCGAGGAGATCCGCCGCCGCCTGCCGTCGATGTACCACCAGTTCAAGGAGCTGGCCGACGTCGACATCACGAAGGAGCCGATGGAGGTCGGCCCCACCTGTCACTACGTGATGGGCGGGGTGGAGGTCGACCCGGACTCCGGCGCCGCGTACGGCACGGTGCGCGGGCTCTTCGCCGCCGGTGAGGTCTCCGGCGGCATGCACGGCTCCAACCGGCTCGGCGGCAACTCCCTCTCCGACCTGCTGGTCTTCGGCAAGCGGGCGGGCGGGCACGCGGCGTCGTACGCCGACCTGCTGCCTGCGCGCCCGAAGGTGTCGATCAGCGCGGTCGAGGCGGCGGTGGAGACGGCCCTCGCGCCGTTGCAGCGGGACACCGGCGAGAACCCGTACACCCTCCAGCAGGACCTCCAGGCGGTGATGGGGGATCTGGTCGGGATCATCCGCCGGGAGAACGAGCTGGTCGACGCGTTGAGCAGGCTGGCGGAGCTGCGCGAGCGGGTGGCCAAGGTCAGCGCGGCCGGCGGCCGGCGTTACAACCCCGGCTGGCACCTGGCGCTGGACCTGCGCAACATGCTGGTGGTCTCGGAGTGCACCGCGAAGGCGGCGCTGGAGCGGCAGGAGTCCCGCGGCGGGCACACCCGGGAGGACTTCCCGGCGATGGACCCGAAGTGGCGGCGGTTCAACCTGGTCTGCTCGCTGGACGGCGACACGGTCCGGCTGGACCACAAGCCACTGCCGAAGATGCGAGCGGAGCTGATCGGCCTGTTCGATCGCGCCGAGCTGTCCAAGTACCTGACCGACGAGGAGCTCGCGGACTTCGACGCCCTCGCTGAGGAGGCGGGCAAGTAATGGGAGACAAGCGACAGTTCAGGATCTGGCGGGGCGACGAGACCGGCGGCGACCTGCAGGACTACGCGGTCGAGGTGAACGAGGGCGAGGTCGTCCTCGACGTCATCCACCGGCTCCAGGCCACCGACGCGCCGGACCTCGCCTGCCGGTGGAACTGCAAGGCGGGCAAGTGCGGCTCCTGCTCGATGGAGATCAACGGCAAGCCGCGGCTGAGCTGCATGACCCGGATGTCCACCTTCGAGGAGGACGAGACGGTGACGGTCACCCCGCTGCGCACCTTCCCGGTGATCCGCGACCTGGTCACCGACGTCTCGTTCAACTACGAGAAGGCCCGGGAGACGCCCGCCTTCGCGCCGCCGGCCGACGTCGCCCCCGGCGACTACCGGATGCAGCAGGTCGACGTGGAGCGCTCGCAGGAGTTCCGCAAGTGCATCGAGTGCTTCCTGTGCCAGACCGTCTGCCACGTCATCCGCGACCACGAGGAGAACAAGCAGGCCTTCTCCGGGCCGCGCTTCTTCATCCGCGCCGCCGAGTTGGACATGCACCCGCTGGACACCCGGACCGACCGCAAGGAGTACGCGCAGCAGGAGCAGGGACTGGGTCTCTGCAACATCACCAAGTGCTGCACCGAGGTCTGCCCGGAGCACATCAAGATCACTGACAACGGGATCATCCCCATGAAGGAGCGGGTCGTCGACCGCAGGTACGATCCCCTTGTGTGGCTTGGTAGCAAGATCTTCCGGCGGGGCGAGACGCCCCGGCAGAGCACCGCGGGCAGCGCGGGAAAGGGGTCCGTGGTGCACAGCGGCGCTGGTCAGGCTGGGGTTCACTCGCACGCGGGAGGGTCGCATGACTCGCGCGCCGAGGTCCAGGCGCAGAAGGGCGTCAACTGGCACCGGGAGGTTCCGCACCCCACCGCCCCGGCGGTGGACGGCAGCGGCAAGCTGCCCCTGACGGAGCTGACCTTCGACCGGGCGGCGGCCCCGTCGCCGTTCGGAGACGACGTCACCTTCCCGCTGCCTCCGGAGCACCTCAACTTCGCGCACCCGAGCCAGGACGAGAAGCACTGACCGGGACAGCATCGACGGGGGCCGCGGCGACTGCCGCCGGCCCCCGTCCGTTTTCCCCCCGCGCGTCCGGGTCCCCGCCGCCGTCGCGGCGGCCGGGGCCGACAGCGGTGGGTCAGTCGCGGATGAGCAGGGGACGGAGGGCGGCGACGATGGGCTCGTCGGCGGGCAGCCAGGGCACCGTGTCCAGCTCCTCGGCGGAGAGCCAGCGCATCGCGGAGTGCTCCAGCGCCCGCGGCTGGTCGCCGTGCAGCAGCCGGGCCGCGTACACCTTGAGCACCGAACGGCCGTGGGCCATCCGGACATCCCGGCCGACCCGGTCGCCGATCTCGACGCGTACGTCCAGCTCCTCCACGCACTCGCGGATCAGCGCGGCCGTCTCGCTCTCGCCCGGCTCGACCTTGCCGCCGGGGAACTCGTATCTGCCGGCCACCTCCGGTGGCGCGGTACGGGCGCAGGCCAGCACCCGTCCGTCGGAGATGATCGCCGCCCCGACGACGACCTTCGGCTCACGCCGCTCGGCATGTCCGTTACCGCTTACCTGTTCGGTCTGCACGGCCGTCCAGCGTGCCAGATCAATCGTCGGTTTGGGTACCGTCCCCGACCGGTAGGTCAGCAGAGTTCGGAAGTGTGGCCGTGGACACACCTTCCGGGCGCGGACAGACTGTGTAACACCACGAGGACACGGGACGGCGACGATTTGGCCACAAGCCGGCAACGACGCCTGGGAGGTGCGGTGATGCGCGTGCTGTTCAGCAGCCGGGCGAAGCACGACTACCTCAGTGACGCGCTCACCCTCCTCACCGGGTGGACCCGGGACGGTGAGCAGATCCGACGGGTCCTCGTCATGGACGACACCCAGCACGCGGCGCTGACCGAACGGGTCAAGGTGGTCGCGGACGCGCTGCGGCTGCGTCCCGAGATCAGCCGCCGGGACGAGCAGACCCTGATCCGGGTCGGCCACGGCGACGGTGAGCCGTTGAGCGAGGGCGAGGTCCTGCTGGCCGCCCGCATCGAGGACGCGTACCGCGCGGTCACCGCATCCTGATCGGACCCGGGCCGGTCCCGCCGCCCGTGGGCACCGGTGCGGCAGGCTTGCGACAACGCGCGGACACCGCCCATCCCGGCCCCCGTTCCCGCCGACCGGCCGCCGGCGTGACCTCAGCCTAGAGCCGGGCGCCCCTCGGCGCGCTCGGCGGAACGTCCTGGTTCACGCCGGCCGAGCGGCCGTCACCCACCCGGGCGACGCTCTGTGAACTTCCTGAGAATTGATGTTTCTAATAACCCGCCCAGGGTAGTTGTTTCGGCGCGGGAGGGAACAACCAGCCCGTAGAGGACGGACCCCCTCGAAACAACATATTCTGGAGCTGATCATGACCACGCCCACGAGCACCACCCGCACCGCCGACCACCACGCCGACCACGTGGGGCACGACGTGCGGCCCGCGCACCGGCACGGCGACGAGACCAAGCCCTCGTGGAAGACCACCGAGCTGGCCGTCTACCTGCTCTCCGTGATCGGCGTGCTGATCGCCTCGAACGCCGTCGGTGACCGTTCCGTGAACGACGGCGGCGACTACTTCGCCGCCGACAAGGCCTGGTGGTACATCACCCTGCTGACCATCGGTTACCTGGTGAGCCGCGGCCTGGCCAAGTCCGGCAGCCGCAGCCGCGACGCCGACCCGCGCGCCAACCACTGAACCAGCCGGTCCTGTCGACCCCGCCACCCGCACCACGGGCGGCGGGGTCGCCGCGTCACCGGACCGGATCACCCTGCTGAACGGGCAGCCCCAGGGCCTGCCGCACGGCCGACTCGACCTCCGGAGCCGGGTGCCGCTGGATCTCCGTGACCACCTTGAGCAAATCGTCGCGTCCGGCCGCCTTTTCGGCGTCCCGCCAGGCCGGCTCCGCCTGCTCCATCCCGGCGATCAGCGTCGCCACGGCCGCTCGCGCCGGCTCCGGCCAACTCCCGGCCCGCAACTGGAAACCCATCCGGGTGTGCGCGACCTCGATCCGCCGCACCGCCTCGCGCAGCTCGGTGACGGGGGCGGACGGCGCCCGGGCGACCAGGTCCGCCCGCAACTCGGTGTAGTCCCGCGCCGCCGTCAGGTAGGCGAGCTGCTCGGGCCGCAGCACGGTGGCGTCCGCCCGCAGCGGCCGGGTCAACGACGCCGGGACGGCGAGGTAGCAGGTGAGCTTCGGCGCCGACGCCCACTGGACCCGGGAGGGGACGTACCAGCGCAGCCGCACGTCCGTCGGGAGCGAGAGTGGGTCGAGCACGTAGCTGCGCTGCCGCTGCCCGCAGGTCGCCTCCGCCCGCCGGGACAGCACGGCCGTGCCCGGGTACGGCTCGTCGGCGTACCGCTCGTAGGCCGGGAAGTCGCCGATCATCTCCGCGTCGTGCGGCTCGGTGCAGCGCACCTCGGTGATCGTGTCGGGCGCGGTCGGCGTACCCGTGGGGGTGTTCGGAGCGCGGAAGCACTCCCCCAGCCGCAGCCCCCGGACGCCGGCCGCGGGGTCGACGCGCGGGCCGGCCTGGGTCCAGACCAGGACCAAAGCGAGCGCCCAGACCCCGGCGAGCAGCAGGCCGGCGACGGCGAGGCCCCGGCCCCGCATGTCGGTACGGGCGATCCGGCGCAGGGCGACGGCCCCGGCGATCGGCGCGAGCACCCCGCCGAACAGACCGAGGAGGAAGGTGGCGACGGCCCACCGGCTCAACCGGCCGCGCGGCTGCTCGGGCCGCGCCCAGGGCTCCCATTCGTCCCCGGTCGGCTCCGTCGTTCCGGGTGGGGCGGGGCGGTGCTCCTCCGTGGACGTCGGCCTGCTCCGTTCCCTGGTCACGCCTGTTTCCTCTCCCGTGTCCGCATTGGCGGGCAGTCGGAGAGTAGTCGACGCGGCTGAGTGCCCGCCGTCCTCCACGTTGGTCGAGGTGTCGCGAACCCCACGGCGGGCCGACGCTTCGCTAGGGTGCCCGTCATGCGTAGATCGGCTCTGCTCCTGGTCGGCCTCCTGACAGCCGCGCAGCTCTCCGGCTGCACCCCCGGCGAGACGCCGATCGAGGACCGGCCGGAGAACCTGACCGTCGCGGTGTTCCTGGATCCCGAGGCCACCGCGTCGCAGACCAGCGCGGTCGAGACGCGGTTGCGGGCGGTCCCGGACATCACGGACCTCACCTTCGTCGACCATCAGCAGGCGTACGAGGCGATGAGGAAGGACCTGGCGGACGAGCCGGACCTGCTCGACTCGGTCAAGCCGGAAAGCCTGCCGGAGTCCTTCAGGTTCCGGTTGCCCGACCGGGCCGCTTTCGAGCACACCTACTCCGGGCCGCTCCGCGCCGACCTGCGCGCCCTCGACGGGGTCGACTCGGTCGTCTTCCGGGGAAAGAAGATCCAGGAGTCCGTGAAGGACTGCGTGGTCGACTACGGCGGCCGGGTGGCGACCCACGTCGTCCTCGACGTCGACGTGTTCCTCACCGACGGCGCCTCCGCGCGGGAGAAGCAGGCGATCGAGGCCCGGCTGCGGGCGGTACCGGGGGCGAGCGGCGTCCGCCTGCGCAGCCGGGAGGAGGGGTACGAGCGGCTCAAGGAGATGTACCAGGACATCAAGCCGGAGATCGTCGCGTCCGCCAAGCCGGCGGACCTGCCGGAGGTGCTGGTGCTGACCCTGGCCGACCGCCCGGCGGTCGTACGGGCCAACGACGAGAAGCTCGCCGAGCAGGTCTGCCGGCTGCCCGGCGTCGACCACGTGCTCGTGCCGCCGAAGTCGCTGGCCCGAAAGGCGACCTCGTGACGCGCCCGACGGCGGCGCTTTGAGCAGGCAGAGCAGGGACACCGATCGTCGGACCCGGCACCTACACTCACCGTCCATGACCCACCGGGACGAACAGGGCCGCCCGAAGCCTCCGCTCGCGGCCGACGAGGCCGCCACCCTCCTTGGCTTCCTGGAGCGCCAGCGCGCGACCCTGGCGTGGAAGTGCGACGGACTGGACGCGGCCGGGTTGCGGGCGACCGTCGGCGCATCGTCGATGACCCTGGGCGGGCTGCTCAAGCACCTGGCCAACGTCGAGGACTCCACCCTGGCGCAGTGGCTCAAGGGCACGCAGCCGGGCCCCCCGTGGAACACGGTGGACTGGGACGCCGCCCCGGACTGGGACTGGCGCTCAGCCGCCGAGGACACCCCCGAGCAGCTCCGTACGCTCTGGCGGGACGCGGTGGCCCGCTCCCGCGTCACCATCGACGAGGCGTTGGCCGACGGCGGCCTCGACCAGCTGGGCCGGTTCGTCAACTCGCGCGGTGAGTCACCCAGCCTGCGCTACATCCTGATCACCCTGATCGAGGAGTACGCCCGGCACGTCGGCCACGCCGACCTCATCCGGGAGTCGGTGGACGGACTCACCGGGGAGTAGCCCGCCCGGCGTCACCGGTCCCCGACGGCCGAGCGGCTCAGAGGTCGGCCCACACGTGTGGCTCCTGATAGGCGTGCCAGCCTCGGGAGAACCAGTCGGCGAGGTCGCCGAGCCGCTCGATGCACGCGTCGTAGTACTCCACCGGCTCGGGGCGGCGGGCCTCGATCGCGTCGTCCACCCGCCGCCTCCGATCACCAGTACGCCGGTACGCACCTAGTTGCCAGCGAGGCGAGCGTTGATCGCGGCGATCGCGTCATCCCGGGCCGAGGTGTCCTGCGACCACACCGCCGTCTTCCGGGTTGGCGCGACCATCAGCACCACGGCTCTGTTCCTCTTTGTGGCGATGCGCAGCCGTGGTGGCCTGTCCGCGTAGGCGGTGACACTCTCGATGTCCGTCAGCGCGATCCGTCGGACGCGTCCAAGGCCGGCCAGTGGCGTGAAGGTGACGTCCTCGTCGGTCAGGGCGAGCGTCCCGCCCAGCATGGAGAGCCGTCCGGCAAGCGAGGTACCCGATGAGAAGGGCAGGCTCGCCACCCACGCGTCGTTGCCGCTCATCATGGTCGCGTCCTCACTCGGGCCTTCGCTGGCGATGCCGGGACGGCATCCGGAGGCATGGAAATCGACATGGCGTTGACCAGTACGGGCACGGGTCGGGCACGACCTTGCCGTGAGCGTATGGTCGGGCCGTGGACTACGGGGACTTCGGCTTCTTCGGCGCCGTTGCTCTACTGCTCTGCAGTGGTCTTGGATGCACAGTCTTCGTAGGGGCCGCGGCGATGCTAGCGGTGTGGTGGCGGGAGAAGTGGTAACGCGAGTCCATCGCCACCGGAGGCAGACGGGCCGTCGGGAATCGGCGGAGTTCTGACCGCGCAGTTGCCCGAGCCGGTCGCAATCCGGGCCAGGTGAATTCATGCCGACATGATCGTCGATGGAGCAGCGGCCGGCGCGGCCTGGCGGCAACGCCTACGGCCCGTTGCGGGCTGGCTGCCTTCGAGGCGTACAGAATGTCGCGGATCTTCGCTTGGGTCGATGCGCGCGCCGGCCCGGCCGTGCCGACGCGCGCCACCGCCCCTTATTCGGAGACGTACGCGGTGAGGCGTTCGGCCACCTCGGAAGCCGACGGCATGGCGGCGATCTCGTCACGGAGGCGCTGCGCCGCGACGGTGAACGCGGGCTCGGCGAGCAGCCGGGCGAGCGCGTCCGCGACGGCCTCCGGCTCCTGCTCCCCGATCGGCAGGGCATGCCCGGCTCCGGCGGCCTGTAGGCGTCTCGCCTGGCGCTCCTGCCCTTCCATTCCGGGCACGACGACGGCGGGGACGCCGCGGGCCGCCGTACCGAAGGTGGTGCCGGAGCCGCCGTGGTGCACTACGGCCGAGACGCCGTCCAGCAGCTCCGCCGCCGGCAGGAAGGAGACCAGTTCGACCCGTCCCGGCTCCACTCCGAACTCCTCGGCCGGGCGACCGCCGGTCGTCGCCACCAGATCGATGTCGAGGGCGCTCAGCGACCGGAGGATCGGGCCGAGCGTGGACGGTGCCCCCGGGGCGGTGCTGAGGCTGACCAGTACCCGGGGCCGGCCGGTACCCGGAACCCGGGGCGCGCGCGGCGTGCCTTCGGGAGCCTGGTGCGGCTCCGGCCGCAGCGCGATGCGGTCGAGGGGCGGCAGGGCACCGCCGCGCTGCAGGCTCGGCGGGCAGAGGTCCAGCAGCCAGCGGCCGGACGGCGCGTGGTCCGGCGCCTCCAGACCGCGCTCGAGATACCGGGCGTGCGCCGCCGCGGCCAGGGCGGCCAGGGCGTCCGGTTCCAGCGCCGGGTCGATGGCCAGCACCGCGGACGGCACCTTGAGCATGGCCGCGACGAGCGGCCCCACGAAGTCGAGGTGCTCAGAGACGATCAGATCGGGCGTCCAGGTGCGCGCGCCGGCCAGCGCCTCGTCCACCGAGAGGTCGACGCGCACCCCGGCGAAGAACTCCCCGACGAGCTCGGGTGTCCTGCTGACCAGGATGTTGGTGCCGGTACGGCGGGCCAGCTCGCCGATCACCACGTCCGCCGTCGGACCGGCGGTGATCAGCTCGAAACCCTCCGGCTCGACGGCGGCGGCCATGCCGGCGGCGCTGACGAAGGCAACGGCATGCCCCTGCCTCCGCAGGGCACGGGCCAACGGGAGCAGGGGCAGGAAGTGCCCGGGCATCGGATTGTTGAAGAAGAGGACGCGCATCACGCCGAGATTAGCCGGGTGGCGAGAACCCCCGCCGACCCCCCGGAGTCAGCGTCGGGCAAGTCGCCGGGAGCACGGTCCATCGTGGTCGGCCCGGAGCAGGCACCGCCGGCCACCGGGTATTCGCAGGTCGCAGAAGACCCGATGGCGTACGCCCTGCTCGTCCTCGGCCGACACCGTGGTCTCCCCCGGGTCGGCCGGGGCGAGCACGCACGCCCACCGGGCCACCACCCGGGCGAGTCGGACCGCGCCGGCCAGGTCGGCCGCCCGCACCGGCAGGTGTACGACGAACCGCTCCCGGTCGGCCATCAGCGCCGGCCCGCGTTGGCGCGCCGCGCCTGCTCGGACTGCCAGCGGCGCAGCGCGTCCTTGATCCGGGCGGTCTCCAGCCGGCTCTCCCGCAGTGCCCGGTGGGCGGCGTCGAGGTCGCCGGCAACCCGGTCGAGGAAGAGCCGCACCTCGTCCGGGTCGAGTCCACGCCGGCCGAACCCGGTCAGCCGGAACCGTCGCTGCCGTACCTGCCAGGGCAGCAACGGGACGCACGACGAGGAGCGGTAGTTGCCGCCGGGCCGGCCGGCTCGCTCCGGTCGCTGGTTCCGGCCGCGCCGTCGGAACAGGACACGCACGCTCGTCCACCTCTCCGTCCTGGGACATGGAAGGGGTGGCCGCACCCGCCCGCCGCGCGCGGGCGGACCACCCCGCCCTGCCACCGCAGCTTCAGCGATACGACAGCAGGGCCGCTCGACGGCACCCTGGAGTTTCCACCCGAGCACCGACCGTCACTGCGACTATAGCGATGTAGCCATATAGCCACAAGGCACCAAGGCCACAGGGCCCCCAAGGCTGATGCCATGACCATCGATCCGCGTTCCCACACGCCTGTCTACGTGCAGCTCGCTGATCTGCTGCGCGAGCGGATCGAGTCCGGCGAACTCCCGCCTGGCGCGTCCGTCGGAAGCGAGACCCGCCTCGTTCAGGAGTTTGGAATCGGCCGAGACGCGGTACGGATGGCGATCGCGCTGCTGAGGTCGGAGGGCGTCGTCACGACCAGCCGGCCGATGGGAACTCGCGTACGTCAGATGCCGCAGCGCCGGCAGGTGGAGGTGCCGCCGGGCGCGTCGGTCGTCGCGCGAATGCCCAGCGGCAGGGAGCGCCGGGCGATGCAGCTCGACGAGGGCGTACCCGTGCTGGAGATCCGCGACGCGAAGGGCGACGTCGAGATCCTGCCTGCCGACGAGGTCGAACTGACCCGCCCGCCAGCCTGACGGCCCGCGCGCCTACTCGCCGGTCAGGGGCGCCCACTCGATCCAGCGCAGTTCCACGTGACACAGGTGCTTGACCAGCTCCAACAACCTGCACGGTCGGCGGTGGGTCCTACATTGAAGCGGAACAGGGCGCAGGAGATGCGACGAGCGCTCAGAGCCCCGACAGCTCGCCGGAAGGGCCGCAGATGGGCCGCTGACAACGCGGCTAGGCTCCAAATGTGAGCAAGCAAAGGCCGCCGCTGACGAAGCAGCAGAAGATCGGGTTTCGGGTTGCGGCTGGTCTGCTGCCCGTTCTCGCCATCATCATCGCTATCGGAGCGATCAACGAGAAGAACGCGCCGACGCCGCCGGCTGCCGCCACGACGGAAGCCTCGGCAGGGCAAGAGCCGGTAGAGGCCGCGCCTGAGCCGAAACCTGCGTCTGCCGAGCCCGAGGCCGAGGCGGTCTTGACCGTGGAAAACAACGAGGACTTCGCAGCGCTCTTGGCAGCGGTTGATGACTACGACCTGTTCAAGGAGTTCGGGGCCAAGTACCAGGGCCGAACCATCGAGTTCGATGGCACCATCGCTGCAATGAACCGTCTCGGCGATTCCAAGACGCGGTACGACATCTTGGTCTTCGCCGGCGATAGCATCGGGTCGGGAGTGACTGGGCCCAACTTCAGGTTCAGTGACGTCAACATCACCAGCGATCTGCGCCTCACGGGCTCGAACATCCCCGACACCATTGGCGTGGGGCAGAAGCTTCGTATCACTGCTGAGGTAGAGGGCTATACCGGGCACGAGTACGCAGACCTCTTCCTGCTCAATCCGGTTTCTACTGAGGTGAGATAGGACCGTGGCTGTGAAGAAGGCGCGGCGAGCAGCGTGTCGGCCGGTGCTGGCTGCGCCGGCGCGCGGCCGTCGAAGAACTCCTCGGCGAGGCGAGCCCTTCATGGCATAGCCGGACGCCGCCCAGTCAGCCGGTGAAGGATTCGGGGCCGGTTCGGAGTCGCCGGGAAGTGTGCCAAGCCGTGCTTATAGCCGAGCAGGTCAGCTGCCGGCTCGGGAACAACGTAGAGAGACGGAGTGGCGTCCCACCAGATGCTTGACAGGCGATTCCACCGCTTGGCCGCAGCCCTCATCTCCGGTGACAGGACGGCGATCGCGGCAGGTTCGTGCGGGTGGAGCCGGGGGTCTACCCCGCCGTGGTCGGGTAGCCGTACTCCTCTGCCTTCTCGCGCAGGTCGGCCAGTTCAACTTCCGGATTGAGCGCGCTGACGGCTGCGTCGGTCAGTGGGCGGAGCGCAACGACGTGTTCAACCCCAGCGGGATCCAAGTCGACTTCGTAGACATCCTTGGCGTGCTCGATGTACTCCGAGACGATGTCGTCGCAGAGGATCTCGAGCAGCCATGAGCCGTCCGGGTCGACCTCATCGTCGTCGGCAGGTGAAAAGTCGATGTCGTTGCCGACATGCCACCGCTCGTCGTTCGTGCGCCGCCAGAGAACGAAGGTGGCATCGAGAGTGCCGTCCTGCCGACAGAACGCAGGCTCGTGTACCTGCGTCTGGAACTGCTCAGGCAGTCCGTCGATGAGGCCCGGCCACAGCCGCCCGTCGGTGTAGTTGAACATCGGCGACTCGTGGTAGACACCCCTGACGAATACCCCGTCGGCGGTGAAGACGATGTCGTACTCCTCGCCGCTGCCGTTGCGCATCGACGCCGCCTCGTCCTCGCCCCATTCGCGGTCGTAGGCGTAGTAGTCGCCCCCGACGATCGCATCGAGCATCGCCAGGGCTTTGCAGCGCTCGCGCAACACATCGATGGAAGGCAGCCGCGCCGCGATGTCGTAGACGGTCACGCCGGGAGCCTACGTCCCGACGACGAACCGGTGCTGCAAGCCGCTGTGCCACCGGCAACCGACCGAGCCAGAACCCAGCGGCATTACGGCCTCCCTCAAGCCGACGGGAACGACTACCGACAGTCGGCCTCACCTCGGCGGCCGCGTAGCTGCATCGCCGGTCTGCTCGCGCCGCCTCGCCGCCGTCGTGCCCTCCGAGGTACCGGCGTGGGCGACTGACCGATCCAAAGTGCTCGCCCGGCCTCGGGCTCCGTCTCGGCGAGCTGCTCGCGCTGCGCGTCCAGGACGTCGACTACGCCGCCGGACTCGGAGGAGCGCACCCGCCGCGCGGTCGATGACGCGTGGGGGCTGTGCCCCCGACGTGCCCCAGAGCGATGCCACACCGTCCTGGCCTCCGGGAACGGGCCGGACTCAGACGTTGAAGCGGAACTCCACCACGTCGCCGTCCTGCATGACGTACTCCTTGCCCTCGATCCGGACCTTGCCGGCGGCCTTCGCCGCCGCCATCGATCCGGCCTCGACCAGGTCGGCGTAGGAGACCACCTCGGCCTTGATGAAGCCGCGCTGGAAGTCGCTGTGGATGACGCCCGCGGCCTCCGGCGCGGTCGCGCCCACCGGGACGGTCCAGGCCCGCGCCTCCTTGGGCCCCGCCGTCAGGTACGTCTGGAGCCCGAGCGTGCGGAAGCCGACCCGGACCAGCTGGTCCAGGCCCGGCTCGTGCTGCCCGATCGACTCCAGCAGCTCGCGGGCCTCCTCCTCGGGCAGGTCCACCAGCTCGGACTCGATCTTGGCGTCCATGAAGACCGCCTCGGCGGGGGCGACCAGCGCGCGCAGCTCGTCCAGGAACTCGTCGTTGGCCAGCTCGGCCTCATCGACGTTGAAGACGTACAGGAAGGGCTTGGTGGTGAGCAGGTGCAGCTCGCGCAGGTGCTCCAGCTCGATGCCGGCGCGCGCCGCGCCGGCATAGAGGGTGACCCCGCTGTCCAGCAGGTCGACGGCCTTCTTCGCGGCGGTGACGGCGGCGGCCCGGTCCTTGCGGAGCTTGGCCTCCTTCTCCAGCCGCGGCAGGGCCTTCTCCAGGGTCTGGAGGTCGGCGAGGATCAGCTCGGTGTTGATCGTCTCGATGTCGTCGGCCGGGGAGACCTTGCCGTCGACGTGCACCACGTTCGGGTCGGAGAAGGCGCGCACCACCTGGCAGATCGCCGAGGCGTCACGGATGTTCGCCAGGAACGCGTTACCCCGGCCCTGCCCCTTGCTGGCGCCGCGCACCAGGCCGGCGATGTCGACGAACGACACCGGCGCGGGCAGCACCTTCTGCGAGGAGAAGATCTCGGCGAGCTTCCCCAGCCGCTCGTCCGGCAGCCCGACGACACCGACGTTGGGCTCGATGGTGGCGAACGGGTAGTTCGCCGCGAGCACGTCGTTCTTGGTCAGCGCGTTGAACAGGGTGCTCTTGCCGACGTTGGGCAGGCCGACGATGCCGATGGAGAGACTCACGACGGGCCAGCTTACGCCGGTCACCACCGGCCGCGGGCAGGCAGGCCCGGCATCGGGCGGAAAAGGGCGACCGCGAACCCTCGGCGCGTTGCTAGCCTCCGCGGGTGACCGACAAGCTGCCCGAGTTGTACGTGGCCGTCGACGTCGAGGCGGACGGCCCGATCCCCGGCCCGTACAGCATGATCTCGCTCGGCATGGCGGTGGCCGGCCGGCCCGACCTGACCTTCTACACCGAGCTGAAGCCGATCTCCGACGAGTTCGTGCCGGCGGCGCTGGCCGTCTCCGGACTCGACCGGGACCGCCTGCTGCGGGAGGCGCCCACCGCGGAGGAGGCGATGAGCGCCGCCGCGCGGTGGGTGAACGGGCTGCGCCGGATCGGCCGCCCGGTCTTCCTGGCCGCGCCCGCCGTGTGGGACGGGATGTTCGTGCACTGGTACTTCGTCCGGTTCACCGGCCGCAGCCCGTTCGGCGCGACCGGTTCCGGCGTCGACCTGCGCAGCTTCTGGATGGGTCTGACCGGCGGCGAGTGGGCGGCCAGCCGCAAGGGCAGCATCAAGCACCACCTGGGGCTGACCGACGTGCCGCACACCCACCACGCCGGGGAGGACGCCGCGGAGCTGGCCCAGGTCTTCGACGCCGCCCGGCGCCGCCAGGCCGAGCGGGCCGAGCGGGCCGAGCGGGCCGAGACGACCTGACCGTCAGGCCGGCCCGGTCAGCAGCCGGGGCTCGATCCGGGTCTCCCGGACGCCGCCGTCGCCGTCCGGCGCGACCTCGTACGCGGAGACCCCCGCGCGGTCCGCGACCGCCTCGACCAGGCGGGTGCCCCGGTAGACGAGCCCGACCCCGTCGTCGGTGCAGTGGCTGACCGGCAGCGTGCCGTCACCGACCAGCCGGTGCATCAGCGGGCGGCGCTCCGCCTCGCTGTCGTAGTGCACCCCGTTGCCGTACGGGAGGAAGCCCAGCCCGTCGGTGAAGCCGCGCAGCTTCGGGCCGAAGCTGTCGGTGGCGCCGCCGGCGTGCCAGCAGATCGAGCCGGCGGAGACCCCGCCGAGCACCACGCCGGCCTCCCAGCATTCGCGCAGGATCTCGGGCAGGCCGTGCGCCCGCCACACCGCGCAGAGGTTGGCTACGCTGCCGCCGCCGACCCAGACGACGTCCTGGGCGAGCAGGTGGGCGCGGACGTCGTCGACGTTCGGCATCGGGAAGAGCGCCAGGTGGGAGGGGCGGAACCGGGTGCCGGCGAAGGCGCCGTGGAAGACGGTGAACGAGGTGGGTTGGTCGCCGACCGCCTGGTTGAGGTAGCAGATCTTCGGCGCGTCCCCGGCCTGCGCCAGCTCCGCCATCAGGTCGAAGACCGGCCCGGGCCGCGCGTCCCAGGGGCCACGGCGGCGGCTGGAGAAGCCCATGCTGGTGGCGACGATGGTCGGTTCGCTGGCGGGCACGTCGATCCTTCCGGCGGGACGGGTGGCACCCCATCCTGCGCCATCGTGCGGCAGCGGACGCGGCCCGGTCGGGAAGCGACCCCGGCGGTGGCGGGCAGCAGCCGCCAGGGCCGCTGATGACGCCGTCCTGGTCGCCGTCGAGGCCCCGTCGCGACCGGCCGGCGGGTCAGCCCGCCAGGCGCCAGCCGCTCCCGGTGGACCCGGCCTCGGGCCCGGCGCTGGCGGGCAGGTCGACCCCGGCGGGCAGCTCGGCGGCGGCGGCGACCGGCAGGGTGAACCGGTGCGCGGCGGCCGGGCCGGCCAGCTCCGACTCGCCGAGCATCCAGCGCACCTCGTCGACCGTCCAGCCCAGGCCGGGGCGGCCCGCAATCTCGCGCACCAGGCGCAGGCCGACCCGGGTGTCGTCGTCGTAGTGCCGCATGCACCAGTGGTGCGCCCACATGCCGAGGGCCCGCAGGCCGGGCGCGTCGAGGGACGCGGCGAGCCGCCCGCAGGCCGTGTCGGCGAAGGGCCGGGCCGGGTCGTCCGCCCGGTCCCGCTCGATCGCGCCGAAGGCGGCCGGGGCCACCACCCGCATCCGGTCATAGAGGCCCTGCGCCACCGACCGGTCGAGCCGCGCCCGCCCGGACCGGGAGGCTCCTCGCCCGGCCACGCTCGCCATCGCCGCACCCTTCTGGAGTTGGTGGCGGGACGCTACCGACCACTACCGACACTTTTCCGGGCCGGAATCCTCTGCCCCGCAATGGATAGCCGCGCTGGCCTGCGGCGTCTGTATCTGTGACAAACCAAAATCGGGGAGGCCGGGTGGACGAGGACGACCGGGCCCGGCTGGCCGAGTTCGTGGCCAGCCGGACGCCGGCCCTGATGCGGGTCGCGTACCTGCTCACCGGGGACCGGCACGCCGCCGAGGACCTGTTCCAGTCGGCGCTGGCGCGGACGATCCCGCGCTGGCGCACGCTGCGCAACGCCGACCCGGAGGGCTACCTGCGCACGGTCATGTACCGGGAGCAGGTGAGCTGGTGGCGACGGCTGCGCCGGTACCGGGAGTCGCTGCTCACCGGGGCGCACGAGGTGCCCGCCGCCGATCCCAGCGGCGGCACCGACCTGCGGCTGGCCATGCGGGCGGCGCTGCGGCACCTGCCGCCGGCGCAGCGGACCGTGGTGGTCCTGCGCTACTACGAGGACCTCACCGAGACCCAGGTCGCCCAGGCGCTGGGCTGCTCGGTCGGCACCGTCCGCAGCCGTACGCACCGAGCGGTGGCCCGGCTGCGCCAGCTTTTGCCGGACGTCGAACTCCTGGAGGTACGGCGATGACGTCCCCCCTCGAAGACCTGATCCGCACCACCCTGACCGACCTTGCCGAGGAGGCACCGACAGTGCAGGACCAGTTGCAGCCGGCGGAACGACGGGCCCGGACCCGTCGCCGCGCCACGGTGACGATGGGCGCGGTGGGCACGCTCGCCGCCGTCCTGATCGCCGCCCCGCTCGCCGTCGCCCAGACCAGCTCGGAGACGCCGCAGCCGGCCGCCCCCACCGCCCCGCCGCCCCGCCCGGCCGAGCCGACCTCGGAGGCGACACCCGCACCACGGCCACCGCTTCCCGGCCCGGCCACTCCGGCGGCACCCCGGCCGGCGGCGACACCCAGCCCCGCCGCGCCCGCGCCGGGGAAGCCGTCGGGTCCGGCCCGTCCCGCCCGTCCCGCCCCGACCCCACCGACGGCGGTGCCGAGCCCGGTCGGCACCGAGGTACCGCCCGGCAGGCCGTCGCCGGTGCCACCCGGCAGCCCGTCGCCACGCTGATCGCCCAACGACGCCCCGGGCCGACCACGGCCCGGGGCGTCGGGCGTCACCACGCTCAGGTCCGATTCCCGCGAGCCACCCGCCCTGAGCTGCGGGCATCATCGGTGGCGTGGAGTTGGACTTCGAACGGTGCTACCGGGCCGTGGACAGCCGCGACCAGCGCTTCGACGGCTGGTTCTACACCGGCGTCACGTCGACCGGGATCTACTGCCGGCCGTCCTGTCCGGCGATGACGCCGAAGCGGCAGAACGTCCGGTTCTTCCCGTCGGCCGCCGCAGCGCAGGGCGCCGGGCTGCGCGCCTGCCGCCGCTGCCGTCCCGACGCCGCGCCCGGCTCGCCGCAGTGGGACGTCCGCGCGGACGTGGTCGGCCGGGCCATGCGGCTGATCGCCGACGGGGTGGTGGACCGGGACGGCGTGCCGGGGCTGGCCGCCCGGCTCGGCTACACCGAGCGGCACCTGCACCGGATGCTGAGCGCGGAGCTGGGTGCGGGCCCGCTGGCGCTGGCCCGGGCGCAGCGCGCGCAGACCGCGCGGACGCTGATCGAGACGACCGGGCTGGGCCTGGCGGAGATCGCCTTCGCGGCGGGTTTCGGCAGTGTGCGGCAGTTCAACGACACGGTCCGGGAGGTGTACGCGGCCTCCCCCTCCGAGCTGCGCACGGCACGGGGGCGGCAACCGGCGGCCGGCGGCGCGGGGACGATCACGCTGCGGCTGGCGTACCGGCCGCCGCTGCACGCCGAGGCGCTGCTGGACTTCCTGGCGCACCGGGCGCTGCCGGGCGTGGAGGAGGTGCGCGACGGGACGTACCGCCGGGGGTTGCGGCTGCCCCACGGCCCGGCGGAGGCGGCGCTGGCCCCCGCGGACGGCCACGTCTGGGCGACGCTGCGGCTGGCCGACATGCGCGACCTTGCCCCTGCGGTGGCCCGCTGCCGCCGCCTGTTCGACCTCGACGCGGATCCGCACGCCGTCGACGCCACCCTCGCCGCGGACCCGGCCCTGGCCCCCGCCGTGGCGGCGGAGCCCGGGGTGCGCCTCCCGCGCGCCGTGGACGGCTTCGAGATGGCGCTCCGCGCGATCATCGGCCAGCAGGTCTCCGTCCGCTCCGCCCGCACCACCCTCACCCGCCTCCTCACCGCCGCCGCCTCCTCCCCCCTCCCGGTCGATCATGACGTTGTCGCCCACGACGGCGGCGTGTCGCGGCGACAACTTCATGATCAACGGGGTGGGAGCGGGGGGTTGCGGGGGTTCCTCAGCGCCGGGGAGGTGGTGGGGTTGCCGGATGGGGCGTTCGGAATGCCGGGGGCGCGGCGGGAGACGGTTCGGGGGCTGGCGCGGGCCGTCGCGGCGGGCGAGATCGACCTGGAGCCGGGTGGGGACCGGGAGGAGACCGTGCGGCGGTTGACCGCGCTGCCCGGCATCGGGGCGTGGACCGCCGGCTACGTGGCCATGCGCGCGCTCGGCGACCCGGACGTCCTGCTCCCCACCGACCTGGCGGTACGCCGCGGCGCCGCCGCCCTCGGCCTGCCCACCGACCCCAAGACCCTCGACACGTACGCCGACCGCTGGCGCCCCTGGCGGTCGTACGCGGTGATCCGACTCTGGAGAGCAGCATGACCATCGACAGCACCCTCATCGACACCCCCACCGGTCCGCTGGCCGTGCTGGCCGGTCCGGACGGGGCCGTCCGGGCCGCCGGCTTCACCCCGGAGCCGGAGAGCCTGCTCCCCCTGGTGCACCCCGGGCTGCGCGGGCCGCTGCGGCACCGGGCCGACCTCGGCGCGGTCACCGTCGCCGTCCGGTCGTACCTGGCCGGCGACCTGACCGCCATCGACGCGGTGCCGGTGGAGCAGCACACCGGCGGCGTCTTCATGGCGCACGCCTGGCAGGTGCTGCGCGACGTGAAACCGGGCGAGCCGGTGACGTACACCGGTTTCGCCGGGCTGGCCGGGCGGCCCGCCGCGATCCGCGCGGCCGCCGCCGCCTGCGCCCGCAACGCCGCCGCGCTCTTCGTCCCCTGCCACCGGGTGCTGCGCACCGACGGCAGCCTCGGCGGCTACCGCTGGGGGCTGGAGGTTAAGCGCTGGCTCCTCGCCCATGAGGGGCGGCTGACGGGAAGCTGACAGTGGCACCGCTCCCACTTGACGCTACCGTCGGGTAGTGCCCGCGCAGCGCGACGGCGACCCGACCCCCCGGGCGGCGGTCCGGTCGCGCCCGCTGCGCAACCTCTGGCGGCTGCGCCCCTACCTGCGCCCGTACGCGGGCCAGTTCTGCTGGCTGCTGCTCGCCGGCCTGGCGGCCACCGCCGCGAGCCTCGCCGTGCCGCTGGTGGTGCAGCGGGTGGTCGACGGGCCGATCGCCCGGCAGGACGCGGATGGCCTGCTCCGGCTCGGCGCCCTCGCCCTGCTGCTGGGCCTCGCCGAGGCGGTGCTGATCTTCATCCGGCGGTGGACGCAGTCCTCCTCCTCGGTCGGCATGGAGGCGGCGATCCGCGCCGACATCTACGCCCACCTGCAACGCCTCCCGGCCGGCTTCCACGACCGGTGGCACTCCGGCCAGCTGCTCTCCCGCGCCATCAGCGACCTGTCGGTGATCCGCCGGTTCCTCTCCTTCGGGCTCTTCTTCCTCGTGCTCAACGTGGCCACCTACGTCGCCGTGGTGGTGCTGCTGATCCGGCTGCACGCGCCGCTGGGCCTGCTGGTGGCGGCCAGCGCGGTACCGCTGTTCCTGGTCAGCCGGCGGTTCGCCCGGCACTACCACGCGGCGTCGCGCCGGATGCAGGACCAGCAGGGCGACGTGGCCACCCTGGTCGAGGAGACCGCTCAGGGGCTGCGCACCATGAAGGCGTACGGGCGGGGGCCGGAGCTGGCCGAACGGTTCGCCGGGCGGGCCCGGGCGCTGCACGACACCGGGATCGGCAAGGCCCGGCTGCTGGCGCGCACCTCGGCGCTGTTCGACCTGGTACCCAACCTGACCCTCGGCGTGGTGCTGGTCTGCGGCGCGGCGCTGGCCGCCCGGGGCACCCTCAGCATCGGCGAGCTGGTCGCGTTCGTCAGCCTCCAGCTCATGCTGACCTGGCCGGTGCAGTCGCTCGGCTGGATCATCGCCAACGGTCAGGAGGCCGCCACCGCGGCCGACCGGATCCAGGAGGTGCTGGACGCCCCACCGACCATCGTGGACGCGCCGCACGCGGCGCCCCTGCCGCGCGCCGCGGTCCGCGGCCGGCTGCGCTTCGAGGAGGTCTCCTTCCGCTACCCGGGCAGCGCCGACGAAGTGCTGCGGGGAATCGAGCTGACCGTCGAGCCGGGCGAGACGCTCGCCCTGGTCGGCGCGACCGGCGCCGGCAAGAGCACCCTGCTCTCCCTGGTCCCCCGGCTGCACGACGTCACCGGCGGGCGGATCACCCTGGACGGGCGCGACCTGCGCGAGCTGCGGCTGGGCTCGCTGCGCCGGCTGGTCGGGGTGGCCTTCGAGGAGCCGACGCTCTTCTCCATGTCGGTCTGGGAGAACCTGACCCTGGGCCGCCCGGACGCCGACGAGGAGGAGGTCCGGGCGGCGCTCGCGCTGGCCCAGGCCGACTTCGCGTACGACCTGCCGTGGGGGTTGGCCACCCGGGTCGGCGAGCAGGGGCTCTCCCTCTCCGGCGGACAGCGGCAACGGCTCGCGCTGGCCCGGGCGGTCCTCGGCCGCCCCGCCGTACTCGTCCTGGACGACCCGCTCTCCGCCCTGGACGTGCAGACCGAGGCGCTGGTCGAGGCGGCGCTGCGGCGGGTGCTGCGGGAGACCACCGCGCTGCTGGTCGTGCACCGCCCGTCGACCGTCGCGCTGGCCGACCGGGTGGCCCTGCTCGACGGCGGCCGGATCGTCGCGGTCGGACGGCACTCCGAACTGCTCGCCACCGTGCCCGCGTACCGGGCGGTGCTCTCCGCCGAACCGTCGGCCGGGGAGCGCGGGCTGGTGTGCTCGTGAGCGCCCGGCCGCCCCGCCAACGCGCCCCCGCCGCGCCACCCGGCCCACCGCCGCCCGCCGGGACGGACCTGTCCCGGTGGCGTGGGATCGCCACCGACCCGGAGGCCGACCGCAGCCGCGCCGAGGACACCTCACCCGAGGCGGTGGCCCGGCTGCGCGGCCACAGCCGGGCCCTCCTCGCCGACCTGCTGCGCCCCCACCGACGGACGCTCGGGCTGGCCACCGCGCTGCTGCTCGCCCAGAACGCCGCCGCCATGTCCGGGCCGTACCTGGTCATGCTCGGCATCGACCGGGCCATCGCGCCGCTGCGGGCCGGCGACCCGCGACCGCTGACCGCCGTCGCCGCCGCGTTCGCCGTCGCGGCCGGCACCGAGTACGCCGCGCGGCGGGGCTTCCTGACCCTCTCCGCGCGGATCGGCCAGGCCGTCCTGCTGGAGCTGCGCCAGCGGGTGTACGGCCACTTCCTCACCCTCTCCGTCGCCTTCCACGAGCGCTACACCTCCGGACGGGTGGTCTCCCGGCTCACCAGCGACCTCGACGCGATCGCCGAACTGGTCGACGGCGGGCTGGACAGCCTGGTGGTGGCGGCGCTGACGGTGCTGTCGGTGGCCGGCATCCTGCTCTGGCTGGACCTGCCGCTGGCCGCGGTGACCCTGCTGGCGTTCCCCTTCCTGTTCCTGCTGTCCCGCTGGTTCGCCCGCGCCTCCGCCGACGCCTGGCGGCGCAGCCGGGAGGCGGTCGCGCTGGTCATCGTCCACTTCGTCGAGTCGCTGCGCGGCATCCGCGCCGTGCAGGCGTTCCGGCGGGAGCCGCGCAACCAGCAGATCTTCGTGGCGGTGAACGACGAGCACCGGCGGGCCACGCTGCGCGCGTTCCGGCTGATCGCCACGTACGCGCCGGGGATCAAGGTGATCGGCAACGTCACCGTCGCGGTGGTGCTCGGGTACGGCGGCTGGCGGGTGCTCGGCGGCGGGATGGAGGTCGGGGTGCTCGCCGCGTTCCTGCTCTACCTGCGTCGCTTCTTCGAGCCGATGCAGGAGCTGAGCCAGTTCTACAACTCGTTGCAGTCGGCGACGGCGGCGTTGGAGAAGCTCGCCGGGGTGCTCGACGAGCCGCCCGGGGTGCCCGAACCGGTGCGTCCGGTGCCGCTGCCCCCCGGGCCCGGCCGGGGCGCGGTGGCGTTCCGATCGGTCTCCTTCGGCTACCGGCCGCAGGCGCCGATCCTCGCCGCGCTCGACCTGGTGGTGCCGGCCGGACAGACGGTCGCGCTGATCGGGCCGACCGGCGCCGGCAAGTCCACCGTGGCGAAGCTGCTCGCCCGCTTCCACGACCCGGACGCCGGCGCGGTGCTGCTGGACGGGGTCGACCTGCGCGACGTCGCCGACCCGGAGCTGCGCCGCGCGGTGGTGCTGGTGACCCAGGAGAACCACCTGTTCGGCGGCACGGTCGCGGAGAACATCCGGTTCGGCCGCCCCGCCGCCGACGACGCGGCCGTGCAGGCCGCCGCGCGGGCGATCGGCGCGCACGACTTCATCGCCGCCCTTCCCGACGGGTACGGCACCGAGGTGCACCGGCGCGGCGGCCGGCTCTCCGCCGGCCAGCGGCAGCTGGTCGCGTTCGCGCGGGCGTTCCTGGCCGACCCGCGGGTGCTGATCCTGGACGAGGCGACCTCGTCGCTGGACGTGCCCACCGAACGGCTGGTCCAGCGGGCGCTCGCCACCGTGCTGCGGGACCGCACCGCGCTGGTGATCGCGCACCGGCTCTCCACCGTCGAGACCGCCGACCGGGTGCTCGTCCTCGACGGCGGCCGGATCGTGGAGGACGGCCCGCCCGCCCTCCTCGCCACCGCGGGTGGCCGGTACGCCACCCTGCACCGGCAGTGGCGGGACTCGCTGGTCTAGCCGCGCCCCGGCCGCTCGTCGGGGTCGGCGCCGCCGGCGGGCCCACCCCGTCGCGCGGTGTCCGCGACCTGTCACGGACACGGGACGAATTCGTGGCTGCCCGGCATCCGCGCTGCCTAGGATCGACGGATGACCGACACGGCGAGGACGGCCCGCACCGGCGTCCCCGAGCGTCCGACTCTGGACGGGCTCGAGGAGACCTGGGCGCGCCGCTGGCAGGAGGAGGGCACGTACACGTTCGACCGTTCCAAGGAGCGGTCCGACGTGTACGCGATCGACACGCCGCCGCCGACCGTGTCGGGCGAGCTGCACATGGGGCACGTCTTCTCGTACACGCACACCGACGTGGTGGCCCGGTTCCAGCGGATGCGCGGCCGGACGGTCTTCTACCCGATGGGCTGGGACGACAACGGCCTGCCCACCGAGCGCCGGGTGCAGAACGTGTACGGGGTGCGCTGCGACCCGACGCTGCCGTACGACCCGTCGTGGGTCCCGCCCGCCGCCGGTGTGGACGAGGCGGCCCGGAGGAACCCCACGCCGATCTCCCGGCGCAACTTCGTGGACCTCTGCGCGAAGCTGACCGCCGAGGACGAGCAGGTCTTCGAGACGGTGTGGCGGCGCGTCGGCCTCTCCGTCGACTGGTCCCTGACGTACACCACCATCGGGCGGGTCGCCCGGGCCACCAGCCAGCGGGCGTTCCTGCGGAACCTGGCCCGGGGCGAGGCGTACCAGGCGGAGGCGCCGACCCTCTGGGACGTCGGGTTCGCCACCGCGGTCGCCCAGGCCGAACTGGAGGACCGGGAGCGGCCGGGGGCGTACCACCGGCTGCGCTTCGCCGGGCCGGACGGGCGCGAGGTGCTGATCGACACCACCCGCCCGGAGCTGCTGCCGGCCTGCGTGGCGCTGGTCTGCCACCCCGACGACGAGCGCTACGCGGACCTGGTGGGCTCGACCGCGCGTACCCCGCTCTTCCGGGTGGAGGTGCCGGTGCGCGCGCACCCGCTGGCGGACCCGGCCAAGGGCACGGGCATCGCGATGGTCTGCACCTTCGGCGACCTGACCGACGTGACCTGGTGGCGGGACCTGGGCCTGGAGACCCGGGTGGTGATCGGCCGCGACGGCCGGCTGCTGCCCGAGCCGCCGGCCGGCGTGCCCGCGGAGCCCTACGCGGCACTGGCCGGGCAGACCGTGAACGGCGCCCGGCGGACGCTGGTGCAGCTGCTGGCCGACGCGGGCGACCTGGTCGGCGAGCCGCGTGAGATCACCCACCCGGTGAAGTTCTACGAGCGCGGCGACCGGCCACTGGAGATCGTCTCCACCCGGCAGTGGTACCTGCGCAACGGCGGCCGGGACGAGCGCCTGCGGGCGGAGCTGCTGGCCCGCGGCGCCGAGCTGCGCTGGCTGCCGGAGCACATGCGACACCGGTACGACCACTGGGTCGGCGGGCTGACCGGCGACTGGCTGGTCAGCCGGCAACGCTTCTTCGGGGTGCCGGTGCCGGTGTGGTACCGGCTCGACGACGCTGGCGAGCCGGACTTCGCCCACCCTCTCACACCGGACGAGTCGATGCTGCCGGTCGATCCGTCCAGTGACCCGCCGCCCGGATTCGACGAGTCCCGACGTGGCCGGCCCGGTGGTTTCGTCGGCGACCCGGACGTGCTGGACACCTGGGCGACCTCGTCGCTCACCCCGCAGATCGTGGGCGGCTGGGAGACCGACCCGGACCTGTTCCGCCGGGTCTTCCCGATGGACCTGCGCCCGCAGGGCCACGACATCATCCGGACCTGGCTCTTCGCCACCGTGCTCCGCTCCCACCTGGAATTCGGCGCGCTGCCCTGGCGGGACGTCGAACTCTCCGGCTGGATCCTCGACCCGGACCGCAAGAAGATGTCCAAGTCCAAGGGGAACGTGGTCACCCCGCTGGCCCTGCTGGAGCAGCACGGCTCCGACGCGGTCCGCTACTGGGCGGCCAACGGGCGGCCCGGCATGGACCTGGCCTTCGACACCGCGCAGCTGAAGGTGGGCCGCCGGCTCGCCACCAAGCTGCTCAACGCGTCGAAGTTCGCCCTCGGGCTGGGCGCCGCGGACGCCCTGCGCGCCCCGGCGACCACCCCGCTGGACACCGCCATGCTCGCCGAGCTCTCCGGCGTGGTCACCACCGCCACCTCCGCCCTCGACTCCTACGACCACACGGCGGCGCTCCAGGCCACTGAGGCGTTCTTCTGGCGGTTCTGCGACGACTACATCGAGCTGGTCAAGGAACGCGCCTACGGCACCGGGCCGGCAGCCGACTCGGCCCGGGCCGCCCTGGCCACCGCGCTCTCGGTGCAGCTGCGGCTCTTCGCCCCGGTCCTGCCGTACGTGACCGAGGAGGTCTGGTCCTGGTGGCGGTACGGCTCGGTGCACCGCGCGACGTGGCCCACCACCTACGAGGTGGGCCGGGCGATCCAGAGCCCCGGTGAGCCGGAGCTGCTGCGGCTGGCCGCCGACGCGCTGAGCCAGGTGCGCCGGGCCAAGTCGGAGCGGAAGCTCTCCATGAAGGCGGAGGTGCCGCTGGCCGAGGCGCTCGGCCCGGCGGACCTGCTGGACCGGTTGACCCTGGTCGCCGACGACGTCAAGGCGGCCGGCCGGATCGCCAAGCTGGACCTGCTGCCCGACCGCACCCCGGAACTCGTCATCGCCTGCGCCTTCTGAGGAATCAGCAGGCGCAGGCGGGCGGGACGTAGCCGCCAGCGACCACGGTCGTCGCGGGGTGGACGAGGGTACCGACGCGTGCGATGATCTCCGATCACCATTCACCACGTTGAATACGGGGATCATGCGCATTCGCACACTCGTCGCCGGGCTCGCCGCCGGGCTGCTCGTCGTCCTCGGGGTGGCCGCCCCGGTCAGGGCGGCGACGGTCAACGCCAGCTACACCAGTTGGACGTGGAACGTCGCCGGCTGGACCCTCCACCGAGGCGTCACCAACGACGGCCTCATTCCGGCCCTTGCCGACTCCATCCGGAACCGGGCCGCCGACTTCGCCGCACTCAACGAACTCTGCTGGGACCAGTACAAGGCCGTGCAGGCGAACCTGCTCGCTTCCGGCTGGCCTCAGGACGACACCAACTTCGCCCGGTTCGAGACGCACAGCGACACCGCGTGCGGTGGCCAACCGTTCGGGCTCGCCATCTTCAGCCGGGCGCCGCTCGGTGCCGCCAACCGCTACGCGCTGGCCGAGGACGGCACCAGCGAGCGGCGCAAACTGCTCTGCGCGCCACTCGCCGCCCGCCCGCACCTGAGGTTCTGCACGACACACATCACCCCGTCGAACGCGGTGATCAACGGCCGGAACATCAACGTGACCCAGCTGGACGAGGTGCGTAGCCGGCTCGAGAACTTCGCCGCCGCCGGTGACACCGTCCTCATCGCGGGTGACTTCAACGCGCAGCCGCACTACGGGCGGCTGAACACCTGGTACTCGTCCAGCCTGAACACGCCGAACAACAGTGGCAACACCGGCAACTACCGGGAACTCGACGACACCGACGGCCGGTGCCCCGGATACGGCGAGACCACCGTCTACGACGGCAACACCGAGGGGCTCTGCGACCAGGGCAAGAAGATCGACCTGATCTTCGTCCGAGGTGACCGGATCGCCGGGACGTACAGCGGCGACTCTCTCGCCATTCCGACCACCTGTGGCGGTCCCTGCTCCGATCACCGGGTGGTCATCGGCACGGTCACCGTCTCCGTGACCACCTGACAGCCGCCTGACCGCGAGGCCCGGTGTGCCACCGGCACACCGGGCCTCGCGGTGCCGGTCGCGGACCCGCCGCGCCCGACGGTCAGCTCGTCTCGCCGGCCATCGAGTAGGAGCGGAGCCGGTCGATCGCCAGCACGGTGAAGCCCACCGCCACCAGGCCGGTCAGCACGGCGGCGACCGGGACGGAGACGGTCGTCGACAGCAGCTCGGTGGGGGCCAGCCGGTCGGCGAGGGCGATCACCCACTGCTGGATCGACAGCACCCGGGTGCCGCCGACGAAGTTGCCGAGCAGCCCCTCCCAGATCAGCACGTAGACCAGGCCGAGCAGGACCGGACGCCGGGTCACCAGGCTGAGCGCCAGGAACAGCGCCGAGTACGCCAGCGCGCCGAGCGCCGCGGCGGCGGCGAGCCCCAGGCCGAGGCGTACCGATTCGGCGAGCGCGCCCGCGACGAGCAGCGGCACGGCGACGGTGACCGCGGTGACCCCGGTCGCCACGGCGAGCTTCGGCAGCACGATCTGCCAGCGTGGCAGCGGCTTGGTCAGGATGTGCACCACGGTGCCGTCGTCGATCTCGGCGCCGAGCACGCCGGTGCCGATCACCAGCGCCACCACCGGCAGCACCACGGCCAGGCCGAGACCGACCAGTACCGGCGGCCCCCAGTCGGCCGCCGGCACCGCCAGCGCCCGGCAGAGCACGGCGAGCCCGACCAGCAGCAGCGGCAACGGGAGCAGCAGCAGGAACCGCCGGCGGCCGAAGAGCCCGCGCGCGGTGATCCAGGTAACGGTCGACATCAGGCCTCCACCAGGTAGGAGAAGACGCTCTCCAACGACTCGTCCTCGGGCAACAGTTGACGGACCCGGATGCCGTTGGTCAGCGCCAACTTCGGCAGCGCCCGGGTGAACGCCCCGTAGTCGCCGGCTTTCACGGTCAGGCCGGTCCGGTCCAGCTCGACGCCGGACACCGACGGCTCGGCCATCAGCGCCACGGCCAGCGCCCGGTCGTCGGTGGAGCGGACCAGGAAGACGTGGGGCCGGTTGGTCATCAGCCGGCGGATGGTCCGGAAGTCGCCGGAGGCGGCGAGCCGGCCGGCGACCATCACCTGCACCGTGCCGGAGACCTGCTCGACCTCCTCCAGGATGTGCGAGCTGAACAGGATCGTCCGGCCGGCGTCGCCCAGGGAGTGCAGCAGCGCCATCATGTGCAGCCGCTGGCGCGGGTCCATCCCGTTGAACGGCTCGTCGAGCAGCAGCACCTGCGGGTCGTGCACCAGCGCCGCGGCGACCCGCGCGCGCTGCCGCATGCCCTTGGAGTACGTCCCGATCCGCCGGTCCTGCGCGCCTTCCATCTCGACCAGGGCGATCGCCCGCCGGGCCGCCGCGGCCGGGTCGGGCAGCCGGTGCAGCTTCGCGCTGGCCAGCACGAACTCGTACGCGGTGAGGAAGGTGTGCACCGCCTCCCGCTCGCTGACCAGCCCGAGCCGCCGGTAGACCTCCGGGTTGCGCCAGGTCGACTCGCCGTCCAGGGTGACCGCGCCCCGGGACGGGGCGAGGAACCCGGCCATCATGTGCAGCAGGGTGGTCTTGCCGGCGCCGTTCGGGCCGAGCAGGCCGGTCACCCCGGGACCGAGCCGCATGGTGACGTCGTTGACCGCCACCACGTTGCCGTACCAGCGGGAGACGCCGGCGAGGTCGAGGGTGCTGGAGACGGCGACCGGCGGGGCGCCGGCGCTGAGCGTGGTCATCGGGCGGCCACCTTCCGGTATCGCAGCAGCAGCAGGGCGACGCAGCCGGCCACCAGCAGCACAGCGGCGAGGATGTAGACGGGGCCGAAGTCGCCGATCATCCGGTCGGCCTCGCCGGCGGGCACCAGCAGGTCGCCGAGGGTGAACATGCCGACGCCCTGCACCAGGGTGGACGGCGAGGCGAGCAGGGCCAGCTCGTTCACCGTCCGGGACGGCATGATCGACAGCGTGCCGACGATCGGGGTGGTCATCAGGAAGACCGCCACGATGCCGCCGGCAGCGAACGCCCGCTTGCCGGTGATCGAGGCGACCAGCAGGCCGATCGAGGCGAAGACCGCCGCCCAGAGCCCGGCGTAGAGCAGCCCCGGCAGCAGGTCGAGCAGCTCGTCCCAGACGCCGCGCATCCCGTTGCCGGTGGTGAACGCGGCGCCGAGGAACATCACCAGCTGCGGGCCGCCGAGCAGCAGCCAGAGCGCGGAGACCAGGGCCAGCAGCTTGGCCAGCGCGTAGTCGCCGCGCGGCAGCGGCCGGGAGAAGTACAGCGGCAGCACGCCGCTGCGCAGGTCACGGGAGACCAGCTCGGGGGCGGCCACCGCGACGAAGAAGATGACCAGCCAGCTCATCGCGTCGGCGAACTGGGCGTACGTCATCACCACCTCGCCGATCTGGGTGCGTACCGCGGTCACCCCGGCGGCCACCACGGTGACGATCGCGACCACCAGCCAGGGGAAGATCTTCGCCTTGGCGCTTCGCCCGAACCCGAAGACGGTCCGCAGGCCGTGCAGGTAGAGCGCGCCGAAGACGTGCCGGCGGCCCAGCCGGGGGCCGGTGTAGCGCTGGTACCCGATGTCGTGGATGACGCCGGTCGGCTCAGACATGGCTGGGCTCCCTCGTGGCGAAGAGTTCGGCCACCCGGTGCCGGCGCTGGTCCAGCCGGTGCAGGGGCAGGTCCAGTTCGGCGACCGCATTGAGGATCAGGTCGTACGTCGCCTCGTCGGCGAGCGGGACGAGCAGCATCCGGCCGTCCCGGGTCACCGGCAGGTGGAGCGCGTCGAGCCGGGCCGCCAGGTCGTCCGTGCCCTCGCTGACCTCGATGGCGAGCACGTCGGTCGCCGAGGTCATGGCGTCGATCCGGTCGGCGCGCAGCAGCCGGCCGCCGTCGATGGCCACCAGCGTGTCGCAGATCCGCTCCACCTCGCCGAGCAGGTGCGAGCAGACCAGCACGGAGATGCCGAACTCGGTGCCGATCCGGTGGATCAGGGCGAGCATGGCGTCGCGTCCGGCCGGGTCGAGGCCGTTGGTGGGCTCGTCGAGCAGCAGCAGGTCCGGGTCGTGCACCAGGGCCTGGGCCAGCTTCACCCGCTGCTTCATGCCGGTGGAGTAGCCGCCGACGGCGCGGTGCCGCTCCTCGTGGAGGCCGACGTGGCGCAGCGCCTCGGAGGCCCGCTCGCGGGCCACCGTGCGGGGCAGGCCGCTGATCCGGCCCAGGTGGGTGACGAGTTCGGCGGCGGAGAGGTCGGGCGGGAGCGCGTCGTGCTCGGGCATGTAGCCGACCCGGGCCCGGACCGCCCCCGGATCGGTGGTCGGGTCGAGGCCGAGCACGGAGACCCGTCCACTGGTCGGCGCGAGCAGACCCAGCAGAATCTTGATCAGAGTGGACTTACCGGCGCCGTTGGCGCCGACCAGGCCGATGATCCCCGGCTCGACCTCGACGGTGAGGTCGGCCAACGCGGTGACCCGGCCTCCGTACGTCTTGGTCAGCGACTCGGTCGCTATCAGTGTCACGAGTCACAGCGTAGGAAGTGGACGCACCCGTACGCATCAGGCACGCCCCTGATGTCGCCAGTAGGGGTAAGAAGTTCGTAAGGCCGCCGGTGCGGTGCCCCGAGCCGGCGGCCCGGGAGACTGGACGGGTGATCTCCCGTCTGCTTCGCACCCCGCTGACCTGGGTCGCCGTCGCCGTCCTCGGCGCCGGAGCGGCCCTCGGGCTCTACTGGTTCCAGCCGTGGAAGGCGGTGACGGACACCCGGGTCAGCGAGGAGTTGACCGAGGTGGACGGCGGCGCCACCCCGTCGACCGGCGCCACCCCGTCGACCGGCGCCACGACGCCGACGGCGACGGCTGCGGCGCCGGCCGGACCCACGTTGGTCAGCCGGGGCGACTTCGTCACCCACGAGCACGACACCTCCGGCGCCGCCCGGATCGTCCGGGGCGCCGACGGCGGACACCGGCTGGAGCTGGTCGGGCTGGACACCTCCAACGGTCCCGACCTGCGGGTCTGGCTGACCGACCAGCCGGTCCGCACCGGCCGGGCCGGCTGGGGCGTCTTCGACGACGGCCGGTGGGTGGAGCTGGGCCGGTTGAAGGGCAACCGCGGCGACCAGGCGTACGCCGTCCCGGCCGGCACTGACCTGACCGGGCTGACCAGCGTCTCGATCTGGTGCAAGCGGTTCTCGGTGTCGTTCGGGGCCGCCCCGCTGACCCCGGTCGGCTGACCCCGCGACCAAGCCCGACCGACACCAGTGGAGTGGCGCTCTCGACCGATCGCCGGTCGACTGAGAAACTGTGTGCCGGTCGGCGAGTGAGGGGTGCGGATGAGCAACGGCTGGGTGCTGCCCGACGAGGTGCTTCGGGACGCTCCGGCGTACCTGCCGCGCCTGGGGGAACTGGCCGATCTGGAGCTGCTGCTGACCGGGGCGTACGCCCCGTTGACCGGCTTCATGACCCGCGCCGACCTGGTCTCGCTGCAGCGCCGGGGCCGGCTGGCCGACGGCACGCCGTGGCCGGTGCCGGTGACCCTCCAGGTGCCGGCCGCGCTGGGCGAGAAGCTCGATCCGGCTGATCCGCTGCGCCGGGCCCTGGTGCTGACCGACGGCGAGGGCGCCCCGCTGGCCGCGCTGGAGGTCACCGACGTCTGGACGGCCCGCGAGGGCGTGGCCGGGGTGGGTGGCACGGTACGCCGGCTCGGTGACGGCGGGCACGGCCCGTTCCAGCGGCTGCGCCGCACCCCGGAGGAGGTCCGGGCGCTGCTGCCCCCGGGCCGGGTGCTCGGGGTGATCGCCGACCGGCCGCTGCACCGGCCGCAGCTGGCGCAGATCGCGCACGCCGCCCGTACCCTCGCCGCCCACCTGCTGGTGATGATCCCGGTCGGCGCGGACGGCGTCGGCGCGCTGCCGCCGGAGGCGTTGGTGCGCAGCGTCTTCGCGGCCCGCGACCGGATGCCCCCGGCCACCCTGATCGTGGTGCCGATGCCCCGCGGCCGGGACGACATCGGCGACGCGCTGCTGCGCGCCCGGATCTCCGCCTCGTACGGGGTGACCCACCTGCTCTCCACCGACGGCATGCTCTCCGGCGCCGGGCTGCGGGTGCTGGTGCCGCGCGAACTGGCCTACGACAACCGGGACGGGCAGTGGCGCTGGCGGGAGGACATCCCGCCGCGCAACCGGCGGCTGGCGCTGAGCCAGGACGAGATCGACGACCTGCTCGACCGGGGCTTTCCGCTGCCCGAGTGGCACACCCCACCGGCGGTGGCCAAGGAGCTGACCCGGGCCCGGCCGCCGCGCCGGTACCGGGGCCTGGTGGTCTTCCTGACCGGCCTCTCCGGCTCCGGCAAGTCGACCATCGCCCGGGGGCTGGCGGACGCGCTGCGTGAGCAGGGCGACCGGACGGTGACCCTGCTCGACGGCGACGTCGTGCGCCGGGAGCTCTCCGCCGGGCTGGGCTTCAGCCGGGCCGACCGGGACGCCAACGTCCGCCGGATCGGCTGGGTCGCGGCGGAGATCGCCCGGCACCGGGGGGTCGGCATCTGCTGCCCGATCGCGCCGTACGCCCAGGCGCGGGCGGCGGCCCGGGAGATGGCGCTGGCGGCGGGGGCCGGGTTCCTGCTGGTCCACGTGGCGACCCCGCTGGAGGTCTGCGAGCGGCGCGACCGCAAGGGCCTGTACGCGCGGGCCCGGGCCGGCCTGCTCACCGGGATGACCGGCATCGACGACCCGTACGAGGAGCCGACCGACGCCGAGCTGGTGATCGACACCTCGGAGCTGAGCGTCGACGAGGCGGTCCAGTCGGTGATGCACCACCTGACCGAGACCGGATGGGTGGAGCCGCGGCTGCAGTCCGCCTGATCACCCCGGGAGGGGGTTCCTTCCGTTGGTGACTCCTGCGCGCTAGTGTTCATTCTTGTTGGAACACGTTTGACCGCGTGAGAGTGCGCGGGCGGCCGGAGGGGTGGAGCGGTGCTGGCACGGCAACGGCAGGACGCCATCCTCGACCGGGTCCGCGCGGCCGGGGGCGTACGGGTCACCGACCTCGCCGCCGAGTTCGGCGTCTCCGACATGACCATCCGGCGTGACCTGGAGACGCTGCACGAGCAGGGCCTGCTGGCCAAGGTGCACGGCGGCGCGACGCTCACCGGCCCGGGCTCCACCGACGAGCCGGGCTTCCACGCCAAGTCCGTCCGGCAGTCCGCCGAGAAGGCCGCCATCGCCGCCCGGGCCGCCGAGCTGGTCCGCCCCGGCGCCGCGATCGCCCTCTCCGCCGGCACCACCACCGCCGAGCTGGCCCGCCGGCTGGTCGACGTGCCGGGCCTGACCGTGGTGACCAACTCCCTGCCGGTGGCCGAGATCCTGCACGCCGGCGGGCGCCCCGACCAGACCGTGATCCTGACCGGCGGGGTGCGCACCCCGTCCGACGCGCTGGTCGGGCCGCTGGCGGTCGAGGCGATCCGCTCGCTCCACCTGGACCTGCTCTTCCTCGGCGTGCACGGCATCACCGAACGGGCCGGCTTCACCACGCCCAACCTGATGGAGGCGGAGACCGACCGGGCCCTGGTCGCCGCCGCCGACGGACTGGTCGTGCTGGCCGACCACACCAAGTGGGGCACCGTCGGCATCTCCTCGATCGTCGGGCTCGCCGCGGCGGACGTGCTGATCACCGACGACCGGTTGGCACCCGAGGCGTGCCGGACACTCGACGAGAAGGTGGGCGAGCTGGTGATCGTGCCGAGCACGGGCCGGACGACCACGGAAGGGACGACGCAGTGAAGCGTACGGCGATGGAGCTGGCGGACGGCCGCGAGCTGATCTACTTCGACGAGCGGGACGACGCGGTCCGGGATCAGCCCGACCGCCGCGAGCTGCCCCCTCCCCCGCACGCCTCCCAGCTGCGGTACGACCCGCTGACCGACGAGTGGGTGGCGGTCGCCGTGCACCGGCAGACCCGCATCTTCCTCCCGCCGGCGGACCAGTGCCCGCTCTGCCCGTCGCGCGGCGACCGGCTCAGTGAGATCCCCGCGCCGGACTACGACGTGGCCGTCTTCGAGAACCGCTTCCCCTCGCTGAGCCAGCGGATCACCGAGGAGCCGGCCGAGATCACCCCGTTCACGCCGGTCCGGCCCGGGCAGGGACGCTGCGAGGTGGTCTGCTTCACCGACGACCACAACGCCGCGTTCGCCAGCCTCTCCCCGGCGCGGGTCCGGCTGGTGCTGGAGGCGCTCGCCGACCGGACCACGGCGCTCTCCGAGCTGCCCGGGGTGGAGCAGATCTTCCCGTTCGAGAACCGGGGCGTGGAGATCGGGGTGACCCTGCACCACCCGCACGGGCAGATCTACGCGTACCCGTTCGTCACGCCGCGGACCCGGTCGCTGCTGGCCGCGGCGCGCCGGCACGCCGAGCGCACCGGCGGCGGCAACCTCTACGCCGACGTGCTCGCCGCGGAGCGCGCCGCCGGGGAGCGCGTGGTCGCCTCGAACGAGCACTGGACGGCGTACGTCCCGGCGGCGGCCCGCTGGCCGTTCGAGGTGCACGTGGCGCCGCACCGGCCGGTGCCGGACATCCCGGCGCTCGACGACGCCGAGCGGGACGCCTTCGGTCCGCTCTACCTGGACGTGCTGCGCCGCTTCGACGCGCTCTTCGACATGCCGATGCCGTACATCGCGGCCTGGCACCAGGCGCCGGTGCGGATCGACCGGGAGCTGGGCCACCTGCATCTTCAGCTCTTCAGCATCCGGCGGGCGAAGGACAAGCTGAAGTACCTGGCCGGCTCCGAGTCCGGCATGGGCGTCTTCATCAACGACATCGCCCCGGAGCGGGCGGCGGAACTGCTCCGCGCCGCCTGACCCCGCGCCGAGGCGGAACGTCGCGCCCGGAAACAGGGCGCGGGGGGCCCGGGACAGGGCCCCCCGCAGGGAAGGGACGGCTGGCTGTGCACGACAGCCGGGAAGGCTGGCTGGTCGGCACTCTTGCCGCGAGGCGACCGAAGTCAACCCTTCGGGACGCGACTGGCATCACGTCCACCCGCTTCAACGACCCACCTCCCCGACGGTGACGCCGGGGCGATCCGCGCCCACCGTTTGCGGCCTGTCGGGCCGTCCCCCCGCGCGAACCCCGCGACCCGCCGGGTCCCGGGTACGACGGAGCCCGCCGGCGGACGCCGGCGGGCTCGGTCGGTGAAGCGGTACGGCGATCAGGCGCCGAGCTTGCGCGCCAGGTTCTCGTCCAGGGCGCCCATGAACTCGTCGGTGGTCAGCCACGGGGCGTCGCGCGAGATGAGCAGCGCGAGGTCCTTGGTCATCTGGCCGCCCTCGACGGTCTCGACGCAGACCCGCTCCAGGGTCTCGGCGAACTCGGTGACCGCCGGGGTGCCGTCCAGCTTGCCCCGGTGGGCCAGGCCACGGGTCCAGGCGAAGATCGACGCGATCGGGTTGGTCGACGTCTTCTCGCCCTTCTGCCACTGCCGGTAGTGCCGGGTGACGGTGCCGTGGGCGGCCTCGGCCTCGACGGTGCGGCCGTCCGGGGAGAGCAGCACCGAGGTCATCAGGCCGAGCGAGCCGAAGCCCTGCGCGACGGTGTCGGACTGCACGTCACCGTCGTAGTTCTTGCAGGCCCAGACGTAGCCACCCTCCCACTTGAGCGCGGCGGCGACCATGTCGTCGATCAGCCGGTGCTCGTAGGTGATGCCGGCGGCCTCAAAGTCGGACTTGAACTCGTTCTCGAACACCTCGGCGAAGATGTCCTTGAACCGGCCGTCGTACGCCTTGAGGATGGTGTTCTTGGTCGACAGGTAGACCGGGTAGTTGCGGTCCAGGCCGTACCGGAACGAGGCGCGGGCGAAGTCCCGGATCGACTCGTCGAAGTTGTACATGCCCATGGCGATGCCGCCGCCGGAGAAGTTGGCGACCTCCATCTCCATCGGGGCGGAGCCGTCGGCCGGGGTGTAGGTGACGGTCACCTTGCCCGGGCCGGGGACGACGAAGTCGGTGGCCTTGTACTGGTCACCGTGGGCGTGCCGGCCGATGATGATCGGCTTGGTCCAGCCGGGGACGAGCCGCGGCACGTTGGACATGATGATCGGCTCACGGAAGACGACGCCGCCGAGGATGTTGCGGATGGTGCCGTTGGGCGACCGCCACATCTTCTTCAGGCCGAACTCCTCGACCCGGGCCTCGTCCGGGGTGATGGTCGCGCACTTGACGCCGACGCCGTGCTGCTTGATGGCGTTGGCGGCGTCGACGGTGACCTGGTCGTCGGTCTCGTCGCGGTGCTGGATCGACAGGTCGTAGTAGTGGAGGTCGACGTCGAGGTAGGGCAGGATCAGCTGCTCCCGGATCTGCTTCCAGATGATCCGGGTCATCTCGTCGCCGTCGAGCTCCACGACCGGGTTGTTTACCTTGATCTTCGCCATCGGCCGGCGCTCCTCTCGGGGGACACGTGCTCAAGCAGTACGAGCGTACTGGAAACTCGCCGGCGGCCCCCAGCCGGCCTCGGTCGAGGCGGATAACCGGATGCCCGGCGCGGGGATCACTGGCACCATCGCCCGATGCCACTGAGCCGTAACCTCGGGTCTATCACGGTCACCGCACTCACCGACGGCGAGGGGCCGTTCTTCCAATCCCGCACCGAGGCGTTCCCGGACGCCACCGAAGCGCACTGGCGGGAGGCCGACCGGCGCGATCCGGCGTCGGTCACCGCGGACGGGCAGTGGTGGCTGCCGTTCCGCAGCTTCGCGCTGCGCGTCGGGGACGGGCCGGTGACCCTCGTCGACGCCGGCATCGGCCCGGCCGGGTCTCCCGCCGCGAGCTGGGCCCCGGTGCCGGGACGGCTCCCCGCCGAACTGGCCGCCGCCGGCATCGACCCGGCCGACGTCGGCACCGTGGTCCTCACCCACCTGCACAGCGACCACATCGGCTGGGCGGTGACCGGCACCCCCGGCCGGCCGTACTTCCCGAACGCCGACTACCTGGTGCAGCGGGCCGAGCTGGACGTGATGGAGACCATCAACCCGGGACTACCGGCCGGCCTGGTCGCGCCGTTGCGCGCCGCCGGCCGGCTCCGGGTGGTCGACGGCGACACCCCGCTCACCCCCGGGGTACGCCTGCTGAGCACCCCGGGGCACACCCCCGGCCACCAGTCGGTGCTGGTCGACGCCGGCGACGAACGGCTCCTGCTCACCGGCGACCTGCTGGTGCACGCCGTGCAGCTGGTCGACCCCACCCTGGCCTACGCCCACGAGGAGGACCCGGCGACCGCCCGCACCTCCCGTACGACCCTCCTGCACACCCTCGCCACCACCCCCGGCCCCACCCACCTGGCCACCCCCCACCTGGGCACCCCCTTCACCCCCCTCTGACCCCCGGCACCCCCGCACCGCGCACCGCGCGCACCGCGAACCTTCGAGTTGATCAAGAAGTTTGCGTCGTCCCAGGCCGCGTTTCCGACGCAAACTTCTTGATCAACGCTGGGAGCGGTCCGGGCATCCGCAAGATCGTGCTCGTTCCAGGAAGTAGTGGCCTCCCAGGCGACAGGAGGCCACTACTTCCATGTTCGAGCGTGATCTTCGCGGCCCGCGCCGCGCCTCCGCGCCGCGCGCCCGCGCCCGCGCCTCAACGGGGATGCGGAAGGGGGCACGCCGGGTGTGCCGGCGTGCCCCCTTCGGGTGGTGCTGGTGGATCACATGTTGGCGACGTCGGCCTGCTTGGCGCGGACCGCCTCGGCGGCCTCCTTCAGGCTGGCCAGCTCGTCGGCGTCCAGGTCGGTCTCGACCACGCGCTTGACGCCCTGGGCGCCGATCTCGGCCTCGACGCCCAGGTAGACGCCGGCGATGCCGTACTCGCCGTCGACCCAGGCGCAGACCGGCATGACCTCGCCGGAGTCCTCCGCGACCGCCTTGGCCATCCGGGCGGCGGCGGCCGACGGGGCGTAGTACGCCGAACCGGTCTTGAGCAGCGCGACGACCTCGGCGCCACCGTTGCGGGTCTTGACGACCAGCTCCTCGATCTGCTCGGCCGGCATCGCCTCACGCAGCGGCTTGCCGTTGACGGTGCTCTTCGACGGCACCGGGACCATGGTGTCGCCGTGCGAGCCCAGCGTCAGCGTCTTCACCGACTTCACCGGTACGCCGAGCGCCTCGGCGACGAAGTTGGTGAACCGGGCGGTGTCGAGCATGCCGGCCTGGCCGAGCACCCGGTTCTTGGGGAACTGGGTGGCGAGCTGGGCCAGCGCGGTCATCTCGTCCAGCGGGTTGGAGACGACGATGACGACGGCGTTCGGGGCGTACTTGGCGACGTTCTCGGAGACCTGCCGAACGATCTTGGCGTTGGTCTCCAGCAGGTCCATCCGGCTCATGCCCGGCTTGCGCGGCAGGCCGGCGGTGATGACGACGACGTCCGAGCCCTCGATGGCCTCGTAGCCCTCGCCGTTCGGGCCGGTGGTGACGCCGACCACCTTGGTCTCGAAGCCCTCGACCGCGCGGGACTGGTTGAGGTCCAGCGCGAGACCCGCCGGCTTGCCCTCCACGATGTCGGTGATCACGACGGTGTCGAAGACGTCGTACTCGGCCAGGCGCTGTGCGGTGGTGGAGCCGTAGAAGCCGGCCCCGACGACAGTGACCTTCTTACCCATGGTCGTCCCACTCCCTGATACCAGTCGGTTTTCCGGACCGTATCAGTCATCGTGGCACCGATCGGGCCAGGGGCGGCGGCCATCGCCGGGATGGGGCGGATGTCACGCGCGCCCGGTTCGGCCCGGGTCAGCCGCGCTCGGCGCGCTCCACCACGTTGGTCAGCAGCATGGCGCGGGTCATCGGGCCGACGCCGCCGGGCATCGGCACCACCTTGCCGGCCACCTCGGCGACCTCCGGGTCCACGTCACCGGTGTAGCGGCCCTTGCCGTCCGGCCCGATCACCCGGGTGATGCCGACGTCGACGACGGTCGCGCCGGGACTGATCATGTCGGCGGTGAGCAGGCCGGGGACGCCGGCGGCGACGATGACGATGTCAGCGGCCCGGGTGTGCGCCACGAGGTCCAGGGTGCCGGTGTGGCAGAGGGTCACGGTGGCGTTCTCGCTGCGTCGGGTCAGCAGCAGGCCGAGCGGGCGGCCGACCGTGTTGCCCCGGCCCACCACGGCGACCGTGGCGCCGCGCAGCGCGACGTCGTGCCGGCGGAGCAGCTCGACGATGCCGCGCGGGGTGCACGGCAGCGGGCCGTCGTAGCCGAGCACGAGCCGACCGAGGTTGACCGGGTGCAGGCCGTCGGCGTCCTTGTCCGGGTCGATCATCTCCAGCGCCCGCTGGGTGTCCAGGTGGCCGGGGAGCGGTAGCTGGACGATGTAGCCGTGGCAGGCCGGGTCGGCGTTCAGCTCGGCGAGCACCTCGTCGACCTGCTGCTGGGTGGCGTCGGCGGGCAGTTCCCGGCGGATCGAGGCGATGCCCACCTCGGCGCAGTCCCGGTGCTTGCCGTTGACGTACGCCTGGGAGCCGGGGTCGGCGCCGACCAGGACGGTGCCCAGTCCCGGGGTGACGCCGTGTTCCGCGAGCGCCTTCACCCGGGTACGCAACTCGTCCTTGATCTCCGCCGCGGTGGCCTTGCCGTCCAGGATCGTCGCCGTCACGACCAGATCGTCTCATGTCGGGCGGCCGACGGTTCGCCGACGGCGACGGTGACGTTCCGTTCGGGCTGTCGTACATCTTCGTCGCGCACGACCTGTCGGGTGGTCCGGCACATCCGGGTCGCCGTGATGCTGGTCCTGCCCCGCGAGGACCTGCGGGCCGGCGAACGGGTGAAGAACGCCGGAACGCGGCGGCCCCGTCCCCGGTCGGGGACGGGGCCGCTCGGAGCCGGTATCAGTGGAAGAAGTGGCGGGTGCCGGTGAGGTACATCGTGACGCCGGCCTCCTTGCAGGCGGCGATGGTCTCCTCGTCGCGGATGGAGCCGCCGGGCTGCACGATCGCCTTCACGCCCGCGTCGATGAGGATCTGCGGGCCGTCGGCGAACGGGAAGAACGCGTCCGAGGCCGCCACCGCGCCGCGGGCCCGGTCCGCGCCGGCCCGGCTGACCGCCAGCCGCGCCGAGTCCACCCGGTTGACCTGGCCCATGCCGACGCCGACGGAGGCGCCGTCCCGGGCCAGGAGGATCGCGTTGCTCTTCACCGCGCGGACCGCCCGCCAGGCCAGGACGAGGTCCCGCAGGGTCGCCTCGTCGGCCGCCTCGCCGGTCGCCAGCCGCCAGTTGGCCGGATCGTCGCCCTCGGCGTCGATCCGGTCGCGCAGCTGCACCAGCACGCCACCGGTGACCTGCCGCCACTCCGCCGGCAGCGGCCGGAACTCCGGTGCCCGCAGCAGCCGGATGTTCTTCTTGGCCTGGAGGATCTCCCGGGCGCCGGTCTCGAACTCCGGCGCGACCAGCACCTCGGTGAAGATCTCCGCGACCTGCCGGGCCAGCTCGACGCTCACCGGCCGGTTCACCGCGATCACCCCGCCGAACGCGGAGACCGGGTCGCAGGCGTGCGCCCGGCGGTGCGCCTCGGCCACGTCGGCGCCGACCGCGATGCCGCACGGGTTGGCGTGCTTGATGATCGCCACCGCCGGCTGGTCGGGGAAGTCGTTGGCCGCCCGCCACGCGGCGTCCGCGTCGACGTAGTTGTTGTAGGACATCTCCTTGCCGTGCAGCTGCTCGGCCTGGGCCAGCCCGGACGGGCTGGCCGGGTCGGCGTAGAGGGCGGCGGCCTGGTGCGGGTTCTCCCCGTAGCGCAGCACCGCCTGCCGGCGCAGGGTCAGCCCGGCGAACCGCGGCCACCCGTCGGCCTCGGGGGCCAGCTCCCGGGCGCACCACTCGGCGACCGCCACGTCGTACTCGGCGATATCGGCGAAGGCGCGCGCCGCCAGCGCCCTGCGCTGGGCGAGCGTGAAGCCGCCCTCGGCGAGCGCGGCCAGCAGCGCCGGGTACGCCGCCGGGTCGGTCACCACCGCGACCGACGCGTGGTTCTTCGCCGCGGCCCGGACCATCGCCGGCCCGCCGATGTCGATCTGCTCGACGCACTCGTCCTGCGACGCGCCCGAGGCGACGGTGGCCTGGAACGGGTAGAGGTTGGAGACCAGCAGGTCGATCCCGGCGATGCCGTGCTCGTCGAGCTGGGCGGCGTGCGAGTCCTTGCGCAGGTCGGCGAGGAGGCCGCCATGGATCTTCGGGTGCAGGGTCTTCACCCGGCCGTCGAGGATCTCCGGGAAGCCGGTCACCTGCTCCACCGGGGTCACCGGCACACCCGCGCCGGAGATCGTCGACGCGGTGCTACCGGTCGAAACGATCTCCACTCCGGCGTCGTGCAGCGCCCGGGCCAGCTCGACCAGACCGTTCTTGTCGTAGACGCTGACCAGTGCCCGCCTGATCGGGCGGCGCTCGTCCTGAGTGGAACTCACGGAACCGTGACCTTTCTTCCGGTGATGGTCCAACCTTCGCGGACCAGGCGACCGACCTGCTCGACGAGCTGGCGCCGCTCGGCTTCCTTGATGCGCTCGGTGAGCGCCTCCTCGTCGTCGTCGTCCAGCACCGGCACGGCGACCTGCGCGACGATCGGACCGGTGTCCATCCCGGCGTCGACGAAGAAGAGGGTGGCCCCGGTGACCTTGACGCCGTAGGCGAGCGCGTCCCGGGGGCCGTGGATGCCGGGGAACGCCGGCAGCAGGGTGTTGTGGGTGTTCAGGTAGCGGTCGCCGAAGGCGGCCAGGAAGTGCGGCCCGACCAGCTTGAGGAAGCCGGCGCTGATCACCAGGTCCGGCTTGTGCTCGGCGACGTGCGCGGTGAGCGCGGCGTCCCAGTCCTCCCGGCTCGGGTGGTCCTTCACCCGCTCGACGAAGGTCGGCACCCCGGCGGCGGCCGCCCGGTCCAGGCCGGCGATCCCCTCGCGGTCGGCGCCGACCGCCACCACCCGGGCCCCGTACGCGGGGTCGGCGGCGGCGTCGAGCAGGGCCTGGAGGTTGCTGCCGGACCCGGAGACGAGGACGACGAGGCGGGCGACGGACGCGGGCTCGGTCACGCGGCCAACCCTATCGGGCAGGTCGGCCCGCCCATCGGTCGGGCAGCGACGATTCGGGTGATCTCCCGGGTGGCCCCGGCGCGATACGCTGCCCGTCGCCCGGTGGCCGGCACCCGCCCGTCGCCGTGACCCTTCACCACTGAACCGGTACGCCACACGTACCGATGTCGACGAGGAGCACCCCCGCGATGCAGCCCGGCTACCCGAACCCCCAGCAGCCGCAGCCGATCAACAACAACATGACGCCGTCGATCGTCGCCATCTTCCTCTTCTGGCCGCTGGCCATCCCGGCGATCATCAACGCCTCCAAGGTCAACCCGCTGCTCCAGCAGGGTGACTACGCCGGCGCGCAGGCTGCCGCGGCCGAGTCCAAGAAGTGGTCGAAGCTGGCCTTCATCATCGGCGGCATCTGGCTCGTCATCGTCCTGCTCTGCTGCATCTTCGGCGGCGCGCTGGGCGCCATGGGCGGCAGCACCAGCAGCAGCTACTGACGATCCCGGACCGAGGAGCACCCGACATGCAGCCCGGACACCCCGGCCAGGACCCGTACGGTCAGCAGCCCGCTCCGGGGCAGCCGTACGGTCAGCCGCCGTACGGGCAGCAGCCGGACCCGTACGCGCCGCCGCAGGCGCCCTGGGCCCAGCAACCGTACGACCCGTACGCCGTCGCGAAGCAGCATTACGGGCAGCAGCCGCCGTACGGGCAGCCGTCCTACCCGGACCCGTACGGCCAGCAGCCGTACGGCCTGCCGATCTATCCGAATGCCGGGTACCCGCAGCAGGGCGACAACACCCTCGGCCTGGTGTCGATGATCCTGGGCATCGCCTCGATCCCGCTGGTCTGCTGCTATCTGGGCATTCCACTGGGCATCGCGGGGCTGGTCACCGGCGGGCTGGCTCGGCAGAAGGCCACCCGCGGGCTGGCGACCAACCCCGGTCAGGCCCTCACCGGCCTGATCTGCGGCGGCGTCGGCCTGCTGCTGGGCATCCTGCACATCGGGCTGCTCGCCCTCGGCCTGGCCCTGCCGAACTCCTGAGTCGGCGCCACGCGAAGGGGCGTCCCGGGTCGTCCCGGGGCGCCCCTTCGGCATGCCGAGGTCGCACGACGCCCGGTCGGGCGGGTCAGCCGCGGCCGGGCCGGTCGAGCACCTTGGCGGCGGCGGCGCCGAGCAGCGCGCCGGCCATCACCACGGCGGTCGCCACGGCCGCCACCTGCCAGGGCACCGGGCCGATCTCGGCCAACCGGCCACCGCCGAGCGGCCCACCGGAGGCGGCGGCGGCGAGACCGGCGAGCAGGCCGACCACCGGGCCGGCGAGCGCCGCCGGGCCGAGCAGCGCCGGCCAGCCGAGCTCCGTGCGGTCGGGTCGGGCGGCGGGGGGTTCCGGCCGGGCGGCCGGGCGGAGCAGCCGGCGGCCGAGCAGCCAGCCCGCCGCCATGCCGGCCAGCACCGGCACCGCGAGCAGCGCGGCGCCGAACCCGTCGGCCGGGCCGCTGGGCAGGCCGGCGAGCAGCGGTACGGCCGGCAGCGCGCCCACCGAGACCTCGCTGGTGCGGACTGCGGTGCCGGCGCCGACGGCGAATCCGGGCCCGAGCAGGTAGGCGGTCGACCAGACCGTGGCGTTGGGCGCGTACGCCAGGCTGACCAGGGTGATGCCGGCCTGGCCGGCGACCCCCGTCCGGTAGGCGGCGATCATGTCGGCGGCGTCTCCCCCGCCGGTCGCCACGGCCAGTCCGGCCGCTCCGGCACCGGCGCCGAGCAGCAGCAGCCCCGCCACCAGTCCGGTGCGCACCCCGTCGCGCAGCACGGTCGGCGTCCGCGCGGCGAGCACCCCGGCGACCCCGGTGGTGCGGCCCGCGCCGATCAGCGCCGCCAGGGCGCCGAAGATCGCGTACGTCCCGCCGGCCCGGATCGGGGACACGCTCAGGCCGGCCGTGCCGACCAGCACCGCGGCGAGGGCGCCGAGCAGCGCGTACCCGACGCCGACCGCGCCCGCGGCGGTGAGTGCCTGGCGGGGTGAGCGGCCGCCGCGGGCGCCGATGGCCCGGCTGGTGTGCACGCCGGCCCGGGTCAGCCGCCAGAACGCGAGCCCGCTGAGCGCCAGCGGGACGAGGCCGAGCGGGCCGGCGCCGGTCTCCAGCGGCACCCCGTGGCCGAGCAGCCAGCCGGCGAGCCCCGCGCGCAGGGCGCCGGTCACCGAGCCGGCGTCCTCGCTGAGCTGGACGAGCCCCAGCACCAGGGCGACCGGCAGGTACGAGGTGAGCGCGGCCCAGCCGGCGGCGACCCCGGCGGCCACAGCGAGCGGCGCGCGGCCGCGCGACGGCTCCGGCCGGCGGGGGGCCGGCACCCGGGGGCCCGGCACGGCACGGTCGGTCGGTCGGGCGTCGGCGCGGACGACCGGGCCGGCGCGGCGGGGCTGATCAGGGGTGACCGAGGACATCGGGTCTACTCTGGCACGCCGGGCGGCCGGCGGCTGCCCGGCGGCCCCGGGCGGCCCCGGCGAGTTCCGTGATCCACCGGTTTCAGGGCCCCGACCCGGTCTAGCCTCGGCGCAGGACGCGACCGAAGTCGCGGCACCGACCGCTGGGAGGAAGCCGTGAACGCTCCGTACCCGCCGCCCCCGCCACCGCCGGCGGCCGGTCGGGACCGCACCACGCTCTGGGGCGTGCTCGGCATCATCACCGGCCTGCTCTGCTGCGGCATCCTCGGCATCGTCTTCGGTTACCTGTCGATCCGGGACGCGAAACGGTTCCACCAGTCACCGGTGCTGGGCTACCTGGCGATCGCCTTCGGCGTGATCAACATCATCGGTTCCGCGGTCTGGCGGGCCACCGGCACCTACCCGCTCTGGGACGACAACTGAGGGGGCCGACCGTCGCCGGTCGACCCCCTCGGTAGCCCTGTCGGCCGCCCCGGCGGCCGGCTGGTTCGTCCAGCCGTCCGCCCAGCGGCCGGTCCGCCCGGCTCAGCGGCCGGACATGATCTCCCGCATCAGCTTGGCGGTCTCGGTCGGCGTCTTGCCGACCTTGACGCCGACGGCCTCCAGGGCCGCCTGCTTCGCCTCGGCGGTGCCCGCCGAGCCGGAGATGATCGCGCCGGCGTGCCCCATGGTCTTGCCGGGGGGCGCGGTGAAGCCGGCGATGTAGCCGACCACCGGCTTGGTGACGTTGGCCTTGATGAACTCGGCGGCCCGCTCCTCGGCGTCGCCGCCGATCTCGCCGATCATCACGATGGCGTCGGTCTCCGGGTCGGCCTCGAAGGCGGCGAGGGCGTCGATGTGGGTGGTCCCGATGATCGGGTCACCGCCGATGCCCACGCAGGTCGAGAAGCCGATGTCGCGCAGCTCGTACATCATCTGGTAGGTCAGCGTGCCGCTCTTGCTGACCAGGCCGATCCGGCCGGAGCCGGTGATGTCGGCCGGGATGATGCCGGCGTTGGAGGCGCCCGGCGAGGCGATGCCCGGGCAGTTCGGCCCGATGATCCGGGTCTGCTCGCCCTTCGACACGTTGTACGCCCAGAAGGCGGCGGTGTCGTGCACCGGGACGCCCTCGGTGATCACCACGGCCAGCGGGATCGCGGCGTCGATCGCCTCGACCACGGCGCCCTTGGTGAACTGCGGCGGCACGAAGATGACGGTGACGTCGGCCCCGGTCTCCTTCATCGCGTCCGCGACGGAGGCGAAGACCGGCAGCTCGGTCCCGTCGAAGTCGACGGTCTGGCCCGCCTTGCGCGGGTTGACGCCGCCGACGACGTTGGTGCCGGCGGCGAGCATCCGCCGGGTGTGCTTCGAACCCTCGGAACCGGTCATCCCCTGAACGATGACCTTCGAGTCCTTGGTCAGCCAGATAGCCATGTTCAGACCCCCGCAGCTGCCAGCTCGGCGGCCCGCTCGGCCGCGCCGTCCATGGTGTCGACCCGCTGCACGAGCGGGTTGTTCGCGCTGTCGAGGATCGCCCGACCGGCCTCGGCGTTGTTGCCGTCGAGGCGGACGACGAGCGGCTTGGTGACCTTCTCGCCGCGCTGCTCGAGCAGGGCCAGCGCCTGGATGATGCCGTTGGCGACCTCGTCGCAGGCGGTGATGCCACCGAAGACGTTGACGAAGACGCTCTTGACCGACGGGTCGGAGAGCACGATCTCCAGACCGTTGGCCATCACCGCGGCGCTCGCGCCACCGCCGATGTCGAGGAAGTTGGCTGGCTTGACGTCGCCGTGCCGCTCGCCCGCGTAGGCCACCACGTCGAGAGTGGACATGACCAGGCCCGCGCCGTTGCCGATGATGCCGACCTCGCCGTCGAGCTTGACGTAGTTGAGGTCCTTCTCCTTGGCGGCCTGCTCCAGCGGGTCCACCGCGGCCTGGTCGACCAGGGCCTCGTGGTCCGGGTGCCGGAACGCGGCGTTCTCGTCCAGCGTGATCTTGGCGTCGAGCAGCAGCAGCTCGCCGTCGCCCGTCTTCGCCAGCGGGTTCACCTCGACCAGCGTGGCGTCCTCGGCGACGAACGCCTTCCACAGCCCGACCGCGACGTCGACCACCTGGTCGGCGACCTCGGCCGGGAAGCCGGCGGCGGTCACGATCTCGCGGGCCTTCGCCTCGTCGACGCCCTTGACGGCGTCGATCGGGGCCTTGACCACCTTGTCGGGGGTCTCGGCGGCGACCTGCTCGATGTCCATGCCGCCGGCGACGCTGGCGATGCAGAGGAAGGTGCGGTTCGCCCGGTCGAGCAGGTAGGAGAAGTAGTACTCCTCGGCCACGTCCGCGGTCACGGTGATCATGACCTTGTGGACGGTGTGACCCTTGATGTCCATGCCGAGGATGTCGGTGGCGCGGGCCACCGTCTCCTCCGCGCCCTCGGCCAGCTTGACGCCGCCGGCCTTGCCTCGGCCACCGACCTTCACCTGCGCCTTGACGACCACCCGACCGCCGAGGCGTTCGGCGATCGCGCGGGCCTCCTCCGGGGTAGTGGCGACGCCGCCGGCGAGCACGGGCAACCCGTGCCGCTCGAACAGGTCCCGCCCCTGGTACTCGTACAGGTCCACGATTGCGCGTCCCGTCCCGTCTCCGCGGCGCGCCGTCGCGCCGCTCACCAGCGTTGTGGAAACTTCCTTGACGCCTGCCAACAGTTGGAACAGGCCGTTGGCGGCAGCCTAGCGAGATGGGCACCGCAGGCAACCGAGCGGGTGCACGGTGTGCGGTAATGCACAGCGCGTCGGGCGCGACCCGCCGGGCCCGCGGGCCGCGGCGGAGGTTGTCGCGCAAGCCGCGTAACCCCACCGTGGGGGCGTCGTTGAGTCTGATGTCGGAGCGCTGAACAGCGCGAAGACGGGAGCGGCCGATGCCCTGTCGGTCGAGGGGTGGCGGCGGGGCATCGTGCATAGAAGGGCCGGGCGTGTGAGGGGTGCGTCCGGCCCTTCCCCCTGTCCGGGGTCCGGCCCACGCCGTGATCGACCCTAGAACAGCGAGGTGGCGGTGTCCCGGTTCGGGACACCGCCATTTCGGTACGTCGGGGGTGGGTCAGGCGACGGCCTGGGCCACGTTCGCCCGGACCCACTCGACGATCGACCCGGTGGTCGCGCCCGGGGTGAAGATCTTGGCGACGCCGAGCTGCTCCAGCTCGGGGATGTCGGCGTCCGGGATGATGCCGCCACCGAAGACGACGATGTCGCGGGCGTCCCGCTCGCCGAGCAGCTCCAGCACCCGGCGGAAGAGCGTCATGTGCGCGCCGGAGAGCACGGAGAGCCCGACCGCGTCCGCGTCCTCCTGGATGGCGGTCTCCACGATCTGCTCCGGCGTCTGGTGCAGGCCGGTGTAGATGACCTCCATGCCGGCGTCGCGGAGTGCGCGCGCCACCACCTTGGCGCCGCGGTCGTGGCCGTCGAGGCCCGGCTTCGCGACGACGACCCGGATACGAGAGCTCATCAGCACACCTTTCGCGGGCTCCGCGGCTATCACCTGAACGAACGGTAACCCGCCCGGCGCGGGGCGGGAAATCCGCCCCGCACCCTTACCTCCCGGCCAGCCCCGCGAAAAGGCGGACACCTCCGCCGATCGGTCACTCTGGGCAACGAACGGGCAGTTGCAGGGACAGCCGTCCGGTGCCCCAAGCTATGACAAGGAAGGACGGAAAGGGACAGAAAGACTCGACGTTTCGGCGGTTGCGCTTGTGACGGGAGCGGCGGACGGCTAACGTGTCCACGGTTGTCATCAGGTCCACCGACGGGTGACGACGCGGCCGACCGACGTTCACCGGGGCTTTCCCCGGACGCCGGCCGACCGCATCGGATCCCCGACAACGGAGGGTGTGCGTGCGCCAGCGCCTGTCGTCTGAGCCCGATAGATATCGCGGTCGCCGCCGCGTACCCACCCCCCCGCGGAGCCGTTACGCCGCAGTCGTCACCACCGCGTTCGTCGGCGCCGGCATCGTCGCGCTCGGCGCGGGCGCGATGCCCGACGCCAAGAGCGTCAGCCCGTCGGTCCTCGACGAGCTCAAGCAGGCGTCGATCACCAACCAGGACGTGGCGGCCCGCGCCGACGCGGCCGACCGCGCCACCCGTGACACCAACCGGGACGCGCAGGTCAGCTCCACCGAGCAGGACCCGTGGCTGCTGCCCCTGCAGGGCTACGACTTCAACTCCCCGTACGGCATGCGCTGGGGCAAGCTGCACACCGGCATCGACCTGGTCGCGCCGGAGGGCACCCCGTACGTCGCCATCCACTCGGGCACCGTCACCAAGGCCGGCTGGTTCGGCGGCTACGGCTACGCCGTGATCGTCCAGCACGCGGACGGCAGCGAGGCCATCTACGGCCACTCCCAGTCGGTCAGCGTCCAGGAGGGGCAGCAGGTCAAGGCCGGCGACCAGCTCGGACTGGTCGGCAACACCGGCCACTCGTACGGCTCCCACCTCCACCTGGAGATCCATGTCAAGGGCGAGCCGCTGGACCCGGTGCCGTGGCTCCAGGAGCGCGGAGTGGACATCAAGCTGCAAGTCGAGGCATATTACAGCGAGGTAGCGGCTTCCTGACGCTACGTATCGCCCGTTGACCGCCCGGATCGAACGATCCGGGCGGTTCTTCTTTGCCGGAAGTCTGCTGGGTCACACCGAGCGATGTGACCGGGGGCACAGGCCGACAGGATGACGATCCGGGGCGTCCGGGCCGAGAGCGGCAGGAACCATGACACCGGCCCCGGCGTCCGTCGGTCGCCCACCCGCACCCGTACCCGCCGACGACCCGGCCGACACCCAGGATGGGCAGGTCCCCGCCCCCCAGACTGAAGGTCCGTCGTGCAGGAAGACAGCAACACCCCGAACGAGAAGACCCTGTCCGTCCCGGCCCGGCACGGGCGGCGCCGGCCCGGAGGACGGAGCCTCGTCCTCGGCGCGGTCGCGCTGGTCGGCCTCGGCCTCGTCGGCGTCTCGACCGTCGTGCTCGACCGGGAGGACTCCCCCACCCCCACTGCCGTCGCCCTCGACGCCCGGACCCGCGCCGAGGCCGCCGACCGGGCCGACCGCTCCACCCGCGAGTCGGCCACCCCGGACCGCCCGTGGGCCAGGCCCAGCCACACCACGGCCGACCCGACCCCCGGCCCGTCGGCCACCCGTTCGCGCAAGGCCACGCGCACGCCGAGGCCGACCGCCACCAGGACGGCGAAGCCGAGACCGTCCTGGGTCATGCCGATGAAGGGCGCCGAGATCACCTCCTGCTACGGGCCGCGGTGGGGCACGCTGCACGCCGGCATCGACTTCGCGATGCCCGCCGGCACGCCGGTCCGCGCCGCCTTCCGCGGCACCGTGGAGAAGGCCGGCGACGTCGGCGACGGCTACGGCATCTCGGTCGTGGTCAACCACGGCAACGGCTACCTGACCCACTACGCGCACCTGAGCACCGCGAAGGTCAGCGTCGGTGAGAAGGTCGGCGCCGGGGAGACCCTCGGCCTGGAAGGCTCCACCGGCGATTCCACCGGCCCGCACCTGCACTTCGAGGTGCACCAGGGCCAGATGTGGAACCAGATCGACCCGGGCCCGTTCCTGCGCGCCCGGGGCCTCAGAGTGGGCTGCTGAGCCACGGCGACGCGAAGAGGGGCCCGACCCGGGCTGTGCCGGGTCGGGCCCCTCCGTCGTCAGAGCTTGTCGATCGGGGCGTGCCGGAGCACCAGCCACATGGTCTGGTCACCGAAGTCGATCTGCGCCCGCGCGCCCGGCCCGTGCCCCTCCACCGCGAGCACCCGGCCCAACCCGTACCGCTGGTGGTTGACCCGGTCACCGGCGGACACCTTCGGGCCCTGCGGCAGCTCGCTGGCGGTGGCCAACCGGCTGCCGTCGACGCCGAGCCGCTTGGCCAGCTGCGCCGCCTTCGGCGTACCCCCGGCGAAGCCGCCACGCCCGCCGGGCGCGCGGTCCGCGCGGCCACCGACGCCGCCGCCCCCGCCGGCCCACGAGGTGTACGACCCCTCGGTGCGCTCCCAGCGGACCAGCTCCGGCGGCAGCTCCTCCAGGAACCGCGACGGCGGGTTGTAGGCCGGCTGCCCCCAGGCCGAGCGGGTGACCGCCCGGGACAGGTAGAGCCGCTGCCGGGCCCGGGTGATGCCGACGTAGGCCAGCCGGCGCTCCTCCTCCAGCTCGCGGGTGTCGCCCAGCGAGCGCAGGTGCGGGAAGACGCCGTCCTCCAGGCCGGTCAGGAAGACCACCGGGAACTCCAGCCCCTTGGCGGTGTGCAGCGTCATCAGGGTGACCACGCCCTGATGGTCCGGGTCGTCGGAGGGGATCTGGTCGGCGTCGGCGACGAGCGCCACCTGCTCCAGGAAGCCGGCCAGGGTGGCCCGCTCCCCCTCGGCTCCGGTCGCCTCGACCCGCTCGGTGTATTCGCGGGCGACGCTGACCAGCTCCTGGAGGTTGTCCACCCGGCCGGCGTCCTGCGGGTCCAGGCTCTCCTCCAGCTCGGTCAGGTAGCCCGAGCGGGTCAGCAGCGCCTCCAGCACCTCCTCCGGGGTGCCGGTCTCGGCCAGCTCCCGCGCGCCGTCGAGGAGCGCGACGAAGTCGCCGATGCCGTTGGCCGCCCGGGTCGAGATGCCCGGCGCGTCCTTCGCCCGGCGCAGCGCGGCGCCGAAGGAGATGCGGTCCCGGCTGGAGAGCGCCTCTACGCAGGCCTCGGCCCGGTCGCCGATGCCGCGACGCGGGGTGTTGAGGATGCGGCGGAGGCTGACCGTGTCGTCGTCGTTGACCACCGCGCGCAGGTAGGCCAGCGCGTCGCGAACCTCCTTGCGCTCGTAGAAGCGCACCCCGCCGACGACCTTGTAGGGGAGGCCGACCCGGATGAAGACCTCTTCGAAGACCCGGGACTGGGCGTTGGTGCGGTAGAAGACGGCGACGTCGCCGGGGCGGGTCTCCCCGTCGTCGACCAGCCGGTCGATCTCCCGGCCCACCCAGTCCGCCTCGGCGTGCTCGGTGTCGGCGACGTAGCCGACGATCTGCTCGCCGGCCCCGGCGTCGCTCCACAGCCGCTTGGGCTTGCGCGAGGTGTTCCGGTCGATCACCGCGTTCGCCGCGTTGAGGATCGTCTGGGTGGAGCGGTAGTTCTGCTCCAGCAGGATCGTCCGGGCGTCGGTGAAGTCCCGCTCGAACTCCAGGATGTTGCGGATGGTCGCACCGCGGAACGCGTAGATCGACTGGTCGGCGTCACCGACCACGCAGAGCTCCGCCGGCTCGATCCCCTCGGTGCCGGAGACCAACTCCTTGATCAGCGTGTACTGGGCGTGGTTGGTGTCCTGGTACTCGTCGACGAGGACGTGCCGGAACCGGCGACGGTAGCTCTCCGCGACGTGCGGGTGCGACTGCAGCAGGTGCACCGTCGTCATGATCAGATCGTCGAAGTCCAGCGCGTGCGCCTCGCGCAGCCGCCGCTGGTAGAGCGTGTAGGCCTCCGACAGCGCCCGCTCGTTGGGCCCCTTGGCCCGGGTCGCGAACTCCTCGGGGTCGACCAGCTCGTTCTTGAGGTTGGAGACCTGGGCGGCCAGGCCGCGCGCCGGGTAGCGCTTCGGGTCGAGGTCGAGCTCGCGGGCGACCATCTGCATCAGCCGGCGCGAGTCGTCCGCGTCGTAGATCGAGAAGGTCGACTTCAACCCGGCGTGCTCGTGCTCGGCGCGCAGGATGCGTACGCAGGCGGAGTGGAAGGTCGACACCCACATCAGCCGGGCGCGCGGCCCGACCAGGTGGGCCACCCGCTCCTTCATCTCACCGGCGGCCTTGTTGGTGAAGGTGATCGCGATGATCTCGCCCGGATGCACGTCCCGGGCGGCGAGCAGGTAGGCGATCCGGTGGGTGAGCACCCGGGTCTTGCCGGAGCCCGCACCGGCCACGATCAGCAGCGGCGAGCCGGCGTGGGTCACCGCGTCCCGCTGGGGGCCGTTGAGACCCTCGACCAGGGCCTGCGGGTCGAGGTGCGCGGCGGCGGACCCCGGCCGGCGCGACGGGGCACGGGCCGGCTCGGGCGCGGGCGGGGACACGGGGATGTCGAAGAGAGGATGCATCGCACGGCGAGTCTATGCCGCCGGCCGGACACTTCCCGCCCGCGCACGCCCGGGCGAGGTCACCGTCACCGGCCCGGCGGAGGTGGGACGAAACCTGTCACGGCGCCACCCCTGGCGCGTTCGTCACCGAACGGGAACGATGACGGTGAAACCCCCGCCCGCTCCCCCGCAACGGACCTGGGAGAACAACCATGAGTCAACCGCGCTCGCGCGGTCGGGCCGTGCTGCGCCATCTCGCCGTACCGGCCCTCGCGCTGGCCGTCGTGGCCACCCTGCCCGGCACCGGCCGCCCCGGACCGCAACCCGTCGGCGCCGACCCGGCGACCGCCCTCACCCCGGTCGCCGTCTCCTACGCCGCCGCGACCGGTGGCGAGGTCAAGGGCAACTTCCTGAGCTACAACGACTTCCACGGCGCCATCGACCCGCCCGGCGGCAGCGGCGCCACGGTCAACGGCACCCCCGCCGGCGGCGTGGAATACCTCGCCACCTGGCTGAAGAAGCTACGCGCCGAGGCCACCGCCGAGGGCCGCGAGACCACCACCGTCGGCGCCGGTGACCTGATCGGCGCCACCCCGCTGGTCAGCGCCGCCTTCCACGACGAGCCCACCATCGAACTGATGGACGAGATCGGGCTGGAGATCAGCTCGGTCGGCAACCACGAGTTCGACGAGGGCGTCGACGAGCTGATCCGGATCGACAAGGGCGGCTGCCACCCGGTCGACGGCTGCGCCGACGGCGACGGCTTCGCCGGCGCGAGGTTCACCTACCTGGCCGCCAACACGATCAGCAAGAAGACCGGGCTGCCGATCCTGCCGCCGGTCGACGTCCGCTTCGTCGACGGCGTACCGGTCGGCTTCGTCGGGGTCACCCTCGAGGGCACCCCCGGCATCGTCAACCCGGCCGGCATCACCTCGGTGGAGTTCCGGGACGAGGTGGCGACCGCCAACCGGTGGGGCGGCCTGCTCAAGCTCTTCGGCGTCCGCGCGATGGTGCTGCTGGTGCACGAGGGCGGCGCCCAGTCGCCCCCGCCGAGCCCCCCGGGCGTCTCCGACTGCGCCAACTTCTCCGGCCCGGTGGTGGACATCGTGCGCGGCCTGCGGCCGGAGTTCGGGCTGGTGGTCTCCGGGCACACGCACCGCTTCTACTCCTGCTCGCTGCCGAACTCCTCGGGCGCGCGGAGCGTGGTCACCAGCGCCGGCAGCAACGGCCAACTGGTCACCGACATCGACTACTCGCTGGACCGGGACAGCGGCCGGTTCACCGGCATCTCCGCCCGCAACGTGGTCGTCGAGAACGGCGTCCGCAACGCCGACGGCACCTGGCAGCAGAGCGCCCCCGGCGTCTACGTCCGCAACCCGGAGCTGGTCGACCCGGGCGCCAAGGCGCTCGCCGACAAGTACCGGGCCGCGGTCGCGCCGATCGCCAACCGGGTGGTCGGCCGGATCTCGGCGGACATCGTCCGGGACGCCCGCCCGAACGGCGAGAGCCCGCTCGGTGACGTGATCGCCGACGCGCAGCTGGCGTACACCAGGGGCGACGGCGCGCAGGTCGCGCTGATGAACCCGGGCGGCATCCGGGCCTCCCTGTCGTACGGGGCGTCGCCCGGCGGCGAGGCGCCGGGCGAGGTGACCTACGGCGAGGCGTTCACCGTCCAGCCGTTCAACAACCTGGTGGTCACCCAGACCCTCACCGGAGCCCAGCTCCGCAACGTGCTGGAGCAGCAGTTCGTCGGCTTCAACGGGCAGACCACCCAGCGGATCCTCCAGGTCTCCGCCGGGTTGACCTACTCGTACGACAGCACCGCCCCGGCCGGCTCCCGGGTCAGCGCGCTCGCGCTGAACGGCGCCCCGGTCGACCCGGCGGCCGACTACCGGGTCACCACGAACGACTTCCTCGCCAACGGCGGGGACGGCTTCACCGAGCTGACGGCGGGCACCGGCCGGACCACGGCGCGGGGCTTCGACGTCGACGCGCTGATCGCGTACCTCGCCGCCGCACCGGTCGCCCCGGGGCCGGCCGACCGCATCACCCGCCTCGGCTGACGGGATTGCTTGCGGGGGTCGCGCCCCGCGCGGCATACTCGACGGCGTGTTCGGTCAGCGCTTCTACTTTTACTACGGCACCGGGAGTCCGGCAGCCGTAGGTCGCGCCTGATCGACAGACCTGCGAAAAGCCCCGGGCTCGGAGAGCCCGGGGCTTTTTCGTCCCGGGATCCGGGCACCGGGCCCGACACCCGAGGGGTACGGCGATGATGACAGACGTGGCGGAGCAGAGCGGCAGCGTGACGCAGTCCCGGCCGGAGGGCGACTCCAACCCGCAGGTGGCGGCGTCCGCCGCCCCGGCCCGTCCGGTGGACGCCCGGACCGGCACCGAGGACGCGGCCGCCGCCGAACGGATCGTGGCAATCCGGGAGCGGATCGACGAGATCGACCGCACCCTGATCGAGCTGTGGCAGGAGCGGGCCGGCCTCTCCCAGCAGGTCGGCGCGACCCGGATGGCCTCCGGCGGCACCCGACTGGTGCTCTCCCGGGAGCGGGAGATCCTGGAACGGTTCCGCAGGGAGCTGGGGGCCGACGGCACCCAGCTGGCGCTGCTGCTGCTCCGCGCGGGGCGGGGACCGCTGTGAGGCGTACCGGGGGCCGCCCACGACGGGCCTGACCCACCCGACCGTCGCCGGTCGGCGCCGGCCGGGCGAGCCGCCCGGATACGCCGAACCGCCTGCCGGCGTCGGGTCGACGGCGGCAGGCGGTCCGGAGGGTGTCACGCGCCGTGGGTGGCGACGATCTCCCGCTTCTCGGCGAAGTGGCAGGCGCTCGTGTGGTCCGAGCCCGGCCGGATCTCCAGCAGCGGCACCTGCTCGGCGCAGACGTCCTGCGCCTTCCAGCAGCGGGTGCGGAACCGGCAGCCCGAGGGCGGGCTGACCGGGGAGGGAACGTCACCGGTGAGCCGGATGATCGCCTTGTTCTCCCGCAGCGTCGGGTCCGGCACCGGCACGGCCGAGAGCAGCGCCTGGGTGTACGGGTGGGTCGGCCGCTCGTAGATCTCGTCCTCGGTGCCGACCTCCACCATCTTGCCCAGGTACATCACCGCGACCCGGTCGGAGAGGTGACGCACGACCGACAGGTCGTGGGCGATGAAGATGTACGACAGGCCGAGCTCCGCCTGGAGCTTCTCCAGCAGGTTCATCACCTGCGCCTGGATCGACACGTCCAGGGCCGAGACCGGCTCGTCGCAGACGATGATCTCGGGCCGCAGGGCGAGCGCCCGGGCGATGCCGATGCGCTGGCGCTGACCGCCGGAGAACTGGTGCGGGTACCGGTTGATGTGCTCCGGGTTGAGGCCGACCAGGTCGAGCAGTTCCTTGACCTTGTCCCGGCGGCTGCCCTTCGGCGCCACCTCCGGGTGGATCTCGAACGGCTCGCCGATCAGGTCGCCGACCGTCATCCGCGGGTTCAGCGACGTGTACGGGTCCTGCATGACCAGCTGGATCTGCCGGCGCAGCCGACGCAGCCCGCCGCCGGACAGCTTGGAGATGTCCTGACCCTTGTAGAGCACGTTGCCGGCGGTCGGCTTCTCCAGGTTCATCAGGACCCGGGCCAGCGTCGACTTGCCGCAACCGGACTCGCCCACCACGCCCAGGGTCTCGCCGGCCTTCAACTCGAACGAGACGCCGTCGACGGCCTTGACGTGACCGACGGTCTTCTTGAACACGATGCCCTGGGTGACCGGGTAGTGCTTGACCAGGTCACGGACCTCGAGGATGTTCTCAGTCACGGTTCACCAGCTCCTCGGCGAAGTGGCAGGCGCTGGCGCGACCGGCGCCGATCTGCAGCAGCGGGGGGACCTTCTCCCGGCACACCGGCTGCGCCATCGGGCAGCGGGGGTTGAACGGGCAGCCCGGCGGGATGTTCATCAGGTTCGGCGGGAGGCCCTTGATGGTCCGGAGCTCCTGCCCCTTCTCGTCCATCCGCGGGATCGAGTCGAGCAGGCCGAGGGTGTACGGGTGCGCCGGCTTGGCGTACAGGTCGTACACGTCGGCTTCCTCGACGATCCGACCGGCGTACATGACCGCGATCCGGTCCGCGACGTCGGCGACCACGCCGAGGTCGTGGGTGATCAGGATCAGGCCCATCCGCCGCTCCCGCTGGAGCTCGCCGAGCAGGTCCATGATCTGGGCCTGCACGGTCACGTCCAGCGCGGTGGTCGGCTCGTCCGCGATCAGCACCTCGGGGTCGAGGGCGAGCGACATCGCGATCATCGCGCGCTGCCGCATACCACCCGAGAACTGGTGCGGGTAGTTGCTGAACCGGCCCTTGGCGTTCGGGATCTTGACCTGGTCGAGCATCTCGATCGCGCGCTTCTTGGCGTCCGCGCGGCTCATGCCGCGGCGGATGCGGAACTGCTCGGCGATCTGGAACCCGACGGTGAAGACCGGGTTCAGCGCGGAGAGCGAGTCCTGGAAGATCATCGCGATGCCCTCGCCGCGGATGCGGCGGCGCTCCTCGTCGGACATGGTGAGCATGTCCTTGCCGTGGAAGCGCACCTGACCGCCGGTGACGAACCCGGGCGGCATGTCGAGGATGCCCATGATGGTCTGCGCGGTGACGCTCTTGCCGGAGCCGGACTCGCCGAGCACGGCGAGGGTCTCACCCGCGTCGACGTGGTAGGTGACTCCGTTGATGACCTTGGCGACGCCGTCCCGGGTACGGAACTCCACCCGCAGGTCGTCGACCTCGAGCAGCCGGCCGGACGGGCGGCCGGATCCGTCGGCGCCGGGCGCGGACTGCTCGGACACGAGAATGTCGGACAACTCAATCTCCCCTAGCGGAGTTTCGGATCGAGGGCCTCGCGGACGGCCTCACCGAGCATGACGAAGCTCAGCACGGCGGTGACGAGGAACGCGGCGGGGAAGAAGAGCAGGTTGGGCGCGACCCGGAGGTAGTTCTGCGCCTCGCTGATCATGATGCCCCACGAGACCACCGGGCTCTTCAGCCCGACCCCCAGGAACGACAGCGTCGCCTCGGCGCCGATGAACGAACCCACCATGATCGTCGAGTACACCAGCAGTGGCGCCAGCGAGTTGGGCAGCAGGTGCTTCAGGATGATCCGGCCGGTGCCCGCGCCGAGCGCCCGGGCGGCGACGATGTAGTCCGCCTGCTTGGTGGCCAGCACCGAGGAGCGCATCAGCCGCATCACGACCGGCCAGCTCAGCACGACCAGGGAGGCGATGACCAGGCCCTCGATCTGCCAGACGCTGTTGCTGGTGCCCGACCCGTTGAAGGTGGTCAGGATGACGATGGCGCCGAGCACGAACGGCAGGCCGAAGAAGACGTCGGCGATCCGGGAGAGCAGCGCGTCCACCCAGCCACCCCGGTAACCCGAGATGATGCCCATCATCCCGCCGATCAACATGGTGCCGATGACGGAGAGCAGGGCCACCAGGATCGAGGCGCGGGCGCCGTAGATGGTCCGGGCGAAGACGTCCCGGCCCTGCACGTCGTAGCCGAAGAGGGCCTCCGACGAGGGCTTGCCGAGGCTGCGCGAGAGCGACCCGTTCACGGCGTCACCGGAGGTGAAGAGCGACGGGAAGGCGGCCATCACCACAAAAAGGACAATGAACGCGGAGGAGATCCAGAAGAGCGGCTTGCGGCGCAGGTCGCGCCAGGCGTCGCCCAGCAGGCCGCGCGGCTTCTCCTTGCGGGCGCTCTCCGGCAGCCCGGCGTTGGTGGGGGCACCGATCTCGGTCGGCTGCTCCGGCCGGGGGGTGCTGACGATCGACGCGGCAGACGGGTCACTCATAACGGATCCTCGGGTCCAGGGCGGCGTAGAGCAGGTCGACCAGCAGGTTCATCAGCAGGTAGACCAGCACCAGCACCACCACGATGGAGACAACGGTAGCGCTCTCCTTGGTGACGATCGACCGGTAGACCTGTCGACCGATCCCGTTGATGCCGAAGATGCCCTCGGTGATGATCGCGCCACCCATCAGCGCGCCGAGGTCGGTGCCGAGCAGGGTGACCACCGGGATCAGCGAGTTGCGCAGCAGGTGCACCCCGACCACCCGGCGCATCGGCAGACCCTTGGCGATCGCGGTGCGCACGTAGTCGGCCCGCCGGTTCTCGGCGATGCTCGTCCGCGCCACCCGCGCGATGTACGCCATCGAGGCGCTGCCCAGCACGAAGCCCGGAATGATCAGCTCGGAGAACGGCATTTCCGCGGAGACGGTCGCCCTGACGATGCCCCACTGCACGCCGAACGTCCACTGGAGCACGAAGCCCACGACGAAGACCGGCAGCGCGATCAGGAAGAGCGACGAGACCAGGACCAGGTTGTCCAGGAAGCCGTTGCGACGCAGGCCGCTCAGCACACCCGCGGTGAGGCCGATGATCGCCTCGATCGCCAGGGCGACGAGGGCCAGCTTCAGCGTGTTCGGGTACGCCGTCGCGATGATGTCGTTGATCGACCGACCGCTGTACGTCGTACCGAAGTCCCCCTGGAGGAGGTTCTTCATGTAGGTGGCGTACTGCACGAAGATGCTCTGGTCGAGCTGGTACTTCTCGGTCAGGGTCGCGATGTACTCGTCCGGGCAGCGGCGCTCACCGCACTTGCCGGCGAACGGGTCGCCGGGCACGGACCAGACGAGCCAGTAGATCAGGAACGTCGTGCCGAGGAAGACCGGCACGAGTTGGAGCAGCCGTCTCACCAGATAACGGCCCATGGGGTGGTCCTCCAGACAGGGGGCGCGTCGGACGGCCGACACGATGGAGACAAGTGCGAGGGAGGATGTTGTAACACCCGCTCGCGGAACGGCCCCGGGTCGGGCCCACCGGATGTGGCGAGCCCGACCCGGGGTCAGACCGTTCGGATCAGAGCTCGACCGAGGAGAGGTCCAGCTCGCCGACGTTGGTCAGCTCGAGCTTCTTGATCTTCTCCGAGAAGCCCGACTGCTGCCCGTAGAAGTACACCGGGATGGTCGGCACGTCGGCGTCGACCTTCTTGAGCACCTCGGCGAACTGCTGGTGCGAGGCCTCGAGGCTCGGGGCACCGCTGGCGGCCTTGGCCATGGCGTCGACCTCGGTGTTGCTGTACAGACCGTCGTTCGAGGAGCCGCCCTTGACGTAGAGCGGGTTCACCCAGTTCTCGATGTCCGGGTAGTCCTGCTGCCAGGCGGCACGGTACGGACCGGTCATCTTGTGGGCGTTGATGTTCTGGCGGAAGACCGCGAAGGTCGGCACGCCCTCGGCGCGAGCCTGAATGCCGAGGTTGGTCTTGACCTGCTGCGCGACGGCCTCCATCCAGTCCTTGTGGCTGGAGTCGGCGTTGTAGTAGAAGACCATCTCGCCCTGGAAGCCACCGGCCTCCTGGAGCAGCTGCTTGGCCTGCGCGACGTCGAACTTGCAGGCGGTGCAGTTGCCGGACGGCGCGCCCGGGGTCAGCGGGTTGGCCCAGCTGTCAGCCGGCTTGCGGGTGCCGAAGAAGATCTTGTCGGAGATGTCCTGCCGGTTGATCGACAGCGACACGGCCTTGCGCAGCTTCGGGTTCTGGAAGCGCTTGTCGTAGATCGGGAAGGCGATGAAGGCCGTCGTCGGGGTGACCGTCGAACGGGCCCGCTCGCCCAGGTCCGTCTTCCACTTGTCGCCGGCCAGCGCCGCGGTGGGGAGGACCTCCATGAAGTCCAGGTTGTTCGAGAGCAGGTCGGCGTAGGCCGCGTCCTCGCTCTGGTAGAGCTTGAAGGTGACGTCCTTGACCTTCACCTTGTCGCGCAGGGTGTAGTCCTCGAAGCGGGTGAGCTTGATCTGGACGTTGTCCTCCCAAGCCACGAACTTCACCGGGCCGTTACCGATCGGCTTCTTGCCGAAGTCCTCGGCCTTCTGGGTGAAGAACGCGTCCGGCAGCGGCATGAAGGCGCTGTAGCCGAGCTTGGTCGGGAAGACCGCGGTCGGCGCGGAGAGGGTGACCTCGAAGGTCTGCTCGTCGACGACCTTCAGGCCGGACATCGTCTTGGCCTTCGGCTCCGGGGCCTTCTGCGGGCCCTCGGCGTCCGGGTCCTCGGAGGTGACGTCGGCGTAGCCGGCGATGTCGGCGAAGAAGCTGCCGTTCGCGGCGCCGCTCGGCGTGTAGGCGGCCCAGTTCCAGGCGTCGACGAAGTTCTTCGCCTTCACCTCGGTACCGTCGTGGAACTTGGTACCCTTCTTGATCTTGATGGTGAAGACCTTCGAGTCCTTGGTCTCGATGGACTCCGCCAGCGCGTTGCGCGGGGCCCCACCGTCGTTCGGGTACTCGACCAGACCGGTCCACAGGACATCGATGATCTTGCCGCCACCGGTCTCGGTGGTGTTCGCCGGCACCAGCGGGTTCTCCGGCTGGACACCGTGAACGGAGATCGCGCCGTCCTTGGTCGCGGCGGCGTTGCCGTCGCCACCCTCGCTGCTCGAGCAACCGGTGGCGACCAGCGCGGCGGCAACGCCGACCGCGAGGGCGCCGGTCGCCCGCTTCGAGACTCTCATTCCGAGGGGCCTCCTCTTTCTGAACCTGGAACCGTCGTGGGTTTCACGCACGTATGGGGTGACGCCTTCCGGCGATCCTGTGACACGGATCACCGGTTTCACCGCAGAGAAATCGGGACACCCCTGGGGTGCCGACTCGCCGGGCGGCCACACCCCTCGCGCGGAACGCCACGCAGGCTCGACCATCACGGGCCGCCTCGAGAAGCGGCGTCGTGATCGGCGGAACATGCGGGGTGCCTCGCGCCAAGGGTGAGGTGCTGCCACTGTGACACTGATCGGCCGGTTCCGTGAAGGTGCCGTTATCAAGCCGTTAGTTGGCCGCCACGTCGCCGATACTTGAGAAAAGATCATGAAGTGCCCCGGTCGCACCCCTCTGAGCAGGTACGACAGTACATCACCACATCGACTCGTCACCCCCGCGCCGAGGTCCGGCGGGCTCCCCCGCCGCCGTTCCGGGCACCCTGGGACGTCCACCGGGCGGCGGCCGTTTTCGCCCATCCGGGGGATGCCGGTGTCGGCTGCGCGGGCACCATCGCCGGCCGGGTGGAGGAGAGCGCCGAGGTCCGGTACCTGATTCTCACCAGGGACGACGCCGGCAACCCACGCGGACCCTCCGGGCGGGACGACCACCGGCCTGATCCGGGCCGGACACCCCGCTCCGGTCCCACCGACGCAGCCGGCCCCGGCACCGCACGGGTGCCGGGGCCGGAGCCGGGACGAACGGGTCAGGCGGTGAAGCGCACCCGACGGCGGCGGACCAGGAGCACGGCGACCGCGCCGAAGGCGAGCAGCGCCACCCCGGCCAGGGCGGCGGCGGCGATCGGCGAACCGGTCAGCGGCAGGCCACCGCCGCTGCTCGCCGGCGAGGTGGACGGCGCCGGGCTCTCGACCGGGGCCGACGGCGAGGCCGACTCGACCGGCGTGGCCGGCGACGGGGACGCCGACGGGGTCGACGGGGTGGCCGCCGGGGTGGTCGGGGCGGCGGCGAAGTCGGCGGTGGCCCTGGCGGTCACGGTGGACCCGGCGCTGCCACCGAGGATCAGCTTCTGCTTGGCGTCCTTGCCGCCGGAGAAGAGGAAGACCCGGCCGAAGGAGACCGAATCCTGGGCGGAAACAGTCACGGTGACCTTGCCGGCGTCGGCGGAGGTCAGCCAGAACCGCGCACCGTTGGTGGTCGTGGTGACCGGCTTGCCCTCGGCGTCGACGGCGCTGCCGCCGGAGACCTGCACCGCGATGTCGCCCGCCGGGCCCTTGACCGTGAAGGGCCCGGCCCGGCCGCCGGCGGTGGCGCTCGCGGCGGCGGCCGGGTCGAGGGTCAGCTCGGCCTTCGGCTCCGGCTGGTCGGTCGCGTTCTTCACCAGGTAGTCGTGGATCTTCTCGATCACCTCGTACTCGGCGGCCGTGGTCAGGCCCTGCTCCCAGTCGCCCAGCTCGACGCCGTCGCTGAAGTGCCAGACGGCGGTCTGGGTGCCGAAGTACAGCAGGGTGTCCCGGCGCTTCTCCGCCAACCCGTCGGGCAGGGTGACCCCGGCCCGGGCCAGCAGCTCGGCGCGCTCGGCGTTCGGGTAGCCGTGGGTGAGCACCCACTGCACGCGACCGAGGTTCTTCACCTCCGACTGACCCCAGGTGCCCTCGGTGTACTCACCGTTGCGCGCCACCGGGGTGTGGAAGTCGATGCAGAAGACCGGCACGGTGCCGTCCTTCAGCTCGAGCGCCAGCGCGGAGGTGGGCAGCGTCTTCCCGGCCAGCTTCAGCACCACGCCGGTGCCCTCCACCGCCCGCGCGACGCCCTTGGTCGGCTCCTCGGCGGCGGCCGGAGCGGCCGTCCCGAGCACCATCGCGCCGCCGGCGACGAGCGCCGTGGCGATCCCCGCCCAGCGCCGTCCACGTTGTCCGAACATCAGATTCGTGCACCTCTCCCCAGGGGTGGGCCCGCTCCCGGCGGGCCGGCATCAGTCGCCGTTCCCGCGGGGTGTCGCACCACCCGCTCGCGAGAACGCGACGGGGCATTATGCGACATGAACTGATCTCTTGTCAGCCCCTGGGGTCTGTCGGACCTTGCGTCCCGATTGCGGGGAACTCAGACCAGCCGCCGGTCCGCCGCCCAACGGGACAACTCGTACCGGTTGGACATCTGGAGCTTGCGCAGCACGTTCGACACGTGCGTCTCGACCGTCTTGATCGAGATGAACAGCTCCTTGGCGATCTCCTTGTACGCGTACCCGCGGGCCAGCAGGCGCAGCACCTCCCGTTCCCGGTTGGTGAGCTGGTCCAGCTCCGGGTCGGCGACCGGGGCGTCCGGGCGGGCCGCGAAGGCGTCCAGCACGAACCCGGCCAGCCGCGGGCTGAACACGGCGTCCCCGTCGGCGACCCGACGGATCGCGGCGGTCAGCTCGTCCGGGGAGATGGTCTTGGTGACGTACCCGCGGGCACCGGCCCGGATCAGCCCGATCACGTCCTCGGCCGCGTCCGAGACGCTGAGCGCCAGGAACTTGACCTGCGGGTGGGTACGCCGCATCGCGTCCAGCACCGCCCGCCCACCGCCGTCGGGCATGTGCACGTCGAGCAGCACCACGTCCGGCCCGGTCGCGGCGATCCGGCTGACCGCCTCGGCCACCGTGCTCGCCTCACCGACCACCTCGACGTGCGCGCCCAGCTCGGCCCGGACGCCGGCCCGGAACATGGCGTGGTCGTCGACGAGGAACACCCGCAGCCGCCCGCTCCGCGCGCCCGCCTCCGCTACCGGTTCCATCGACTGCTCCGCCATCATCTGTCCCTTTCCGCCGTGGAGCCGTTGCCGGTGATCGGCAGGATCAGCCGGACCTCGGTCCCCTCCCCCGGCCCGGACCGGATCTCGGCCCGACCGCCGTGCCGTTTCATCCGCCCGACGATCGACCCGCGGACGCCGTGCCGGTGATCCTCCACCGTATCCGGGTCGAAGCCCTTGCCCCGGTCCCGGACGAAGACGCTCACCTGCTCCGGCTCCACCTCGGCGTAGAGCGACACGGTCTGCACCCCGGCGTGCCGGGCGGCGTTCACCAGGGCCTCCCGGGCCGCCGCCACCAGGGCGCCGACCCGCTCGTCGGTCTCCCGGTCACCCACCACCACCGCCTCGACGGTGATCGCGAAGGTGTCCTCCACCTCGGCGGCGGCCTGCTCCAGCGCGGCGGCGAGGCGCTCGGTCGGCGAGGCGGTGGGCTTGTAGAGCCAGTTGCGCAGCGACCGCTCCTGCCCCCGCGCCAACCGCTGCACCGTCTTGACGTCGGTGGCGTTGCGCTGGATCAGGGCGAGGGTGTGCAGCACCTGGTCGTGCACCATCGCCGCCAGTTCGGCGCGCTCCTGCTCCCGGATCCGCCCCTCCCGCTCCGAGCGGAGCTGGTTGTACGTCCGCCACACCACCGGGGCGGCCACCACACCGACCCCGGCCAGGCCGACCAGCGCGAAGATCACGCCGTTGACCACGGCGTCGAAGTTCTGCACCGGCGAGTAGACCGCCGCGACGCCGATGATGCCGACCGCGACCAGCACCCCGCCGCCGACGAAGCGGAGCACGAACGCCCGGCGGTCGCTCTCCTCCACCACCGCGCCCAGCCACGGCACCGGCATCGAGTCGCCCCACTGCCGGCGGCGTTCCGGCGCGGACTGGTGCCAGATCACCCCGGCGCCCACCGCGATGATCGCCACCAGCCAGCCGGCGGTGCCCGCCGCGCCCACCGAGTCGAAGACCAGCACCTGGAGCAGCAGCACGCCCAGCCCTATCGCCACGAAGGGCAGCAGCTGGCCGAGGTCCCGCCGGGGCGGCACGGTGGTGTCACCGGGGCGCAGCGGGACCACCGCCCAGAAGGCGGCGTAGAGCAGCAGCCCCAACCCGCTGAGCCCGAGCAGGACCATGAACGCGACCCGTACCCGCAGCACCGAGATGCCGAGGTGGTCCGCGATGCCGGCCGCCACGCCGGCGGCCAGCCGGCGCTCGGGCGCCCGGTAGAGGCGGGGCGGCTGGATCACGGTGCTGATGTCGGCTCCCCTGTCACGGAGGGTGGGGTGGACGGCACCGGTGCGTACCGGCGTCGGGTCCGATCGTCACACGCGGCCCGCGTCCCCGACCACGGGGACGCCCCCGACATTCGTCCCCCGCGGATCTCAGGGTGGGGTCAGGGTCGGGTCCTGAGGACGCTCGGGCGGACGACGCAGCAGGATCGAGACATGACCGAGGAAGCTGCCCAGTCGCACCGCCCCGGCGCGGGCGGGTCGGCCGGGCCACCGCCCGCCCCCGCCGGCCCGGCCTGGTCGGCGTCGCCCTTCGGTGGGGACGCCGCGCCGCCGCCACCCGGGGACCACGTCACCCCGCCACCGTCGGGCGGGGCCAGCTTCACCTCGCGGTACGGCCTGGTCCGTCCCCGCGACGGCCGCTACCTGGCCGGCGTCTGCGCCGCCATCGGCCGGGCCACCAGCACCGACCCGGTGCTGTGGCGGGTGATCCTCGCCGTGCTCGGCTTCTTCGGCGGGGTGGGCATCCTGGTCTACGTCGCCGCCTGGCTGGTCATCCCGGGCGAGGGCGACAGCGCCTCACCGGTGGAGTCGATGCTCGGCCGGGGGCGGTCCAGCATGTCCCCGGTCACCGTGATCGTGCTGAGCATCCTGGTCGCGGTCAGCTTCGGCTACATCGTCACGGACGCGTTCCGGGCCGTCCTGCTCGGCACGGCGATCCTCATCGGCGGCGCGCTCCTGCTCAACCGGGACGGCCGGCCCGGCGGCGTGCCGGCCCCGGACGGCGGCCCGCCGGCCCCGGCGGCCACCCCGCCCGGCCCGGTGCCGCCGGTCAGTTACCCGGCACCCCGCCTCTTCGCGCCCGCGCCCGACCCGGTCCCGCCGGCCGTCCCGCTGCCCGTCCCGGCGCCGCTGGACCGCACCGCGGAGCTGCCCGCCTGGTCCCCGGCGCCCACCGGCTTCCCCGCCCCGGCGGACCGGCAGTCCGCCCCGGCGCCGGTCTGGCCGCCCACCGCCGGAGCGCAGGCGACGACGGGCGCGCCGCTCTCCGTACCCCCGGTGCCGCCGGTCGCGGCGCCGGCGCCCGGCGGCTACCGGGCGCCGTTCGCGCCGCGCGGGCCGTACGCCGCCTCGCCGCCGCGAAGTAGCCGGCCGCGCTGGCCACCATCGGCCTCGGGCTGCTGGTCGGCACCTGGTTCGGCCGGGCCCGCTGGCTG
>NZ_JBAKHM010000057.1:0-1069 GCF_036902725.1 Micromonospora psammae | reverse complement strand
GGTTTCCAGGCGATCCACGAGTCGGACATGCTCCTGCTCCCGGACGTCGCCAGCGCCTTCATCGATCCGTTCCGCGCGCAGAAGACCCTGGCGTTGAACTTCTTCATCCACGACCCGTTCACCCGCGAGGCGTACTCCCGGGACCCGCGCAACGTGGCCAAGAAGGCCGAGGCGTACCTGGCCGCCAGTGGTATCGCCGACACCGCGTACTTCGGCGCCGAGGCGGAGTTCTACATCTTCGACTCCATCCGCCACGAGACCTCGGCCCACCAGTCGTTCTACTACATCGACTCGATCGAGGGCGCCTGGAACTCCGGCCGCGACGAGCCCGGCGGCAACCGCGGCTACAAGACCGCCTACAAGGGCGGCTACTTCCCCGTCCCGCCGGTGGACCACTACGCCGACCTGCGCGACAGCATGGTCCGCCGCCTCATCGACGCCGGCTTCACCGTCGAGCGCTCGCACCACGAGGTCGGCACCGCCGGCCAGTCGGAGATCAACTACAAGTTCTCCACCCTGCTGCACTCCGCCGACCAGCTCCAACTCTTCAAGTACCTGATCAAGAACGAGGCCTGGGCCGCCGGCAAGACCGCCACCTTCATGCCCAAGCCGCTCTTCGGCGACAACGGCTCCGGCATGCACACCCACCAGAGCCTCTGGCTCAACGGCGAACCCCTCTTCCACGACGAGACCGGCTACGCCGGCCTGTCCGACACCGCCCGCTGGTACATCGGCGGCCTGCTGCACCACGCCCCGTCCCTGCTGGCCTTCACCAACCCCACCGTCAACTCCTACCGCCGCCTCGTGCCCGGCTTCGAAGCACCGGTGAACCTGGTCTACTCCCAGCGCAACCGCTCCGCCTGCACCCGCATCCCGGTCACCGGCAGCAACCCCAAGGCCAAGCGCGTCGAGTTCCGGGTACCCGACCCGTCCAGCAACCCCTACCTCGCCTTCTCCGCCATGATGATGGCCGGCCTCGACGGCATCAAGAACAAGATCGAGCCCTCGGCCCCGATCGACAAGGACCTCTACGACCTGCCCCCGGAGGAGTGGGGCGACGTCAAGCAGG
>NZ_JBAKHM010000008.1:0-142999 GCF_036902725.1 Micromonospora psammae | reverse complement strand
ATTGGCACTGGCTTATCTAGCACCCTGTTGAGTTCTCAAAGAACAACCACACACCGCCGAGAAGCCCTGCTCTGCAGAACCCCCGTCCGGGGCAACCTCTCTAACTTACCCGCTCCGTCCCCCGCCGTCAACCCGTTCGGGTTGATCAACTTGGTTCGGCTCGGTCCACGCTCACGCACGCCGTATCCGGCGGTCGCTTCTGTCGTGGGAGATGGCAGACCGGCCGATCGCCGCTTCGCGGCTCTCCGCCCGGCTCCTGCCGGCTTCCGAACTCTACCCGGTCAGTTCCGCGATCGCAACCCCGTCTTCCGGGGCACTTCGCACCGCCCGTTCCTCAGTCTCGCTCGGCGTCTCCGCCACGATCCTGGCGCCCGTTCTCGGCCGGTTCGTCCGGCCTCCCCCGTGCAGAGAGAAAGTTACGCGGAGCGTCCCGAGAAGGCAAATCAATGATCGTCTCTCAGTCTGGCACCGCCATCGAGGGGGTCAACGCCCGAACTCCCGACCGGCATTCCCGCCCGGGAGGGGAGCGGCGTGCCAGAGTGGCAGCCATGGATGACGTCTCCCCCTCGCCGGCGGTCACCCACGCCGAGGAAGCGCTGCTGGGACTCCTGCTGCCGTTCTGGCAGCTGGTGATCGCCGCGGTGGTACTCGTCGTGGTGGTGCTCTCCATCGCCCGCCTGGCACGGCGCGGGCGGTCCCGGATGAGCACCGCACTGCTGGTGACGGCGACGGCGATCGTCGGCCTGGCGCTGCTCGGCGCGTTGCTGCAGAGCTGAAGGGGGTCAGAGGCGCCGGTTGGCCAGGCTGGGCAGCTCGGCACGGATCGTGTCCAGGCGATCGAGGTCCAGCTCGACAACGGTCATCCCCGGACCGTCCGACACCTGGCCGAGCACCGTGCCCCACGGGTCGACGACCATGCTGCGCCCGAAACAGGTACGCCCCGGCTCGTGGTCACCGGTCTGCCCGGCGGCGGCCACGAAGCACTGGTTCTCGATCGCCCGGGCCCGCAGCAGCACCTCCCAGTGGTCCCGGCCGGTGTGCATCATGAACGCCGCGGGCACGACCAGCAGGTGCGCGCCCCCATCGGTCGCCAGCCGCCGGTACAACTCTGGGAACCGCAGGTCGTAGCAGATGGAGAGGCCCACCCGCAGGCCCTCGACGTCGACCACCACCGGCTGCTCCCCCGGCGCCACCGTGGCCGACTCCCGGTAGGACACCCGGCCGGGGATCTCCACGTCGTACAGGTGGATCTTGCGATAGCTGGCGGCGAGCGTGCCGGACCGGTCGAAGACCATCGACGTGTTCCAGGTGTGCTGAGGATCCGGACCCGCCTCGTGGAAGGAACCGGCCACCAGCCAGATGCCGAGCCGGCGCGCGACGTCGGCGAAGAACGTCCCCACCGTGCCGTCCACCGGCTCGGCCGGCGGCATCCCGGCGGCCGGGCCGAGATAGTCCACGTACTCCGGAAGGACGGCCAGGTCGGCGCCGGCCGCCGCGGCCCTGCCCAGCAGGGCCTCGGCGGCGGCCAGGTTGGCCGCACGGTCGTCGCGGGCGTTGAGCTGGCAGACGGCGACGCGCATGGAGATCAGGGTACGGGCGGACGGTGGCCGGCGACAGCCTCGGACGCCGGCGGCGACGCCGAGCCCGGCGCGCCGCCGGGCCAATCGGATCCCGTACGCACGGAAGCACGGCCCCCGCGGGGGCCGTGCTTCCGGTGTCAGTACGCGTCGACGGTCAGGCCGACTTCTCCTCGCGATCCCGGCGGGCGCGCCGGCCGGTGAACTCCCGCGGCACGATCGTCGGGTTGACGTTCTCCAGGACGACCTCACGGGTGATCAGCACCCGCGCGGCGTCGGGGTTGCTCGGCACCTCGTACATCACGGAGAGGAGGACCTCCTCCATGATGGCGCGCAGGCCGCGGGCGCCGGTGCCGCGCAGCATGGCCTGGTCGGCGATCGCCTCCAGGGCCGGCGGCTCGAACTCCAGCTCCACGCCGTCGAGCTCGAAGAGGCGCTGGTACTGCCGGACCAACGCGTTGCGCGGCTCGGTGAGGATGCGGACCAGGGCGCTGCGGTCCAGGCTCCGGACGTTGGTGATCACCGGCAGCCGGCCGATGAACTCCGGGATCAGCCCGAACTTGAGCATGTCCTCCGGCATGACCTGGCTGAAGATGTCGTCGGTCGAGCGGTCGGAGACCGACCGGAGGCGGGCCCCGAAGCCGGTGCCGCCGTGTCCGGTGCGGGCCTCGATGATCTGGTCGAGCCCGGCGAAGGCGCCACCGCAGATGAACAGCACGTTGGTGGTGTCGATCTGGATGAACTCCTGGTGCGGGTGCTTACGCCCGCCCTGCGGCGGCACGTTGGCCACCGTGCCCTCGAGCATCTTGAGCAGGGCCTGCTGGACACCCTCGCCCGAGACGTCCCGGGTGATCGACGGGTTCTCCGACTTGCGGGCGATCTTGTCGACCTCGTCGATGTAGATGATGCCGGTCTCGGCGCGCTTGATGTCGTAGTCGGCGGCCTGGATCAGCTTGAGGAGGATGTTCTCCACGTCCTCGCCGACGTAGCCCGCCTCGGTCAGCGCGGTGGCGTCGGCGATCGCGAACGGGACGTTGAGCATCCGGGCCAGGGTCTGGGCCAGGTGGGTCTTGCCGCAGCCCGTCGGGCCGAGCAGCAGGATGTTGGACTTCGCCAGCTCCACGGCATCGCTGCCGGAGCCCGGCGCGCCGGCCGCCTCGGCCTGGATCCGCTTGTAGTGGTTGTAGACCGCGACCGCGAGCGCCTTCTTGGCCTGGTCCTGGCCGACCACGTAGTTGTCGAGGAACTGGCAGATCTCCATCGGCTTGGGAAGCTCTTCCCACTTCACCTCGCCGGACTCGGCCAGTTCCTCCTCGATGATCTCGTTGCAGAGATCGATGCACTCGTCGCAGATGTAGACCCCAGGCCCCGCGATGAGCTTCTTGACCTGCTTCTGCGACTTGCCGCAGAAGGAGCACTTCAGTAGGTCGCCGCCGTCACCGATCCGTGCCACCTACGTTCTCCCTGCACTCGTCAGCCGGAACGCCGGCCCTGACCTGCGGGCGCGAGGCGCCCGTCCGTCTTGATCCATCCGCCGGTCCGACCCGGTGGAGCGGTACGGACCCGACGTTACCCGCTGCCGGGGGTTTCTCCGACCCCCAAAACGGGTGTGTCAGAGGCCGGCCGGGAACCCATTCCCCGACCGACCTCCGACGCAAACTGCTCAGCGCGCCGCGTTGGCGGCGAGCAGGCCCTTCTTGCGGCTGGTCAGGATCGTGTCGACCAGCCCGTACTCCTTGGACTCCTCGGCCGTCATGATCTTGTCGCGGTCGATGTCCTTGCGGACCTGCTCGATCGGCCGGTTGCAGTGCCGGGAGAGCATGTCCTCCAGCTGCGTCCGCATCCGCAGGATCTCCCGGGCCTGGATCTCGATGTCCGAGCCCTGCCCGTAGCCGCCCTCGGTGGCCGGCTGGTGGATGATGATCCGCGAGTTCGGCAGGGCCATCCGCTTGCCCGGGGTGCCGGCCGACAGCAGGACCGCCGCCGCGCTGGCCGCCTGCCCGAGGCAGACGGTGGAGATGTCCGGGCGGACGTACTGCATGGTGTCGTAGATCGCCGTCATGGCGGTGAACGAACCACCCGGCGAGTTGATGTACATGATGATGTCGCGGTCCGGGTCGGTGCCCTCGAGCGTCAGCAGCTGGGCCATCACGTCGTTGGCCGACGCGTCGTCCACCTGGACGCCGAGGAAGATGATCCGGTCCTCGAAGAGCTTGTTGTACGGGTTGGACTCCTTGACCCCGTACGACGTGCGCTCGACGAACGACGGCAGCACGTAGCGGTTGTGCACGGCCGCGAACTGGGGCGGCAGGCTCAGGTCGGTCATCGTCAGCTCCTCAGCTCAGGGTCCCGGCGCCATCCGGAACCTGCGCGGCCCCGATGATCACCTTGTCGATGAAGCCGTAGTCCATGGCCTCCTGGGCGGTGAACCAGCGGTCACGGTCGGAATCCGCCTCGATCTGCGCCTGGGTCTGGCCGGTGTGGTGCGCGACCCGCTCCTGGAACATCCGCTTCGTGTAGAGCATCTGCTCGGCCTGGATCGCGATGTCCGACGCGGTGCCACCGAGGCCACCGGACGGCTGGTGCATCATGATCCGGGCGTGCGGCAGGGCGTAGCGCTTGCCCTTGGTGCCCGCGCAGAGCAGCAGCTGGCCCATGGAGGCCGCCATGCCCATCGCCACGGTCGACACGTCGTTGTCGATGAACTGCATGGTGTCGTAGATCGCCATGCCGGAGTAGACCGAGCCACCCGGCGAGTTGATCCAGAGGTTGATGTCGCGGTCCGGGTCCTCCGCCGCGAGCAGCAGCAGCTGCGCGCAGATGCGGTTGGCGACCTGGTCGGTCACCTCGCTGCCCAGGAAGACGATCCGCTCCTTGAGCAACCGGTTGTAGACCGAGTCGTCGAGGTTGCCAATGGTGTCGCCACCGCGGGCCTCGATCGCCCGTAGCGGCTTCGCTGGGATGTGCATGTCGGTCATGGCAGCCCTTCGCTCTCCGTACCGTCGTACCCGACATTAACCGCTCAGCCGGGTGATCGACTCCCGGTCGGGGCACTGTTCGCTCTCAGCGCAGCTGACCTGGAGACGTACCCGGAAAACGGCTTCGGCCGCCGTCCACCGCAAGGGGCGGACGGCGGCCTACCGGGATCGGTCAGTGCTCGTGGTCGTGGTCGTGCGCCTGCTCGCTCTCGGCCCGCAGCGCGTCGAGGGTGACCTCGTTGCCGGCGGAGTCCTTGATCTTGATCTTCTCCATCACCGCGGCCAGGGCCTTGCCGCGCCGCACGTCACCGAAGACGGCGCCGGCCGCGCCGGAGCGCACCAGCTCGTCGTAGTACTGCTGCGGGGCCATTCCGGCGCGCTGCGCCCGGTGGACGATCTCGTGGCCGAACTCGTCGTCGGAGACCTGGACGTCCTCGGCGTCGGCCAGGGTGTCCAGCAGGAGCTGGATCTTGACACCCTCGGTCGCCGCCTCCTGCAGCTCGGTGTCGATCTGCTCCTCGGTCTTCTCCTCGGCGGCGAGGTACTCCTCCAGCGAGGCGCCGATCCGCTCGAGCTGGTCGACCATCGCCGCCTTGCGGCTCTCGACCTCCTCGCGGACGACACCCTCCGGCGCCGGCACCTCGGCGGCCGCGACCAGCTGCTCCAGGGCCTTGTCCCGGGCGGCGTAGATCTGCTCGACCCGCTTGCCCCGGGTGACCCGCTCGCGCAGGTCGTTGCGCAGCTCCTCGATCGTGTCGAACTCGCTGGCCATCTGGGCGAAGTCGTCGTCCAGCTCCGGCAGCTCCTTCTCCTTGACCGTGCGGACGGTCACCGCCACCTCGGCGTCGCGGCCGGCGAAGTCGCCGCCGACCAGCTGGGTGGTGAAGGTGGTGCTGTCGCCGGCGGCCAGACCGACGACCGCCTCGTCCAGGCCCGGCAGGAGCTGCTTGCTGCCCACCTCGTGGGAGATGTTGCTCGCCGAGCCGCCCGGCACGTCCTCGCCGTCGACAGTGGCGTTCAGGTCGATCTGGACGTAGTCGCCCTCCTGGGCGGCCCGCTCGACGGTCTTCAGGGTGGCGAACCGCTCGCGCAGGTTCTTGACCTGCTCGTCGATCTCGCTGTCGTCGATCTTGAGCTCGTCGACGGTCACCTCGACGGTGGCCGGGTCCGGCAGGGTGATCTCCGGGCGGACGTCGACCTCGGCGGTGAAGTTGAGCGAGTCACCGTCGTTGAACTCGGTGATCTCGACCTCGGGGCGACCGAGGGTCTTCAGGTCGTGCTCGCGGACCGCGGCGAGGATGTTCTGCGGGATGGCCTCCTGCACCGCCTCGTTGAGGACGGTGCCCCGGCCCACCCGCTGGTCGATGACGGCGGCCGGCACCTTGCCCCGGCGGAAGCCGGGAACCTGGACCTGCGAACCGATCTCCCGGTACGCCTTCTTGAGGCTCGGCTCGAGCTCGACGAACGGCACCTCGATGGCGAGCCGCACGCGCGTCGGGCTCAGAGTCTCGACGGTGCTCTTCACAGGCGTACTCCTTGACGGATCTCAGTTGAGTCTGGGCGTGATTCAGCCCATCGAGTGTAGGCGAGCCGACGCGGCCCACCGGCAGCGCCCGGACACCCCGCGAAAACGGCGGCACCCGGGACGACCCGGCCGCGGACGACAGTCGGGGTGGCGGGATTTGAACCCACGGCCCCTCGCTCCCAAAGCGAGTGCGCTACCAAGCTGCGCCACACCCCGTGGCGACCAGAAGTGTATGACGTCGGCACCGGCCGGAGGTGCCGGGGCGGCACCCAACGCGCCGAACCACCACTAAAGGGACACATCCCGGCGCCCGGGAGGTGGCGTCGGGCAGCGCGTGGCCGGGTGGGGAGGCGACAACTTCCGGGAAACAGTGGTCTCCCTCGCGTACGGAGGCCACTGTTTCCAGGAAGTTGCGCGATCTTGGCGGCGGCGCAGGACCGCCTCTGCGCGTACGGCGGGCGGACCGGGTAGGCTGTCGGCGCGTCCCGCGGTGGCGGGGCGGCTGCGGGCGTAGCTCAATGGCAGAGCTTCAGTCTTCCAAACTGACGGTGCGGGTTCGATTCCCGTCGCCCGCTCCACACACGAAGGCCCAGGTAGACCGCATGAGCGCGGCACCTGGGCCTTCCGCTTCTCCCCTGTGCTGGATCTCCGCGTGCCATTAGCTCCCCTGACGGTCGCCCTGCTGGCACGATCTTTGGCGTGAAGTGGTGGCACGCCTCGCTGGGCGACGTCCGCACGACGGCGCAGGCGGAATGCGACCGCAGAGGCTGGCCGTGGCAGGAGCCAGTGTGCTTGCGTCGCAGCCTCCTCGGCTTCCGCGTCTGGACCAACGCCGGGGTGAGAGACAACAACCCCTGGTTCCTCTTCGACAGGTCCGGCCGAATCGTCAAGGCTGGGTACGCCAGCCGAAGACCGCCGGAGCAGTAGGCCCGCCGGGGGACTCGGGCGGGGCCTGCTAGGTGCGGGCCTGGCGGCGGAGGCCGAGAGCGCCCGCGGTCAGCAGGGCGACGGCCCCGATGACCAGCGCCCAGAACCACTGGCTGCCGAGAATCTCGGGCTGGCCCCAGACGCCCTGGGCTCTGAGCGACAGCATCGCGATGATGAGCGGGATGAGTAGCACCCCGGCCGCGATGGTCACCCGGGCATCGACGGCGGCCCACAGCAGGAAGCCGGCCATCAGGACCACGGTGGCCCCCGGTTGCAGGCCGATCGTCACGTCGTAGTCGGTGGGCAGCAGGAACACCGCGACCGGCACGGCGAGCAGCCAGGCCATCGGCTGCCGCGTGCCCGGCGCCGGCCAGGGGATCAACGGCACGATCAACAGCACGGCGAGCGGCAGGGGCCAGATCGTCGGGTCAGTCGCCGCGAGGTCGCGGATGAGCTCGATCGGTGGATAGTGGCGCTCACCGGTGACGTTGTCCACGCCGACGAAGCTGAGGCGCAGGACGACCAGCGTCGCGGCGAACGCGCTGAGCGCCGCCAGCAGGCCCAGCACGTATCGCCCGCCGGCCACCGCGGCGAGGGCCAACGCGGCGATGACGGTGACCAATGGGTGGATCAGGTCAGGCGGATACTCCACGGCACGGTCGGTGACGAAGCGAGGGAGGACCCTGCCGGTCTTGGCCAGGCTCCCGGCCGTGGCGTACGCCAGCAGCAGGAGCACGGCCAGTCGCAGCGACCCGAGCAGGGCCGGGCCAGTCGAGCGTGCGCGGTGCGTGCCGGCGCGGGTCTGCAGTCCGCGTAGGACCAGGACCGCCGCCTCTCGCGTCGTCGGGCGCCGCTGGTCGGCACCGGCGGCCTCCATGAGCGTGCCGATCATCTCCGCGCCGCGTTCACGCCGGTAGCGCTTCGGGTACGCGCGCAGCAGCAGCCGGTACCGCGCCTCAAGTGCCTCCTGCGTCATGCCGGCCTCACCGCCCGCACGCGCAGCGCCGGTCGCTCGATCACGACGCGCGCAGCGTGGATCATCCGATCGGCCTCGGCGCGGAGCACGGCAGCTCCCTCGTCCGTGAGGTCGTAGTAGCGCCGCGCCCGCCCGTTGACCACCTCCTCGTCAACGACCCGGAGGAGCCCTTCGGCGCTGAGTCGGTCGAGCGCCGCGTAGAGGGTGCCAGCCGCCATGCGTACCCGACCGCCCGACAGCTCCTCGGCGCGCTTGATGATCGCGTATCCATGAAGTGGACCGTCCATCAGCGCGGCGAGCGCGTAGTAGCTCTGTTCGCGGATAGTCATGCCGAGAGAATATTCAGTTGAACTGAGTACAGCAAGGTTCGTGGGTATGCGGAGGGAACGACCACGCACGGCTGATCCCGGGCCGGTCGGCCCTCTCCCCCGCTCCGATCTCGCGGCCGTCCGTGGGCCACTGGCCGCCCCGGCCGCCTCCGCCCGGCGCCAACCAGCGTCTACGTGTCGTACTCGCCGCTGTCCCAGGGCTCGGTGAAGGCCATGTAGTTGCCGGGCTGGACCTCCACCCACCAGCTACCGCCGTCGCCTTCCGGAGGGCGGCAGATGAGACCGAAGGTGACCCCGAAACGCTCGACCGCAAAGGGCTTCACCTCGATCCGGTCGAAGGTGACCGGACCCAGTTCACGCAGCCGGCCTTCGTAGCGCTCCGTGCGGGCAGCCCTGTCCATGGACGCACGGGGACCGAAGGCGTCGATCATGGCATCGGTCAGCGTGCCAACTCGGTCGAACACGTACAGAGCTACGAACTCGGCGCCATCGTCTCCAGAAACGAACGGAGTGGTCAGAAAGAACTGACGACCATCCGGAAGATGCCCCACGTGTTCGGCCATGTAGTCGTCATGATCGATGGCGACGAGGGCCGGTGGATCGTGATGCATTGGCAAGTAGTAGATCCTCTCCCCGAGTCCGGTCAGGTAGAGCGCCACGGCATGGGACACGCCCTGGTCGAAGGTCCAGTGGCGCTGATCGTTGACGACGGACACCACCTCGGCTTCCGTCAGGTCTGGATTGCCGCCACCCAGCCGGTACATCCAGACCAGGCCGAGCTGCGTGAGCCGGGCCACGGCGCTAAGCCCGAGTCGGTCGCCCCGCTCTCAGGTACCGACTGGCCGGCACTGGAAAGGCCGGCGTACGCCGAGAGCTCTCACCAGTCGTCGCGCCCCGGCCGACGATCCATCGACCGCATCCGTGTCCCCGCTCACGGCGACACGGTATCGCCCGCATCGGAACCGTGGGCTCCCGAAGCTCGCTGCACATCGATCGCCTGTGCCTCGCTGGTGCGACTGCACCCACGTCCATCGCGGCTGCGACCACCAACTTGGGTCGCGGGCGTCGGCGTCATCGTCGATGGCAGCGCGTCACCAGAGGTCCGGCCGGTTGCTGCGGCCAGAGCGGTGACTGCTGTCGCGCTGAGCGCGATGAGGTTGAGGCGCCCGATACGGTTCCCCGCGTGATGACCGGCACCACCGACCGTCCCTTGATCTTCCTGGACGTGGACGGAACGCTGATTCCGTTCGCAGCCCGACCCGTCAGCCGCGAACGTTCCTCGGCCGGTGCCGGCGTTCGACCCCCGAGCGGCACTGGCAATCCTCTGCTCGACCGGCTCGACCTGGATGACGGGCGCCGACTGTCGGCGCTGGGATGCCAGTTGGTCTGGGCGACGACGTGGATGGCTGAGGCGAACGAGGTCATCTCGCCACGACTCGGGCTTCCGGATCTGCCCGTCGTCGAGTGGCCGGACGGCGACGGCGATCCGGCACAGGGTCTGCACTGGAAGACCATGTTCCTCACCCGGTGGGCGGCCGGACGCCCTTTCGTGTGGCTCGACGACGAGATCACCGCTGCCGACCGGCAGTGGATCGCGGGGCACCACCACCCGGGGCGGGCGCTGGTGCACCGTGTCGACCCGTACGTCGGCCTGACCGACGCAGACTTCTCAGCGGTCCGCCGATGGCTCGGGCAGGGTGACGACGACACCTGACCACGGAAGACCCCGGGGTTGCAGCGATCCGGAAGGATCACTGCCATGGCAGAGGTCGACAAGGCGGTCGAGCGGATCCGGGCGTCCGGGGCCTATCGGCTGCTCGTCATCGGGTTCCGCTGCCTGCCGCTCGGAGCGGTGCTGACGGGTGGGGCCATTGGCGTGGTCGCCCTGTGGTCCCTGAAGCCGCCACTGGTGTTCGTCCCGGTCGTCATCGCGTTCGGGACCGTCTTCGTCGGGGTGGCCAGCGTCTGGGCCGGGCTGCTGACCCTGTACGTCCGTCGTCTTATGCCCCGTGGGGGCACCGATCGACACGCGGCTCTCATGCGGGCTCTGCGACGGGACGTGCTGGCGCCGGTACGGCGGGGCAGGTAGCGGCGCGACGGCCGCCCCCGCCGACAGATCCCTACGAGGCCTTAGTCGGCGACGTGGACGACGATCTTGCCGCGCCGCTTACCCGTCTCGAGCGCCTCGTAACCGGAGCGGGTCTCGCTGAGGGGCAGCACCCGGTCCACCGCCGGCCGCAACCGGCCCTGGTCGACCAGTTCCGCGATGGCGCGCAGGCCCTCCCGGTCGGGTTCGACGACGAAGAACACCCCGCGGACGCCGTGCCGGGCCGCCTCCTGCTGGTCGGGAGGCGCGGCGACGCTGACCAGGATGCCGCCCGGCTTCAGGACCGACCAGGACCGCGACTGGGTGGATCCACCGACCATGTCGACGACCACATCCGCGTCACGGACGTGATCCTCGAAGCGCTCCTGCGCGTAGTCGATGGCCTGCTCGGCACCCAACTCCTTGACGAACTCCAGGTCGGCCGCCGCCGTGGCGCTCACCCGCGCACCGAGGCCCGCCGCGAGCTGGACCACGTAGCTCCCCACGCCGCCGGCGCCACCCTGCACCAGCACGTGCTGGCCGGCCCGCAGGTCGGCGTGATTCACGAGTGCCTGCCAGGCAGTCAGGGCGGCCAATGGCAGCGCCGCGGCCTGGTCGTGGTCGATGGTGGCGGGTTTGGCCGCCACCACGGCCGCGGGCACGGTGACGTACTCGGCGGCGGCGCCGTCGCGGGTGAAGGGGATCAACCCGTAGACGGCCTCCCCCGCGGCGGGGCTCTCCACCCCCGCCCCGCACGCCGCGACGATGCCCGAGAACTCGTGTGACGGGATGCTCGGGGTCCGCTCGGGTCCTGTCCCGTCCATGCTGTACGTCCAGGTCGCCGGCCAGGTGAGTTCCTTGGGGGTCATCGACGCGGCCTTCACCGCCACCAACACCTCATCGGGGGCCGGCTCGGGCCGCGGCACCTCCTCGTACACGAGCTGTTCCGGGCCGCCCCGGGTGTGCGCCCGCACGGCGCGCATGGTGCTCATCTGACGGCTGCTCCTCTCCCACCCGCATCCCGGTCACCCGCCGGCCACCCCCCGGGTGGGCAGGGATCAGGCTGACTTCCGGATTATCCCGAGCTTCGGCAGCCGACCTGCCCGATTCCGCGGTCCCTCGCCCGTCGGGCGCGCAGAACGCCCGGATGGCGGCAGGCCGAGACGGTCGCGCCACCCCCGGCCCTCGCCCTGACCGCGTCGAGGCCGCGCCGCCGTCCGCTCAGCCACGGGCCGGCGGCCGGGACGTGGCCGCGATCAGCGAGCAGGGCAGCTCACCCTTCCGCCCGCGGGCGATGAGCGGTGCGGTGCGATCGTCGACCCGGACGGGACCAGTGCGCAGCGGCCAGTCGACGGGTCCCCTCCAACGAGCAGCGGCAGTGGGAACGTGGGGAGCACACCCCCTTCGGCAACGATCACGCACTGGACCTGGTCGACGAGCTTGCCGAGCTGGACGAGCGGGAGAAGGAGGAGCACCTCCGACAGCTCTTCGGCGAGGTGCTGGCTCCTCCGGCCGGCGGGCGGCTGTGGCCGAAGGAGGTCGTCGCCGGTGCCGCCCTCGTCGCGCTGGCCCTGCCGGGCGGCGCGGCGGTGGTAACCGACGAGGCAGGCGGCCACGACAAGGAGGAAGACGTCGAGGACAACTGGGGAACGGCGGTCCCGTCCGCGCCCTCGGCCGAACTGCTCTCCTTGGCGGTCGAGGCGCTGCAGGTAGTCACAGTGCCGGCAGGTCAGTGGTGTGCCGGCTGGCGGCTCAACGAGGACCGCGCCGCGGCGCTGGGCCATGTGACGACGATCGCCACCGTGCTGCGAGTCGCGATGGCCACCGGGCCAGGGGGCGGCTGAGCGCACCGCCGCGACAGCTGATCCGGCTGCGGACGAGGGTCAGTAGTCGCCGAGGACCTGCGCCAGGGCGTGGGATGCCTGACGGATCATGCCGGGGTTGGTGTTCCAGTAGTAGGGCAGGGCCAACACGGCCTGGAGGAGCGCCCAGCCGCGGCCACGCAGCCACGAGGCGTCGTCGACGTCGAGTTCGGCGCGGAACCGCTCGCGGCTGTCGCCGGCGAACACGTTCCACGCCGGTTGCAGGTCACAGGCCGGATCACCGACGTTGAGGCAGCCGAAGTCGATGACCGCCGACAGGCGACCGTCGACGACCAGCAGGTTGCCCGGCAGCAGGTCGCCGTGCACCCACACCTCCGGGCCGTCCCACGCCGGGGCGTCGAGCGACTCGCGCCAGGAGCGGAGGGCGGCCGCGCCGTCGATCCGGTCGCCGAGCTGCCCGATCGACCGTCGGACCGAATCGTCGAACTCGGCGAGGGGGCCGCCACGGTGACGGGGAGGGCGCGGGAAGGCGTCGGAGGTGTCGATCCGGCGCAGCGCGGCCACGAACGCGGCGAGGTCGACGGCGGCCCGGTTCAGGTCGTCGATCGCGCCGTTGGCGTTCTCACCCGGCAGCCACTCGCACACCGACCAGTCGAAGGGGTAACCCTCCGCGGGTCGCCCCATCGCCACCGGCACCGGCAGCGCGAGCGGCAGGTGCGGCGCGAGCTTCGGCAGCCACTCCGCCTCCTTCGCCGCCTGCGCGGTGGCCCAACCGATCCGTGGCAGCCGGGCCACCAACCGCTCGCCCAGCCGGTAGATGTCGTGATCGGTCCCGTAGGAGGCGACCTGCCGGACCGGCAGGTCGGCCCAGCGCGGGAACTGCCCGGCCAGGAGGCGACGCAGCAGGTCGGGGTCGGTCGAGATCTCGTCGGCATGCATCCTGGTCGCGCTCATCGGCGTCATCCTCGGCGAACCGCCTCCCAGCGGCAACCGGGTTCCTCGGCCACCCCGGACCAGGGGCGGGCGGCTGACCACCGGCCGGGAGAAGGGGCTTCGGGCCGTACCGCTTCACCAGGGACGGGTGCCCCGGGCCGCTTCGCCCGCCATGGCCGGGCGGGTCGTTTTCGCGCGGCCCGGCCGGGGTACCGCAGCCGACATGGACACGAAGACGAACGCATACCTGCTCGGTGGCCCCCTCGACGGGAGCACGCGGGAGGCGCAGAGCGCCCTGCACGAGGTCGAACTCGACGGCATGATCCACCGCTACGTGCGCACCACGAAGCAGCACGGTGACGAGACGGTCTACAACTACGACGGCATGGTGGCCCCCGACGGCGGTGAGCCCGGCGTCGAGGACCCGGCCGCCCGGGTGGCCTCACCCAAGGCGGACGCGGAGGGGCACGGCGGCACCCACTGACCCGGGGTCGCCCCGGCCCACCGCGGATGAACCGCGGTGGGCCGGGTAAGCACCGCCGTCCTGGTGGGGAGACGACCTGCGTCGCGGCGACCCGCGACGGACACGCGGGCGGGCGGCCATGTGCCGACCCGCCCGCCGTGCGTCGGTCACCTGCCGCTGAGGAAGTTCCAGACGTCCACGACCCACTCGGTCTGCTGCAGGTAGGCGACGCCGACCCCGACGAGGAAGACCGCGGTCACCAGGTGGGCGCCGCGCGCGCCGCGCCGGACCCGGCCCAGCTGGCGCTCCCAGATCACCCGGCCGAGCAGCCGGGACAACGCGAAGAGGCCGACCGCGACCAGCAGGCTCAGCACGAAGGTGAGCAGCGGCGCCCCCAGGTCGCCCCGGCCGGAGATCGCCCAGATCCCCCAGCAGACGAACGCGAAGAGCGCGCCCGCCGCGCTCCACTCGCCGCCACGTCGCAACTGCGCCAGGTGCCAGCTCATCGGCCGGCGCGGCGGGGCCTGATCGGACCAGTCGTGCCCGTGCTCGTGCCCGTCCGCGTCCACCACCGGGAACGGCTCGGTACGCGGGACCCGGCGCTGGCCCACCGAGGCGACACCCCGTTGGAAGCCGTCCCGCTGCGGCGGCACCCCGACGCCGGGCTGCGGCGGCACCTCCACGGTCCGTTCCGCCCACGGCTGCGTCTGGTCTGCCATCTCTGTGTCCTCCCCCTGACCGGTGCCGGCCTAAAGGCCGACCCGCTGCCTTCGAGGGTAGCCAGCCGGCAAATGGGTCGCCGTCCCGCGCGGTGATGGACTAGACAGGTTCGATGACCCACCCCGTGCCGGAGATCCGGGTCGCGTCGGCCGACGACTTCGACGACATCGCCCAGTTGATGGCCGACGCGTTCCACAACCCTTTCGACGCGGAGGCCCGGGAGGTGGAGCGGGGCATCTTCGAGCCCGACCGGGGGCTGCTGGTGCGCGACGGCGGCGCCGCGGTGGCCCACGCCGCCGCCTTCACCCGCAAGCTGACCGTGCCCGGTGCCACGGTGCCGGCCGCGCACGTGACGATGGTCTCGGTGGCCGTCACCCACCGCCGGCGCGGGCTGCTGACCGCGCTGATGCGCCGGCAGCTGCGGGAGCTCCAGGACGCCGGCCGCGAGCCGGTCGCGGTGCTCTGGGCCAGCGAGGGGCGGATCTATCCTCGGTTCGGCTACGGCCTGGCCGCGCAGCGACTCACCGTGGAGTGCCGGGCCACCACCGAGCTGCGGCTGCCCGAGCCCACCGCCGCATCGGGCACGCTTCGCCTGGCCGATCCGGCCGCGGCGCGACCCGAGCTGGCCCGGGTGTACGAGCGGGTGCGCCCCGACCGCCCCGGCTGGTCGACCCGGGACGAGCGCTGGTGGCGGTACGTGCTGGCCGACCCGGCCGCCTGGCGGGGTGGGGCGATGCCGCTGCGGGCGGTGCTGCACGAGAGCCCCGACGGCGTGGACGGGTACGCGCTCTGGCGTACCCGCGACGAGTGGGACCGCTTTGGCCCCCGGGGGGAGGTCCGGGTGCACGAGGTCGTCGCGGCGAGCCCGGCGGCGTACCTGGCGCTGTGGCGCACGCTCTTCTCGGTCGACCTGACCCGGCAGCTCTCCGTCACCCGGCTGGCCGTGGACGATCCACTGCTGCACCTGGTCGACGAGCCGCGCGCGCTCGGTGCCCAACTGGTCGACGCCCTCTGGGTACGGCTGGTCGACGTGCCGGCCGCGCTGGCCGCCCGCCGGTACGCCACCGCCGTCGACGTGGTGGTCGAGGTGACCGACCCGCTGCTGCCGGAGAACACCGGCCGTTGGCGGCTCACCGGCGGCCCGGACGGCGCGACCTGCGTACGCACCGACGACCCGGCGGGGCTGGCCTGCGACGTACGGTGCCTGGGCGAGCTCTACCTGGGCGGCGCGGGGCTGGGCGCGCTGGCCGCCGCCGGTCGGGTCCACGAGCTGCGGCCCGGTGCGCTCGCCGCCGCCGGACCGGCCTTCGGCTGGCACCGCGCCCCGGCCCCGATGGAGATCTTCTGACCGTCCCCGGCGAGGTGCTGCCGGGCGGCGGCCCGGACGGTACGGTCGGCTGATGGCGGAGGCGGAACGACGGCGACGGCGGCTGCGGCACCACGCCGACGGTGCGGCGGGGGGCGACGGTCCGGCGGCGGCCACCGCCGAGGTGCACGACGGGTCGCCCCCGCCCCGGGTCCGGCGGGGCCCCGGGGGCGATGAGGGCGAGCGCGGCCTGCGCGGCCTGGTCGGCTCCGGCTCCTCGCAGGTGGGGGTGACCGCCGCGCTGCGGGCGCGGGACGCCGCCCGCCCCGGCGACGAGGACCTGGCCGAGGCCGAGGCCCGGCTGGTGATCGTCCGGCGCAACTGGGTGCCCCGGGAGGACCTGCCCCGCTCGGGCCGCTGATCCGGGCCGACCGCGCGGCCGGCCCGGGTCACGGGCAGGTCAGGGCAGATCGGGCAGCTGGCGGGTGCGCTCGTACTCGGCCATCTGGGCGATCCGGCGGCCGTGCCGCGGGTTGCCGGAGAACGGCGTGGTGAGGAACGCCTCGACGATGGCGGTCGCCTCGTCCAGGGTGTGCTGGCGGGCGCCGACGGCCACGATGTTGGCGTCGTTGTGCTCCCGGCCCAGCTGGGCGGTCTCGATGCTCCAGGCCAGCGCCGCGCGGACGCCGGCGACCTTGTTCGCGGCGATCTGCTCGCCGTTGCCCGAGCCGCCGATGACCACTCCGAGGCTGCCCGGGTCGTTGACCACCCGGTCACCGGTGTGCAGGCAGAAGGCCGGGTAGTCGTCGTCCGGGTCGAAGGTGTGCGGGCCGACGTCGACCAGCTCATATCCCTGCGTGGCCAGGTGGTTGGCCAGGTGCACCTTCAACTCGAAACCGGCGTGGTCGGATCCCAGGTAGACGCGCATACCGCGCAGTCTGTCAGGCTCCGCCCCGGTACGCCGCGCGGGCGGCGTACCGGGGCGGATTCGTCACAGCGTCGGCCGGGGCAGCTCGGCGACGACCAGGCCACCGCGCGCCTTCGGGGTGAACCAGGTGCTCTTGCGGGGCATCTTCTCCCGGGCCAGGTTCACCGCGACGAAGTCGTCCACGGTCACCGGGGCGATGAGGATGGCCAGTTCGGCGCGGCCGGCGTCGACCTCGCCGGTGAGCCAGCTCGCCGGGTAGTCGCCGCCGACGTAGGTGATCCGCTTGTCGCCCGGGTCGAGGCCGAGCGCGTCGCGCAGCAGCAGCCGCTCGACCAGGGCGTGGTCGAGGTTCTCCAGCCGCCCGGCGCCGTCGGCGTGCGGCAGGCGCACCGCGTACCCCTGGCCGGCGAGCCGGAGCACGACGGTGCCGCCGGTCGCCGGGACCTCGACCGGGCCGTCGACCGGGGTGATCTCCGCGCCGACGGCGCGGAGCCGGTCGAGCAGCTCGTCTCCGGTGGTGGTCAGCTCGCTGACCAGCCGGTTGTAGGGCTGGATCGCCACCGACGCCGGCGTGGTGACGACCGAGAGGAAGCGGGGCAGGCCACCGGTCTGCGCGGCGAGGCTGCGGTGGTTGCCGTCGGCGACCACCAGCTCGCCGCCGCCGGCGAGGGCGGTCAGCTCGTCCTGCCGCGGGCCGGGGCCGAGCAGCCAGATGGCGTGCGTCCGGCCGGCCTGGTCGGTGTCGGTCGCGGCGGGCGCCCCGGCCGACTCGGTCGCCGCCGTGAGCGCGGCGTGCAGTTCGTCGCCGCGCCCGGTCTGGAGCAGAAGTACGGGCGAGAGCAGGTGCCCGAGCGCCTCGGCGAGCGCGACCCGCTCCCGCACCTTGGCGATGAAGACGTCCTCGTTGCGGATGACCAGGCCCGGTTCGTCGGCGCTGGTGGAGATCTGGTCGGTGTCGACCATGGCGAAGAGGCCGTACGCCGGCTCCTCCTGCGGGGCGCTGATCCGGTACAGCACCACCACCTGCTCCGCCGGGGTGTAGCTGCCGTCGGCCTTGGCCTCGGCGAGGCGGGCCACCGCGTCGGGCAGCGCGTCGAGGAAGGACTTCCCGAGGCTCTCCGGCGCCCGGTGGGGCATCTCGATGCCGAGGGCACTGTGCGGGTTCGCCTCGATGATCGCGGTGATCTCCGCGTCGTCGGCGAACTCGTCGTAGTTCTGCGCGCCGGTGCCGCCAGTGGTGATCCAGGCCCGGGCGATCGGATGCACGACCGTCATGCCGGTGACGCTACCGGCGTCCGGGGCCCGGAGGTCGGCCGCCCCACGGCCGGTCCACCAGATGAACCACTCAGTTCCAGTCGACCACGACGGTGCCGGAGCGGTGCCGGCCGGCCGGCCCGGGGACGGTCACGCCCGGCCGGTCACCGAGACCGGCGGGCCGGGCCGGGCGTTTCCCGGGCGGGGTGGCCCGGGAGGTGACGGGGACCCGGGCGACGCCCACCACGATCGGCGGGGCCAGCAGGTCGACCATGTCGTCGGGCAGGGTCGGGCTGACGAGGGGCCAGTGGCCGTCGTCGACCGACCAGTAGGCGGGGATCTCGGCCACCTCCTCGCCGATGGAGGTGTCGTCGGCGGACGGACGGCGGTGTTTGGCCATCGGGGAGCCTCCGGGTGCACCGGGTGCGGGCGCGCGGGCCGCTGCGCTGGACACCTGGAGAAACGACCCCACGTACGGGAGGGTGACGCGGACTGTCGGAGGGGCCCCGGCCCGCCGCTGGCGTCGCGCCGGGGCCCCTCCTTCCGGTCAGTCGAAGATCGGGCCGAGTTCGCGGGAGCGCTTGAGCTCGTAGAAGCCGGGGGTGCCGGCGACCAGCAGGACGCCGTCCCAGAGCCGGCCGGCGGCCTCGCCCTTCGGCGCCGGGGTGATCACCGGGCCGAAGAAGGCGACCATGCCGCCGTCCGGGCCGGGGGCGTGGATGACCGGGGTGCCGACGTCGGTGCCGACGGGGCGCATCCCGGCCTCGTGGCTGGCCCGCAGCGCCTGGTCGTACCCGGTGGACTCGGCGGCCTCGGCGAGCTGCGGGTCCAGGCCGGCCTCAGTCAGCGCCGCCGCGAACAACTCCGGGCCGAGCTTCTCCTGACCGAGGTGGATCCGGGTGCCCAGGGCGGTGTAGAGCTTGGCGACGGCCTCCGAGCCGTACCGCTGCTCCGCGGCGATGCAGATCCGCACCGGGCCCCACCCCGTCCGCATCAGCTCCTGGTACTGCTCGGGCAGGTCCCGGCCCTCATTGAGCACCGACAGGCTCATCACGTGGAAGCGGATGTCCACCTGCCGCACCTTCTCGACCTCCAGCAGCCAGCGGGAGGTGATCCACGCCCACGGGCAGATCGGGTCGAACCACATGTCAACGGCGACACGCTCGGTCACGGTGAGATCCCTTCACGACGGGCGCGCCGGCAACCCGACGCTGCTGTCTCCGATCCTCACCCCGAGGGGCATCGACCGGTAGCGGAATGAGAGCGTGAGCTCGGCCACCGCGGGGCGTCGGTGCATGGAAGACTCGGCTCGGGCCGGCCGTCACGAGCGGCCGAGGGGGTCGGCGCGCCGCGAGGCGGCGAGAATTGGGATGGAGACGAACAGTGCCGGGAGTGCGCAACCTGACGCAGGTCGAGGCGACCGAGCGGGCCCGCCTGCTGGAGGTCACCGGGTACGACATCAACCTGGACCTGTCGACCGCCGTGCAGCCCACGGGCCGCACGTTCCGGTCGGTGACCGAGGTCCGGTTCCGGTGCACCGAGCCGGGCGCGAGCACCTTCATCGAGGTCGCCGCCGAGTCGGTGCGCTCGGCGACGCTGAACGGCGCCGAGGTCGACCTGGGCGGCTGGTCGGCGGAGAAGGGGCTGACCCTGCCCGGCCTGGCCGCCGAGAACGTCCTGGTCGTCGACGCGGACTTCGGCTACTCGAACAGCGGGCAGGGCCTGCACCGCACGGTGGACCCGGTCGACGGCGAGACCTACCTCTACAGCCAGTTCGAGACGGCGGACGCGCAGCGGGTCTTCGCCGCCTTCGACCAGCCCGACCTGAAGAGCGTCTACACCTGGCACGCCACCGTCCCGGAGCACTGGCGGGTGGTGTCCAACATGCCGATCGGGCGCGAGGAGCCGGCCGGCGAGGGCCTCAAGGCGGTCCACTTCGTGGAGTCGCCGCGGATGAGCACCTACATCACCGCGCTCTGCGCCGGGCCGTACCACGAGGTGCGGGAGAGCCACGACGGCATCGACCTGGGCGTCTTCTGCCGGGCCTCGATGGCCCCGCACCTGGACTCCGACGACCTGTTCCTCATCACCCGGCAGGGCTTCGACTTCTTCCACGAGCAGTTCGGGGTGCGCTACCCGCTGCCCAAGTACGACCAGCTCTGGGTGCCGGACTTCAACGCCGGCGCGATGGAGAACTTCGGCTGCGTAACGCACGCCGAGTCGCACTACCTGTTCCGCTCCCAGGTCACCGACTTCGAGTACGAGCAGCGGGCCAACACGATCCTGCACGAGCTGGCGCACATGTGGTTCGGCGACCTGGTCACCATGCGCTGGTGGAACGACCTGTGGCTCAACGAGTCGTTCGCCGAGTGGGCCAGCCACTGGTGCAACACCCACGCCACCCGGTTCACCGAGGCGTGGACGACCTTCCTGTCGATCCGCAAGAACTGGGGCTACCGGCAGGACCAGCTCTCCTCCACCCACCCGGTCTACACCGAGATGCCGGACCTGGAGGCCGTCGAGGTCAACTTCGACGGCATCACGTACGCCAAGGGCGCCAGCGTGCTCAAGCAGCTCGTCGCCTACGTCGGTGAGGAGCCGTTCCTGGCCGGGCTGCGCGCCTACTTCGGCAAGTACGCCTGGGGCAACGCCACCTTCGACGACCTGCTCTCCGAGCTGGAGACGGCCTCCGGCCGGGAGCTGCGCAAGTTCGCCGCGCAGTGGCTGGAGACCGCGCAGGTCAACACGCTGCGCCCCGAGGTCACCATCGGCGCCGACGGCGGGTACGAGCGGGTGCTGGTCCGCCAGGAGGCGACGGCCGCCCACCCGACGCTGCGCACCCACCGCATCGGGGTGGGCCTGTACGACCTCACCGACGGTCGGCTGGTCCGCCGCGAGCGGGTCGAGGTCGACGTGGCCGGCGAGCAGACCGAGCTGTCGGTGCTGCACGGCAAGCGGGCCGCCGACGTGCTGCTGCTCAACGACGAGGACCTCACGTACGCCAAGCTGCGGCTCGACGAGCGGTCGATGTCCACGGTGGTGCAGCACATCGCCGGTTTCGAGTCGTCGCTGGCCCGTGCGCTGTGCTGGACGGCCGCCTGGGACATGGTCCGGGACGCCGAACTCGCCGCCCGCGACTACGTGGCGCTGGTGATGTCCGGGCTGCCCGCCGAGACCGACATCAACCTGATCCCCGCCACGCTGCGGCAGGCGACCACCGCTCTCAGCCTCTACGTCGACCCGGCCTGGGCACCGACCGGCTGGGCGGGGTTGGCCCGCACCGCGAGGACGGCGCTGAACGCCGCCGAGCCGGGCAGCGGCTTCCAGCTCGCCTGGGCCCGCGCGTACACCTCGGCGGCCCGCTCCGACGAGGACCTGGCGACGCTGCGCGGCTGGCTCGCCGGCACCGGGGTGCCGGCGGGGCTGACCATCGACACCGAGCTGCGCTGGGCGATCCTCCAGTCGCTGGTGGCCAAGGGCGCGGCCGGCCCGGCCGAGATCGAGGCCGAGCTGGCCGGCGACCGGACGGCCAGCGGCGAGCGGGAGGCGGCGTACGCGCACGCGCTGGTGCCGACCGCTCAGAACAAGGGCGCCGTCTGGGCCGAGCTGACCGGCCCGGAGGCGCTGCCGAACTGGCGCAACCGGGCGCTGCTGCAGGGCTTCACCCACCCGACCCAGGTGGAACTCACCGCGCCGTACCGGGAGCGGTACTTCGCCACGGTGGCCCAGGTCTGGAGCCAGCGCGACAGCGAGCCGGCGCAGGAGTTCGTGCAGCTGGCGTACCCGGCCTACCTGGTCGAGGAGGAGACGGTGGCGGCGACCGACGCCTGGCTGGCCGCCGCCGCGGACCAGCCGGCGCCGCTGCGCCGCCTGGTCGCCGAGGGCCGCGACGGCGTCGTCCGGGCGCTGCGGGCCCGCGCGAAGGACGCCCAGAGCGCCTGACCGGGAGTACGCGGCCGGGGCCGGCGTGGGTGGGAGCCCGCGCCGGCCCCGGCCGTTATCGTGTGGCGAGGAGGTGGACGTGATGGCACAGCCGACGCATCAGTGGCGGCCACCCGAGCCTGACTGGCGGGAACAGGACCTGTTCGACCTGCCCGAGGACGGGAACCGCTACGAGATCGTCGACGGGAGTCTGCACGGGACCCCACCTGCCGGGCCGGAACATCATGAGCTGGCGGACGACATCCGGATGACGTTGCGGCAGACGGCGCCGGACGGCTGGCGGGTGATTCGCGAGATCGGTGTGCGGGTGCCGGCGGGCAACCTCATCCCGACATCACCGTGCTCAAGCCGGGTGCCCCTCGGGACAGGATGTGGGCGGAATGGACGGACCTCGCCCTGGTCATCGAGGTGGAGTCGCCCAACAGTCGCCGCCACGATCGGTTGACCAAGCCCGCGCTCTACGCGGAGGCGGGCATCCCCTCCTACTGGCGGGTCGAACGCGGCGACTTCGGTCCAGTCGTCTACCGCTACACGCTGGTCAAGGGCGTCCACTACAACCTGCTCGGCACGGTCGGGCCGGACGACCCGGTGCGGATCGACGAGCCCTGGCCGATGCGACTCGATCCCTCCGCCTGGCCCCGCTGAGAAACTGGCCCCGCTGAGAAACGAGAGAGCCCGGCCCGCGTCACGCGGGCCGGGCTTCGTCGTACCTGCCGGGACTCAGCCCCTGCCGGCGTGGCTGGCGAGCTGGTCGAGGCCCTGGATGATGCCGCCGGCCAGGTCACCGCCGCCGAAGGACGCGACCATGCTCAGCGCGGCGAGCTTGACGTACGTGTCGGGGATCCGCTTGCGCGCGTACCGGCCGGTGACGATCTCCAGCTGGCGCTGGTTGGGCGACACGGCGATCAGCACCGACCGGTCGGGCTCGGCGAGCTGGCGGTGCAGCCGCTCGGCGTGCTCGCGGATCGGCTCGTCCAGGCCGCCCACGTAGACCGAGAAGACCAGGCCGCTGCCCTGGTCGGCCAGGCGCAGCGCCTCGTCGATACGCAGCAGTTGGCGGGTCGAGAAGGGCCCGTCCAGCACGTCGGGCGGGGTGCCCGTGCCCGACCCGGGCTGCAGCTCACCAACGGTCACTTGCGCCTCCGGTTCCACCGGCCGGTGCCTCGACGCCGGCCTGCTCCTGCTTGCGGCTGGTCAGCGCGGGCGCCTGCGCGCCCGCGGCCAGGGCGGTGCCGGCCGAGTCGGCCAGCTGCTCCGGGTGGCCCAGGAACCAGACCGGAGTGAAGTCGAAGGGTCGGCCCGGCCGGTAGCGCTTGGCGCCACCACCGTGGCGGTTGCCGGCGAAGATCAGTCCGACGATCACCAGCACCACGGCCGCCGGGATGCCGACGAAGATCAGCAAAGTGTCAGTGACAGACAATCCCAACGCCCCCAGGCGGAAAGAGAGACCAGAGCATCCGGTTTCGGGTGGGCGATCATGCCGCGGACCGCCCGAGCCCACTGCCATTCACGTTAGCGGAGTCGACCCCCCGCCAGATTGCGGGGTGCCGATCCCACCCGTCACTGCAGTGTTCCAGTTGCGCCGCGGCGGCGACCAACCGGGCGTCGTCGCCGTAGCGACCGGACAGCAGCACCCCGACCGGGAGGCCCGCCGCAGTACGGCCGACAGGCACCGACACGGACGGATCGCCCGTGACGTTGAAGATGGCGCAGTACGGCGAGAACCGGCGTTGGCGGTCGAAATCCGCTGCCGGGTCCCCGTCGGCGGTGAACCAGCCCACCGGCGCCTGCGGCGCGCTGAGGGTGGGGCAGAGCAGCAGGTCGTAGCCGGCGGTGCGACGGGCCCCGAGCCGTACCTGCGCCTGGAGCTCGCCGAGCGTGGTCAGCAGCGCGCCGGCGCCGAGCGCGGCGCCCCGCTCGCGCAGGAACCGGGTCAGCGGCAGCAGTTGGGCCTCCCGCGCGGGGGGCACCGGGGCGAGCGCCAGGGCGTACCAGACGGTCTCGAAGAGCGGCCACGTCGCGGGCCCGAGCGGCGGGTCGATCTCGACCACCTCGTGGCCGGCCGTGGTGAGCAGCGCGGCGGCCCGGTCCACGGCGGCGACGCACTCCGGGTGGACCGGCTCGTCGGCGAGCATGGGGGCGGTGAACCGCCCGACGCGCAGCCGTCCCGGGTCGGCCCGGCGGGCCACGCCGAGGTAGCCGCCGGCGGGTCGGGGCGGCGGCAGGTACGGCTCGCCGGGCACCGGCACCGCCATCGCGTCGAGCAGGGCGGCGACGTCGGCGACGGTGCGCCCGATCGGGCCGTTGGTGGGCAGCCCGAACGCGCCGAAGCCGAGTGGACCGCCGGAGACCAGCCCCCGGCTGGGCTTGTAGCCGACCAGTCCGCAGAGGGCGGCGGGGATGCGCAGCGACCCGCCGCCGTCGCTGCCCTGGGCGACCGGCACCAGCCCGGTGGCGACCGCGGCCGCCGCGCCGCCGCTGGACCCGCCGGCGGTGTACGCCAGGTCCCAGGGGTTGCGGGCCGGCGGCGCGACCAGGCCCTCCGAGTAGAGCGAGCAGCCCAGCTCGGAGGTGGTGGTCTTGCCGAGGCTGACCAGCCCGGCGGCGGTCATCAGCCGGACCACGTCGGCGTCGACCGGCGGGACGAAGTCGACGAAGGCCGCCGAGCCGAAGGTGGTGCGCACGCCGGCGGTGAGCGTCAGGTCCTTGATCGCGGTCGGTACGCCGTGCAGCGGGCCGCGCCGCTCGGCCGGCACCGCGTCGGCGGCCCGCGCGGCGTCGAGCGCCCGCTCGGGCGTGACGGTGACGAACGCGCCGACCGTGTCGCCGAGCGCGTCGACCCGCGTCAGGTGGTGCGCGACCAGTTCGGCGCTGGTCAGCTCGCCGCGGGCGATCGCGGCCGCCTGCTCCAGCGCGGTCAGGTCGTGCGGCTCGGCCATTCCCTCATCCTGCCCGGTCGGACGCCGGTGGCGGCGACGACACGACCGACCGCCGGGCGGCGAGGACGCCGGTTGCCACATATCGCGATGACAGGGGCCACCCGGGATTGGCTGCGGCGGACGCCGCGACGGACTATGACGTATCGATGAACATACATCGATCGGTTCCCGGACGCCCACCACCACCGGCACCGGAACCGCCGGCTCCGCACCCCACAGGGAGCGACCACATGCCAACCGCAGCCCCCACCGTCCCCCGGCACGGTCCCCGTCCCGGACCGGCCCCCCGCTGGACCACCGCCACCGTCCGCGCCCTGCTGACCCTGATCCTGGTCGGCGCCGGCCTGACCGCCGCGCCGCCCGCCCAGGCCGCCGCGAGCCCCTACCAGCGCGGCCCCGACCCCACCGTGGCGAGCATCGAGGCAAGCCGCGGCCCGTTCGCCATCGCCCAGACCACCATCGCCGCCTCCAGCGTCAGCGGCTTCCGCGGCGGCACCGTCTACTACCCCACCAGCACCGCCGAGGGCACCTTCGGCGCGGTGGCGATCTCCCCCGGCTACACCGCGACCCAGTCCAGCGTTGCCTGGCTCGGCCCCCGGCTGGCCTCGCAGGGCTTCGTCGTCGTCACCATCGACACCCTCTCCCGCTACGACCAGCCGGCCAGCCGCGGCACCCAGCTGCTCGCCGCCCTGGACCACCTCACCACCGCCAGTACGGTGCGGACCCGGATCGACCGGAACCGGCTCGCCGTGATGGGCCACTCGATGGGCGGCGGCGGCAGCCTGTCCGCGGCGAACACCCGGCCGGCGCTGCAGGCCGCGATCCCGCTGACCGGCTGGCACACCGTCAAGAACTGGTCCGGGGTGCGCGTCCCGACACTGGTCATCGGCGCGGAGAACGACTCGATCGCCCCGGTCACCTCGCACTCGGAGCCCTTCTACACCAGCCTGCCGTCCACCCTGGACAAGGCGTACCTCGAGCTCAACGCGGCCAGCCACTCGGCGCCCACGTCATCGAACGTGACCGTCGCCAAGTACAGCATCTCCTGGCTGAAGCGGTTCGTGGACGACGACACCCGCTACGAACAGTTCCTCTGCCCGGCGCCACGCGGCACGGCGATCCAGGAGTACCGGGACACCTGCCCCCACTCCTGACCCCTGCTGCCAGCGGTGGACGCGCCGCCCTCCGCCGAAGCGCGGCGCGTCCACCCAGGCACCCGGAGATCCGACCGCACGGTCGGTCAGGACGATGCCCTGTCCTGGTCGAGCAGACCCGCCCAGTCGCGGTCGATCGAGAGCAGCTCACGGAGGGCGACCTGCCGGTCGATGCCGAGGAAGCGCAGGGCGTTGCCGGAGAGCAGCTTGTCGCGTTGCGCGGCGGTGAGGAAGTCGGACCGGTGCACGACCTGGCCGACCGGCCGCTCCCCCAGCGGGTACGGGTAGTCGCTGCCGAGCATGACCCGGTCCTCGCCGACCGTCTCCACCAGCAGCCGCAGCGCGGCCGGCGCGAAGACCACCGAGTCGACGCTGAACCGGTCGACGTAACGGCTCGGCGGCATCGTGGAGGCGCCGCGTACCAGGTCGCCCCGGCGGTGCCAGGCGTTGTCGGCGCGGCCCAGCCAGAACGGGAAGCTGCCACCGCCGTGCGCGAAGCAGATCCGCAGCGTCTCGGGCACCCGGTCGAAGACGCCGCCGAGGATCATCGCCAGCACCGACAGGTGCGTCTCGGCGGGCATCCCGGCCAGCCAGCGAGCCATCCACCGGTCAAGTCGGGGCCCGTCGGGCATGTCCCACGGGTGCACGAAGACCGGCGCGCCGACCTCGGCGCAGTGGGTCAGGAACTGCACGATGCCCGCGTCGTCGAGGTCACGGTCGCCGACGTGGTTGCCGATCTCCACCCCGACGTGGCCGGCCGCCAGGCAGCGGTCCAGCTCGGCGCAGGCAGCGTCCGGGTCCTGCAAAGGCACCTGGCAGAAGGGCACCAGCCGGTCACCACCGGCGGCGGTGACCTCCAGGGTGAGGTCGTTGAAGATCCGGGCGACCTTCACCGCCTGGTCGGCGGGGCGGTCGTAGCTGAAGAAGACCGGGGTCGGCGAGACCACCTGCACGTCGACGCCGTCGGCGTCCATGTCGCCCAGCCGGGTCGGCGCGTCCCAGCACTCGGCCCCGACCGGCCGGAACTCCGTCTCCCCCACCATGATCATCGCCGCGCGTTCGGAGTCGACCCGCAGCCGCGGCCAGCCGGACCCGCCGCAGGCCGCGGCGAGGTCCGGCCACCCCTTCGGTACGACGTGCGTGTGCACGTCGACCACCGGAGCGCGCATCAGCCCTTGCCCGGGTGCAGGGCGCCGCAGTTGCCGCAGGTCCGGGCCTTCTCGTCGGCGTAGAACGCGGCGAAGACCGGGGGCAGGTCGGCGGCGATGTCGCGGACCTGGAGTTCGACCTCGTGCACCTTGTGGTGGCAGTCGGGGCAGTACCACTGGAACCGCTCCAGGGTGCCCTCCTCGCGGACCCGCTCGATGACCATGCCGATCGAGCCGGCCTCCGGCCGCTGGGGCGAGTGCGGGGTGTCGCGCGGCAGCATCCACATCTGACCTTCGCGCACGTGCACCGTGTGCGGTCCCTCGGGGAGCATCAGGTTGATGTGCATGTTGCCCTTGACCTGGTAGAAGAACTCCTCGTACGGGTCGACGTGGAAGTCGGTGCGCTGGTTGGGCCCGCCCACCACCATGACGATGAAGTCGTCGCTGCCGGGCAGCATCTCCTTGTTGCCCACCGGCGGCTTGAGCAGGTGCTGGTTCTCCCCGATCCAGCCGGAGAAGCTGAAGGGCTCGGCGATCTCACTCATGACTGCCTCCCGACGGTAGTAGCGCCACGGCCTGCATCTCGATCAGCAGGTGCGGATGCGGCAACTGGTGCACCGCCACCGTCGTCCGGGTCGGCCCGGTGGCGTCGAAGAACTCCGCCCACACCTCGTTGTACCCACCGAAGTCGTTCATGTTGACCAGGTAGGAGGTCACCTGCACCAGGTCGGCGAGGTCGGCGCCGACCGAGCGCAGCAGGTCACCGATGTTCTCGATGACCGCGCGCGTCTGCGCCCGGATGTCCAGGTCGGTCGTGCCGAACTCGTCCACCGTCACGCCGGCGAAGGTGTTGTCCGGCCGGCGCGACGACGTACCCGAGACGAAGACGAATCCGCCCGCGACCTTGACGTGCGGGAACGCCCCGCGGGGAACGGCCTTGCCGGCCACCACCCGGGCGGTCACGACGCGGCCCGCAGCGAGGCGGTCCCGAGCTTCTCCACCACGGCCCGCACGTGCGCGCCGGGCCGCAGCGGCACGGCGGCGGTGGCGGCGCCCGCGAGGAAGACCCAGCCCTCGCGGAGCCGTACCCCGTGCCGCCCGGCCAGCCGGATCCCCTCGTCCAGGGCCCGGCGCGGATCACCGAGGATCGCGGCCGTCGAACCGACCTGCGCCACCCGGCCGTCGATCTCCAGCAGCACGCCCAGGTTGTCCAGCCCGTCCGGCACCGGCGACCACGGCCCCACCACGAACGCCGCCGCCGAGGTGTTGTCGGCGACCACGTCCGGCAGGGAGAAGGTGAAGTTCGCGTACCGGGAGTCGATCAGCTCGATCGCCGGGGCGACGGCCCGGACCGCGTCGGTGAAGGAACCCACCGGCTCACCCGGCTCGGGGAGCCGGTCCAGCAGGAAGGCCACCTCCGGCTCGACCCGGGGGTGGATGAAGTCGGCGACGTCGACCGTGCCGCCGTCGGGGACCCGCATCACGTCGGTGAGCCGGCCCCAGATCACCTCGTCCACCCCGACCTGGACCATCTTCGCCCGGCTGGTCAGCCCCATCTTGAGCCCGACCAGCCGCTCACCCCGGTCCAGCCGGCGCTGCACCAGCGCGGTCTGCACCGCGTACGCGGCGTCGACGTCCAGGCCGGTCTCGGCGGCGAGCTGCGGGATCGCGGTGGCGGTGTCGGCGGCCACACCGAGCCGCTCGGCGATCCCCGCGGTGTCCGGCCCGATCACTGTGCCCCCTTCGTTCGCGACTGCGGGGCTCGCAAACCCGGCTCACTCCTCGCGCTCACCGGCTGCCCTCCTGCTGCTCACGCCGACCGGCGAGGTCCAGCGCCACGTCCACGATCATGTCCTCCTGACCGCCGACCATCCGCCGTCGGCCCAGCTCCACCAGGATCGAGCGGACGTCCACGCCGTACCGCGACGAGGCGCGCTCGGCGTGCCGCAGGAAGCTGGAGTAGACCCCCGCGTACCCGAGCGAGAGCGTCTCCCGGTCGACCTGGACCGGCCGGTCCTGCAACGGCCGCACCACGTCGTCGGCGGCGTCCATCAGCGCGAAGACGTCGCAGCCGTGCTTCCAGCCGTGCAGCTCGGCGACCGCGACGAAGACCTCCAGCGGCGCGTTCCCGGCGCCCGCGCCCATGCCGGCGAGGGAGGCGTCGACGCGGACGGTCCGGCCGGACGGGGAGCCGAGCGGTCCCGCGCCGAGGATCCGGCCGTGCTCGACCGCGACCACGCTGTTGGCCACCCCGAGCGACAGGTTGTGGTGCGCGTGGATGCCGATCTGCGTCTCCGGCGCCAGCACCTGCCGGTACGCGTCGACCCGCTGCGCCACGTCGGACATCAGCAGCCGGCCGCCGGAGTCGGTGACGTAGACGCAGTGCGCCCCGTACGACTCCATCAGCCTGGCCTGGGCGGCCAGCCCGGCCGGGTCGGACATGTGCGACATCATCAGGAACCCGGAGACGTCCATGCCGTTCTCCCGGGCCCAGGAGATGTGCTGGGCGGAGATGTCCGCCTCGGTGCAGTGCGTGGCGACCCGGACGCTGGTCACGCCGAGCGCCTTCGCCGCCTTCAGGTCGGCGATGGTGCCGATGCCCGGCAGCAGCAGGGTGGTCAGCCGCGCGTTCGTCAGCACCTCCGCGGCCGCCGCGATCCAGTCGGCGTCGCTCGCCGCGCCGTGGCCGTAGTTGACGCTGGACCCGGCCAGCCCGTCGCCGTGCGCCACCTCGATCGCGGCGACCCCGGCGGCGTCCAGCGCCGCGGCGATGGTCCGCACCTGGTCGACGGTGTAGCGGTGGGCGACGGCGTGCATGCCGTCGCGCAGCGTCACGTCCTGGATGTACAGGTCGGTCACGCCGACACCCCCTTGCGCAGGGCCACGAGCCGTTCCGCCGTCCGCAGCGCGGCCGAGGTCATGATGTCCAGGTTCCCGGCGTACGCGGGCAGGTGGTGCCCGGCCCCCGAGACCTCCAGGAAGACGGAGACCTGGAGCCCGTCGAACCGCCGCCCCAGCGCCGGCACGTGGGTGTCCACCCGGTCGAACTGGACGTCCTGCTTGAGCCGGTAACCGGGGACGTACTCCTGGACCGTGGCGACCATGTCGGCCACCGAGGCGGCGATCGCGGACCGGTCGGCGTCGGCGTCCGGGCAGAGGCAGTAGACGGTGTCCCGCATCAGCAGCGGCGGCTCGGCCGGGTTGAGCACGATGATCGCCTTGCCGCGCCGCGCGCCGCCGACCACCTCGATCGCCCGGGCGGTGGTCTCGGTGAACTCGTCGATGTTGGCCCGGGTGCCCGGCCCGGCCGAGCGCGAGGCGATCGAGGCGACGATCTCCCCGTACGCGACCGGGGTGACCCGGCCGACCGCGGCGACGATCGGGACGGTCGCCTGCCCGCCGCAGGTCACCATGTTGACGTTGCTCTCGTGCAGGTGCTCGTCCAGGTTGACCGGGGGCACCACGTACGGGCCGATCGCGGCCGGGGTCAGGTCGACCACGGTCCGGCCGTGCGCGCGCAGCACCGCGTCGTTGTGCCGGTGCGCGCCGGCCGAGGTCGCGTCGAAGACCAGCTCCACGTCGGCGAACTCGGGCAGCGCGACGAGGCCCGCCACGCCCTCGGCGGTGGTGGCCACGCCGAGCCGCCGGGCCCGGGCCAGCCCGTCGGAGGCGGGGTCGATGCCGGCCATGGCCACCATCCGCAGGCTGCCACTCAGCCGCAACACCTTGATCATCAAATCGGTGCCGATGTTGCCGGACCCGATCACCGCCACGCCGACGCTCATGCTGTGCCGCCTTTCGTTCGCGACTGCGGGGCTCGCAACCCCGGCTCACTCCTCGCGCTCACCGGTCCCCCTGCCTGGAGAAACAGGTCCGGACCGAACCGAGCCCGGAGATCCGCGCCTCGTACCCGGCGCCCGGAGTGACCGGCACCATCGGGCCGAGTGCCCCGGAGAGCACCACGTCCCCGGCGCGCAGCGGGTCGCCGGCGCGGGCCAGCGTGCCGGCCAGCCACTGGAGCGCGTGCAGCGGATTGCCGAGGCAGGCCGCCCCCGCGCCGACCGAGACCGGCTCCCCCGCGTGCTCCAGCACCATCCCGCACAACCGCAGGTCCACGTCGGCGAGCCGGCGGGGCGTGGTGCCGAGCACGAACAACCCGCTGGAGGCGTTGTCGGCGACGGTGTCCACGATGGAGATGTCCCAGCCGGCGATCCGCGAGTCGACGATCTCGATCGCCGGCAGCACGTGGTCGACCGCGCGGACCAGGTCGACGGTGGTGACCCGCTCGTCGGGCAGGTCCGCGCCGAGCACGAAGGCGATCTCCGCCTCCACCCGGGGCTGGAGCAGCCGGTCGATCGGCACCTCCACGCCGTCGCCGACCGCCATCGCGTCGGTCAGCACGCCGAAGTCCGGCTGGAAGACGCCGAAGCTCTCCTGCACCGCCCGGGACGTCAGCCCGATCTTCGCGCCCACCCGGCGCTCGCCCCGGCCCTGCCAGCCCCGCGCCTGGAGCTGCTGCACCCGGTACGCCGACTCGACGTCCCCCTCCGGCAGCAGCCGCCCGCGCAGCGGCGGGCAGGGCTTACCGCTCGACCGGGCCTCGGCCAGCTCCCGGTTCGCGGCTTCGATGTCGACGCTCATGTCAGGTCCACACAGACGTTGGTGAGTTCGGAGTAGAAGTCGAGCGAGTGCACGCCACCCTCCCGGCCGATCCCGGACGCCTTCACCCCGCCGAACGGGGTGCGCAGGTCGCGCAGGAACCACGTGTTGACCCAGACGATGCCGGCGTCCAGCCGGGCGCCGGCCCGGTGCGCCCGGCCGACGTCCCGGGTCCAGACGGTCGCCGCCAGGCCGTACTCGGTGCCGTTGGCCAGCGCGTACGCCTCGTCCTCGGTGTCGAAGGGCGCGACGTGCACCACCGGGCCGAAGATCTCCTCGGTGTTGGTGCGGGCCCGCGGGCCGAGCCCGGTGAGCACGGTCGGCTGCACGTACGCGCCACCGTCGCGGGCGTCGCCGAAGCGCGGCATCCCGCCCCCGGCCAGCACCTCGGCCCCCTCGGCGCGGGCCAGGTCGTAGTGGCCGAGCACCTTGTCCCGGTGCTGGTGCGAGATCAGCGGCATGTTCACCGTGGCCTCGTCGGCCGGCCAGCCGTACGCCAGCTCGTCGGCGCGTCTGGCCAGCCGGTCGGTGAACTCCTCGAAGACCGGCCGCTGCACGTAGATCCGCTCGGTGCAGAGGCAGACCTGGCCGCCGTTGGTGAAGCTGGACCGGACCGAGCCGGCCACCGCGGCGTCCAGGTCGGCGTCGGCGAAGACCAGACCGGCGTTCTTGCCGCCCAGCTCGAAGGAGACCGCCTTCACCCCGTCCGCCGCGGCGCGCATGATGGCGCCGCCGGTGGCGGACTCACCGGTGAAGGTGATCGCGTCCACGTCCGGGTGCCGGGTGAGGAACTCCCCGGCCGAGTCCGGCCCGAAGCCGTGCACCAGGTTGAACACCCCGTCGGGCACACCGGCGGCGGCCATCACCTCGGCGAGCAGCGTCGCCGAGGCGGGGGTCTCCTCGCTGGGCTTGACCACCACCGCGTTGCCGCAGGCCAGGGCGGGGGCGACCTTCCAGGTGAGGAGCAGCAGCGGCAGGTTCCACGGCACGATGACCGCGACCACGCCGACCGGCTTGCGGACGGCGTAGTTGAGCGCCCGGCCGCCGGTCGGGGTGACCGTGGTGAACGACTCGGTCGGTGCGGTCGCCGCGATCTCGGCGAAGGCCCGGAAGTTCGCCGCGCCGCGCGGGATGTCGAGGGTGCGGGCCTGCGAGATGGCCTTGCCGGTGTCGGCGACCTCGGCGGTGACCAGGTCGTCGAAGCGGCGTTCCAGCTCGTCGGCGACCCGGCGCAGCACCTCGGCGCGTTCCCGCTCCCCCATCCGGCCCCACGGTCCGCGCAGCGCCGACCGGGCCGCGGCCACCGCGTCGTCCACGGTGGACTTGGATGCCTCGACCACCTCGAAGACCGGCTCGCCGGTGACCGGGCTGCGCTTGGTGAAACGCGTGCCGGCGTCGACGAACTCACCGCCGACGAAGTTGCGCAGCAGCGCCGGCCCGTCGGGGGCCCGCCCGGCCATCAGCCGGGCATCCCAGCGCGTCATCCCCGCCTCCCTCGGCCGATCGCCGCACCGATCCCGGTGGCCAGCAGCGCCACCGCCCCGGCGACCACCGCCCCCGCCACCGCGTACTGCCGCCGTACCCGGCGGCGCACCTCCGCGTACGGGACGGTGGAGAAGGAGACCAGCTCGTACTGCGAAACGTACCGGCCGGGCAGGGCCCGTTCCAGTGCGTGTTCGACCCGCTTGCGGGTCCGGAAGACCGGCGAGGCGACCTTGTCCCGCATCTCCACGAAGTTGGCCAGCGCCATCCGGGCGATCGCCTCGGCGTTGTCCTGGCGCCGCCGCTGGAACAACGGCAGCGCGGCCGACCACTCGTCACCGCACTCGTCGAGGCAGCGGTCCAGCTCGACGACGTCCTCGAAGGCGCAGTTCGCGCCCTGGCCGTAGAACGGCACGACGGCGTGCGCCGCGTCGCCGAGCAGGCCGACCTTCCCGCCCACCTGCCACGGGGTGCAGCGCACCGTGCCGAGCACGCCGACCGGGTTGTGCTGGTAGTCGTCGACCAGGTTCGGGGCGAGCGGCAGCAGGTCCGGGTAGTGGGTGGCGAAGTGCCGCTCGATCGCGGCCGGGCTGCCCAGTGAGGCGAAGCTGGCGGTGCCGTGGGTCGGCCAGAAGAGCGTGCAGGTGAACGAGCGGTCCGGGTTGGGCAACGCGATCATCATCGAGGTGCCGCGCGGCCAGATGTGCAGCGCCTCCGGGTCGAGGGCGAACTCGCCGGCGAGCGGCGGGATGGTGAGCTCCTTGTAGCCGTAGTCCAGGAAGTCCAGGCTCTCGGTCAGCACGTCGTACCCGAGGAGCTGCCCGCGCACGGCGGAGCCGGCGCCGTCGGCGCCCAGGACGACCGACGCGGTGGCGGCGACCTTGCCCTGCGGGGTCTCGAAGGTCATCGCGCCGGTGGCCGGGTCGAGCCCGACCAGCCGGTGGTCGAAGGCCAGCCGAACCCCGGGCAGCGCCGCCGCGGCGGTGAGCAGCGCGTTGTTGAGCGTCCCCCGGCTGATCGAGTTGATCGCCCGGTCGCCGGAGACGCTGTACGACTGGAACTGCGCCGCCCCCGCCACCGGGTGGATCATCCGGCCGCGCATCGGCAGCGCGTCCGCCATCACCTGCTCGTCCAGGCCGATCCGGCGCAGCGCGTCGAGGCCGCGCTCGGAGAGCGCCAGGTTGATCGAGCGTCCCCGCTCGACCCGCCCGGTACGCGGGTCGGGCCGCCGCTCGTAGAGCGCCACCGGGTAGCCGCGCCGGGCCAGGAAACAGGCCAGCAGGCAGCCGGCGAGGCCGGCGCCGACCACCGCGATCTCGTCCCGTCGCTCCGTCATGCGATGCCCTCCACCGTCGCGGCCAGCGCGTCGGCGACCCGCCAGCAGTCGTGGTACGTCGAGTAGAGCGGCACCGGGGCGAACCGGACCACGTCCGGCTCCCGGGCGTCGGCGATCACGCCGTGCTCGTGGCGCAGCCGCTTGGCCAGCTCGTTCGCGCTGCCCGCGCCGATCCGCACCGAGAGCTGACAGCCGCGCCGCGCCGGGTCCCGGGGGGTGACCACGGTCAGCGGCCGGCCTCCGGTGACCTCGTCGAGCAGCTTCTCCAGGAACCCGGTCAGCCGGATGCTGCGCTCCCGCAGCGCCGCCATGCCGACCGAGTCGAAGAGCTCCAGCGAGGTCCGCACCGGACCCATCGCGAAGATCGGCGGGTTGGAGATCTGCCACGCCTCGACGGTGGCCGGCGGCCGGGCGACCGGGGTCATCTCGAACCGGGTGGCCGCCTCGGTGCTCCACCAGCCCTCGAAGCGGGGCAGGTCGGGGTCGCCCAGGTGTCGCTCGTGGACGAAGACCCCGGCGAGCGCGCCCGGGCCGGAGTTCAGGTACTTGTAGGAGCACCAGGCGGCGAAGTCGACGTCCCAGGCGTGCAGGGCCAGCGGCACGTTCCCGACCGCGTGCGCCAGGTCCCAGCCGACGACCGCGCCGGCGGCCCGACCGGCGGCGGTGATCGCCGGGATGTCCATCAGCTCGCCGGTGAGGTAGTTGACCCCGCCGAGCAGGACCAGCGCGACGGTGTCGCCCTCGGCGGCCAGGAACTCGCACACGTCGGAGGTGCGCAGGGTGTCCTCACCGGCGCGCGGGGTCAGCCGGACCACCGTGGCGTCGGGGTCCAGGCCGTGGAAGCGGGCCTGGCTGCGTACCGCGTAGCTGTCCGACGGGAAGGCGGTGTCCTCGATGACGATCCGGGTCCGCTTCCCCGCCGGCCGGTAGAAGCTCACCATCAGCAGGTGCAGGTTGACGGTGAGGGAGTTCATCACCACGGTCTCCGCCGGCGACCCGCCGACCAGTCGCGCGGCGGGCGCCGTCAGCAGCTCGTGGTACGGCAGCCACGGCCGCGCCGCCTCCAGGTGCCCCTCCACCCCGAGCCGGCGCCACGCGTCCAGGTCGGCGAGGAGCTCGTCCCGGGTGGCCCGGGGTTGCAGTCCGAGCGAGTTGCCGGCCAGGTACGCGGCCTCGGAGTAGCGCCCCCCGTCAGCGGCCGGCACGTGGAAGAGGTGGCGGTGTCCGGGATCGGCCCGGTCGAGGCGGCGCGCCTCCTGCTCGTCGGTCCGCATGGTCCGTCCCCCGTTCACATCGCCGTCCGAGCCGACCACAGCTCCGGGAAGACCACCCGGGCCATGCTGCGCTGGAGCCACGCCAGCCCGGCGGAACCACCGCTGCCGACCTTGGCGCCCATGGTGCGCTGGACGGCCTTGATGTGGTTCCACCGCCAGTCGCCGAACTGCTCGGCCACCTCGGTGAGCGCCTCGCCGAGCAGCCGCAGGTGGTTGTCCGGCCCCTCGTCGCCGTAGATCTCCAGCCAGGCCGCCTCGACCAGGGGATGCGACCGGTGCTCGACGGTGACGTCCCGGTCGAGCAGGTCGGCCGGGAGGTCGTGGCCCTGCCGGGCGAGCAGGGCGACGACGTCGTCCCAGAGGCTCGGCGCGGCGAGGGTCGCGCACAGCCCGTCGTAGACCTCCTGCTGGCGGCGGAACGGGCGGATCAGAGCCGGGTCCCGCAGGCCGAGCAGGAACTCCAGGTGGCGGTACATCGCGGACTGGAATCCGGAGCCCTCGCCGAGCAGGTTGCGGAACCGGTTGAAGTCGGCCGGGGTCATCCAGCGCAGCCCACGCCAGGCGGCGTTGAGCCCCTCCAGGTGCAGGGCGGCCCGCCGCAGCGGGGCGAGCGCCTCCCAGACCCGGTCGGCCCGCAGGTCCTGCTGGGCCTGGCGCAGCTCGTGGCAGGTCAGCCCGAAGTACAGCTCCATGATCTGGCTGACCATCAGGAAGGACATCTCGCCCGGATCGGAGCTGAGCGGCTGCTGAAGCGAGTGCAGGGTGCTGGCGTGCACGTACGCGTCGTACGGGACCCGATCGGTGAACTCCAGGGTCGGCTCGCCGCCGTTGCGGGCCGCCCGCGCGGTGCGTTGCTGCGGGGTCGCCGGGCGCACCACCGCGGCCAGGGTGGGCTGTTCCATCGTGTCGCCTCCTCCAAGAGCCGGGGTGACGACATGATCTCGCGGTGAGAATGCCGAATGGAATGCCGATTCAACGGCACTCACCGCTGATCACCTTCTGCGCGGAAGGGCCTTACCCGTCTCGACCTCAGGAAGGTAAAGTGCCTGCGTGGATGAGATGGACTGGGCGCTGCTGCGGGAACTCCAGACCGACGCGCGGCTGTCGTTCAGCGAGCTGTCCCGCCGGGTGCACCTCTCCCCACCGGCGGTGGCCGAGCGGGTCCGCCGGCTGGAGGAGTCCGGGGTGATCACCGGTTACCACGCCCACGTGGACCTGACCCGGGCCGGCCGCGCCGTGGTCGCGCTGATCCGGATGTCCTGCTACGGCGCGCGCTGCATCCTGCACGACCCCGAGGTCGCCGACTGGCCGGAGATCCGGGAGATCCACCGGATCACCGGGGACGCGTGCAGCATGCTCAAGGTCGCGGCCGGGTCGATCGGGGACTTCGAGGCGGTCATCGACCGACTCGCCCCGTACGGGCAGCCGTCCAGCACGATGGTGCTCTCCACCCCGCTCGACTGGCACCCGGTCGCCCCGCTCACCCCACCGCCCCGCCGCTGACGCCGCCCGCCGCCGCCCCCGCCGGGCAAGATCGTGCTCGATCCTGGATGTAGTCCCCTCACCCGGCTCGGGAAGCCACTACTTCCAGGATTCAGCGCGATCTTGCCGAGCGGGCCGGCGGGGCGGGCCGGCGGGCGGGGCGGGCGGGCTGGTGGGGCCGGGGCGGGTTTGCCCGGGGGCCAGCGGGAAAACAGCCTCCACTGCCCGTCAGCAGGATTCCGGTGCACCGCACCGGGAGGGGGGAATCATGCGGGGGCTCGTGGCACATCGTGCCCTGACAGCCGTGCTGAGCATGCTCGGCCTGGTCGGGGCGTTCATCCTGGCGACGGCGTCGCCGGCTCGGGCCGGCGAGGAGGTCTTCGTCGAGGTCACGCCGAACAGCGCACAGGCCGGCAGCCGGGTCAGCATCCGGGCCAGCTGCGACAACGCCAACAACGAGCAGGCCGACGTGCACAGCGACGCCTTCGGCCGGGTGATGCTCCGGCCGGACAACGGCTTCCTCACCGGCGCGGTCACCGTGCCGGGCAGCAAGGAACCGGGCGACTACCCGGTCGACCTGCGCTGCGACAACGGCAACACCGCGTCGACCAAACTCACCGTGCTGCAGATGGCCCAGCCGACCAAGGGTCCGGCGACCGGGGCCGGCGGCACCGCCGACCGGGGCCCCGGTTCGCTGCTGCTGGTGGGCGGCCTGGCCGTGCTGGCGGTGGTGGCCGGCCTCGGGGTCTTCGGCGGCGGCCGTCGTAGCGCCGGCACCCGCTCCTGACCCGTCACCGCCATGGCCGGCGCACCCACGCCTGAGCGCAGGTCGGGTCGGGACCGGGCACGGGTCGCGGCCCGGCTCGCCCGCCGGCTCGCCCGCCGGGCCGCCGGACGGCTCCGCCGGGTCGCCGGCCAGGCCTGCTCCGCCAGCGTCGCCACGCCGGACCCGCGGGCCAATCCGGTACGACCGCCGCCAAGCCGTCCGGCTCCATCGGGCCGGACGGCCGGGCTGGGCCGGACGGCCCGGCCGGGCCGCTACCGGGGCCGAGGGCCGGGCGTGCCGGTGCTGGTGATCGCCAGCCTGATGGCGCTGATCGTCGCGATGCTCGGCGTCGAGCAGGTCACCGGCCTGAGCGTGCTGCCGGACCGGTTCATCGCGGGGCTGCGCCCTCCGCCGAAGAAGTTTCCGGTGCTGCCGGCCAGCCCGCCCACCGAGATCACGATCGGTGAGCTCGACCTGCGGGCACCGGTGCACCAGGTGGGCGTCGCCCGCGACGGCAGCATCGCCGCTCCCGAGACCGCCCGCGCCCAGGAGGCAGGCTGGTACGACCAGGGCCCCACCCCCGGCCAGTACGGGCCGGCGGTGATCGTCGGGCACGTCGACACCACCACCGGGCCGGCGGTCTTCCACGGTCTCAAGGAGTTGCGGGAGGGGGACACGGTCGAGGTGACCCGGGAGGACCGCCGGGTGGCCGTCTTCGAGGTCGACCAGGTGGAGCGCTACGACAAGGACCGGTTGCCGGCCGACGAGATCTTCGGTGACTTCAGCCGGCCGAACCTGCGGCTGATCACCTGCGGCGGCCGGTGGGTCGGCGGCGAGACCGGGTACGCCGACAACGTGGTGGTGTACGCCTCGCTGGTGAAGGCCCGGGGCGACTGACGACGGGTCAGGCGGCCTCGGGCTCGCGGGCCGGCTCCCGCAGGTCGAGCCAGTCGGCCCAGCGCGGGTCGGGTGCCCGGTGACCGAGCACCCGCCAGGCCGTCCCCTTGGGGGGCGCCGGCAGGCTGTGCAGCCGCCAGCCCAGCTCGGCCGGGGTCTTGTCGCCCTTGGTGTGGTTGCAGCGGGCGCAGGCGGCGACCACGTTCTCCCAGGCGTGCCGGCCACCGCGGCTGCGCGGGAAGACGTGGTCGATGGTCTCGGCCGGGCCGCGGCAGTAGGCGCAGCGCCAGCCGTCCCGGGCGAAGATGGCTCGCCGGGAGAGCCCCACGTGGGTGCGGTACGGCACCCGCACGAACCGGGTCAGCCGGACGACGGACGGCACCGGGAGCGCGTTGCGGGCGCTGTGCAGGACGCCGTCGCCGTCGGCGACGCAGACGGCCTTGGCCGAGAGCACCAGGATCGCGGCGCGACGCACGGACACGACACACAGCGGCTCGTAGGTGGCGTTGAGAACCAGCGCGCCGGAGCCCACCGTGGGTCGTATGTCAGGCATCGTGCTCACCCTCCCGGTCCAGCCGCTCCCACCGCTGGCAACGCCGGCCGCGCCCGCGCAGCGGGGAACCACGACCGACGCCGGCGGGACCACCGACGTCCGTTGCGCCAATAGTCCCTGATCGGACCCCGGATTGCACGCACTAATCCGGGGTCTCACGTGAAGCACTTTCCAACTGTGTGAGGATGACCGGTTCCGTACCCCTGGTCCGCCGACGGTGGCGCGGGCCGCTCGCCCGGTGGGTCGGCCGCGACCGGCGACCGGGCCTGGGGTACGAAGGCAGGATGAGCGCCGCCGATCCGATCCCCCTCGCCGAACCGATCCTGCCCAGGCCGACGCCCTCGCAGAACTGCCTCAACGACACCTGGTGCAAGTCCGTGCTGGACGTGACCGACTCGGTCTGGTTCGCCGAGGGCAGCTACTGGATCCTGCTCAAGCCGCTGCGGGTCGTCCTGATCCTGCTGCTGGCGGTCGTCGCCCGGTGGGCCGTGCACCGGACGATCAACCGGCTGGTCCGCACCACCACCGACGGCGCGGTGCCGACCATGCTCCGGCCGCTGCGGGAGCGGATCCCGAGCGCGGCGGTCGACCCGGCCGAGTTCATTCCCGAGCGGCGGCGGCAGCGCGCCGAGGCGATCGGGTCGGTGCTGCGCAGTCTGGTCACCGCGTTCGTCTTCGGCATCGCGCTGCTGATGGTGCTCAAGGAGTTCAGCTTCGACCTGGCTCCGCTGCTGGCCAGCGCCGGCATCGCCGGGGTGGCCCTGGGCTTCGGCGCGCAGAGCCTGGTGAAGGACCTGATCGCCGGCCTGTTCATGCTCATCGAGGACCAGTACGGCGTCGGCGACACGGTGGACCTCGGCGAGGCGACCGGGGTGGTGGAGTCGGTCGGCCTGCGGGTCACCACGGTCCGCGACGGGCGCGGGGTGCTCTGGTACATCCGCAACGGCGAGATCGTCCGGGTCGGCAACAAGAGCCAGGGCTGGGCCCTGGTCGTGGTCGACCTGCCGATCGGCTTCGCGGGCACCGAGGAGGCGACGGCCGTGCTGCGGACCGCGGCCGCCTCGGTCGCCCTGGACCCGGAGCTGGCGCCGGAGATCGTCGAGGCCCCCGAGGTGCTGGGCGTCGAGCAGATGACCGTGGACGGGGCGGTGATCCGGACGGTGGTCAAGACGACCGCCGACGGGCAGTACGCCGTCGGCCGGGAGCTGCGCCGCCGGCTGGCCGAGGCGTTGGAGAACTCGGGGATCACCGCCCGGATCGCCGCCGCCCGGCTCTATCCGGGCCTGCCGCCGCTGGCGGGCGGGACCGCCGGCACCCCGGCCACCGGTCAGGGCGGTGCCACCTGACCGACGTGAAGTCCCGCCGACGGAGGGCCGAAATCCGGGGGTCGCGGACCGAGCGGGCCCTCGGGTATCGTCCGTTCGTTCAGTCGGGCATGCGACGACCAAACCGTTCGCCCTAGCCAGTTGTCAGACGATCGGGCAGAATCCGGTGCACGCGCTCCCGCCGGAGCGTGATCATGTCCTCGCTGATCCGTAGATCTACGACGGGGTCCCCCCAGGCCGGCACGACCGGCCGGGATCGGGGCACGATGGAGGCGACGGTGTCCGACGAGCGACCCTCTCCGGACGAGCCCGCCACCTTCCGTGAGGTGTTCGGCCACTCCGAGTTCCGAGCGGTCTTCTCGGCCAGCGTGCTCGCCTGGGTCGGCGACTACGTCGCGCGGGCGGCGGTCACCGTGCTGGTCTACCAGCAGAGCCGGTCCGTCGCCCTCTCCGCCGCCGCGTTCGCGGTCAGCTACCTGCCCTGGCTCGTCGGCGGGCCGCTGCTCGCGGCGCTGGCCGAGCGGCACCGCCACCGCCAGGTCATGGTCGCCTGCGACCTGATCCGGATGGCGTTGCTGGCGCTGATCGCCATCCCCGGCCTACCGGTGTGGGCGATCCTGGCCCTGCTCTTCGCCACCACGCTGGCCAGCCCGCCCAGCCAGGCCGCGCGGTCGGCACTGACCGCGGCCGTCCTCCGCGGTGACCAGCTGGTGCTGGGACTGTCGCTGAGCGCCAGCGCCGGCCAGGCCGCCCAGGTCGTCGGCTACCTGGTCGGCGCCGCCCTGGCCGCGGTGGACCCCACCGTGGCGCTGCTGTTCAACGCGGCCACCTTCGCCGCCTCCGCCGCGCTGGTGCGCTTCGGGGTCCGCGACCGCGCCCCGGTGCTGACCCAGGCGCACCGCAGCCACCTGCTGCGCGAGACCGGGCAGGGCTTCCAGATCGTCTTCGGCACCCCGGTCCTGCGGGCGATCGCGGTGCTCGTCTTCAGCGCCGTGCTCTTCTCCATCGTCCCGGAGGGCCTGGCCGCCGGCTGGGCCGGCGAGCACGGCGGTGGCGGCCTCAACGGCGGCGCCGCGCAGGCGGTCATCATGGCCGCCAACCCGGTCGGTTACATCCTCGGCGGACTGCTGATCGGGCGGGCGGTCGGACCGGCCCGCCGGCTGCGCCTGGTCCGTCCCCTGGCGGTGCTCGCCCCGCTGATGCTGGTGCCCGCGCTGCTCGACCCGCCGCCCCTGGTGGTGGCCCTGCTCGCCGCCGCCTGCGGTTTCGCCGTCGCCGGGCTGGTCCCGACCGCGAACGGGCTCTTCGTCCGCGCCCTGCCCGTCCACTACCGGGCCCGTGCCTTCGGCGTGATGGCCACCGGCATCCAGGTGATCCAGGGCGGTGCGGTCCTGGTGACCGGCCTGCTGGCGGAGCACTTCTCCATTCCGGCGGTGGTCGGCGCGTGGAGCGCCGCCGGTGTGCTGCTGATGCTGGTGGTCAGCCTGCGCTGGCCGGACGCCGCGACGATCGACGCGGCGGTCGACGCCGCTCACCGGGTCAACGAGGTCGCCGCCGGCGGACACCCGCCCGCTCCCGCCGCCGCTCGGCCCCGCACCGGGCCGCCCGGGCGCTCCGCGCCGGAGGGCCGCTCCGGTGAGCGGGGCCGCCGCAGCCACGCTGTGACGTGATCGGCAGCCCTCCGCACCGGTCCGCGCCCGCCGGTCGCCCCGGGCACCTGGCAGGATGGAACGGTGAATCCCGCAGCTGAGTCCGACCGGCCCGGTGCGTCGAGGACCCTCTTCGAAGCGGTCGGCGGCGAGCCCACCTTCCGCAAGCTGGTCGACGAGTTCTACGCCGGCGTCGCCACCGACCCGCTGCTGCGCCCGATGTACCCGGAGGAGGACCTCGGGCCGGCCGCCGACCGGCTGACGCTCTTCCTGATGCAGTACTGGGGCGGCCCCAACACCTACTCCGCGCAGCGCGGCCACCCGCGGCTGCGGATGCGGCACGCCCCGTTCCGGATCGGCGCGGTGGAGCGGGACGCGTGGCTGCACCACATGCGCCGGGCGGTCGACCGGCTGGACCTGCCGCCGGAGGTCGCCGGCGCGCTCTGGGACTACCTGGAGCGGGCCGCCTACTTCATGGTCAACGTGATGGAGGACCCGGCCCAGGACGGGTAGGGGCGCCCCCGCCCGGACGCCGGCCGACCGCTCAGAGCAGGGCACCCTCGTCGTGCAGCCAGTCCACGAACGTGGACGCCACGGCGGCGCCGCAGTCCAGCAGCTCGACCAGCAGGGCGTCGTGGGCGCCGGCGCCGAAGGGCACCTGGAGCTCGGCGTAGATGGGCAGCTGGCCGCGCTCGGTCGGGTCACCGATGTAGGCCTTGCAGAACCGTCTGGTGTGGTTCCACTCGTTGACCACCCGGTAGGCCCGGTCCGCCCAGTCCGGCGGCACCGTCGCGTGTGGACGGGCCCGCATCACCAGGATCTCGTCCTCCGGGCCCTCCAGAGTGACCAGCACCGCGTGCCGCTCCCACATGGCCAGCAGGTTGCCGTCCCCGTCGGCGAGGTAGCGCACGTCGAGCAGGTCGAGCGCGTCGCAGACCCGGCGCAGGGTGACCGGCTCGACGGTGACCGGCATGTCCGCGGTCACGGGCCGGTCGGCGGCCGCAGCGTCGTCCCCCGGCTGGCGCGGTGACGGGGGTCCGACCCGGACGGCGCTGTCCACTGTGACCCCGCTTCGGGTTTCCGGGTCACCGCCGGCGGCGGGACCAGGGCGCCATGACCACCACGGCATCGCTCGCGCACCTCACTCCCCAGCGGATCCAGTCGCCTACGGTGCGTTGGATCCGAGGATGGACGGTACCCGGACAGCCGGGTTGAAGCACCCCCCCAACGACAGCCCCAGGCCGGAAGAATGACGCGGGATCAGCCGTTCGGACGATCAGCGGCCGGGCGGATGGCAAGATCCGAGACCTTCCGCGACCATGCCGCCCCGTACGGTCCCACGAGTCCGACCCATCGGCCGGCCACCCGCACCTGGACGTCGGCGGCCTCGGCGGGGCCGAGGAACCCCATCCGGACCACGCCCTGCACGAGCCGCTGGCTGACCTCCACCGGTTCGCCCGGTGGCTCGTCCGGGACGACCGTCACCGCGACGTGGTCCAGCAGCGCGTCGCGGAGCACCCGCTGCCCGACCGCGCGGCCGCCCACCCCCTCGGTGCTGGCGGTCCGCAGGGTGCCCGCCGCCGCCGCCGCGATCCGCCGCAGCTCGCCGGCGGGCAGCAGCTCCACCTGCCGGCTCGCCGCCGGCGGCAGCGGCCACCGCCACTGCGCGTCCCGGCGGGCCGGCAGCGTCGACTCCGCCGACTCCAACCGGGCCAGCAGGTCGGTGGCGGCCACCGTCACGTCTCCGGGGGCGACGCCGGCCACCGTCCGGACCACGAGCACGTCCCACGGCAGGCGGGCCCAGAGCGCCGTACGACCGCTGCCGCCGACGGGACGCAACCGGACCACCGTGGCCGGGTCGAACCGGACCAGCCGGGCCAGGAAGGCGCCCGCGTCGGCCACCCCCGCCAGACCGTGCCCCGGCGTCGCCACCGGCGCGCCGCTCACGCCGACCCGCCCGCCGCCGCGTACGACAGCAGGAAGGTCCGTTCGTCGTCGCTGATCCGCCGGGGCGTCCGGCGACCGAGGTCGAACGGGACCAGCACCGAGCGGGCGGTGCTGGCCAGCACGTCACCGTCGTACAGCTCGTAGGCGACGGTGAACCGGGAGGCCCGGATCTCCTCGACCCACAGCTCGATCCGGACGGTCGGCGCCGCCGCCGCGGTGGCCCGGCCGAGCGCGTAGTCGACCGGGCGCAGGTAGTCGACCTCGTGCCGGCGGATGACCACCCCGTCGGCGAGGGTGCCCACTCCCCACGCCCGGCCGCCGGCGAACATCAACGCCACCCGGGCCTCCTCGTAGAGGGTGAGGAAGCGCGAGTTGTTGACGTGGCCGTACGCGTCCAGGTCGGACCAGCGCAGCGTGCAGTGGTAGACGAACCGGTCCGCCATGCTCAGTCGCGGGTGAGCTTGCGGTAGGTGACCCGGTGCGGGCGGGCCGCCTCGGCGCCGAGCCGGTCGACCTTGTTCTTCTCGTACGCCTCGAAGTTGCCCTCGAACCAGAACCACTTGGCCGGGTTCTCGTCGTCGCCCTCCCAGGCCAGGATGTGCGTGGCGACCCGGTCCAGGAACATTCGGTCGTGGGAGATGACCACGGCGCAGCCGGGGAACTCCAGCAGCGCGTTCTCCAGGCTGGAGAGGGTCTCCACGTCCAGGTCGTTGGTCGGCTCGTCGAGCAGGATCACGTTGCCGCCGATCTTCAGCGTCAGCGCGAGGTTGAGCCGGTTGCGCTCGCCGCCGGAGAGGACCTTGGTCGGCTTCTGCTGGTCCGGGCCCTTGAAGCCGAACGCGGCGATGTACGCCCGCGACGGCATCTCGACCTTGCCGACCATCAGGTAGTCGAGGCCGTCGGAGACGACCTCCCAGACGGTCTTGTCGCCGTCGAGGCCCTGCCGGTTCTGGTCGACGTACGACAGCGAGACGGTGTCGCCGACCCGGACCTGGCCGTCGGTCGGCTGCTCCAGCCCGACGATGGTCTTGAACAGGGTGGTCTTGCCGACGCCGTTCGGACCGATGATGCCGACGATGCCGTTGCGCGGCAGCGAGAAGCTGAGGTTGTCGATCAGGATCCGGTCGCCGAAGCCCTTGGTGAGCGCCTGCGCCTCGATCACCGTGTTGCCCAGGCGCGGGCCCGGCGGGATCTGGATCTCCTCGAAGTCCAGCTTGCGGGTCTTCTCCGCCTCGGTGGCCATCTCGTCGTACCGGTCGAGGCGGGCCTTGGACTTGGTCTGGCGGGCCTTGGCGTTGGAGCGGACCCACTCCAGCTCCTCGGTGAGCCGCTTCTTCATCTTGGCGTCGCGGCGCCCCTCGACGGCCAGCCGGGCGGCCTTCTTCTCCAGGTAGGTGGAGTAGTTGCCCTCGTACGGGTAGGTCCGGCCACGGTCCAGCTCGAGGATCCAGTTGGCCACGTTGTCGAGGAAGTACCGGTCGTGGGTGATGGCCATGACGGTGCCGGCGTACTTGGCCAGGTGCTGCTCCAGCCACTGCACGCTCTCGGCGTCCAGGTGGTTGGTGGGCTCGTCGAGCAGCAGCAGGTCGGGCGCCTCCAGCAGCAGCTTGCAGAGGGCGACCCGGCGGCGCTCACCACCGGAGAGCTGGGTCACGTCGGCGTCCGGCGGCGGGCAGCGCAGCGCGTCCATGGCCAGTTCGAGCTTGGAGTCGACGTCCCAGGCGTCGAGGTGGTCGAGCTCCTCCTGGAGCTTGCCCATCTCCTCCATCAGCTCGTCGGAGTAGTCGGTGGCCATCTGCTCGGCGATCTTGTTGAACCGCTCCAGCTTGGCCTTGGTCTCGGCGACCGCCTCCTCGACGTTGCCGAGGACGGTCTTGGCGTCGTTGAGCGGGGGCTCCTGGGCGAGCATGCCGACGGTGTAGCCGGGCATGAGCCGGGCCTCGCCGTTGCTCGGCTTGTCCAGGCCTGCCATGATCTTGAGGAGGCTGGACTTACCGGCGCCGTTCGGGCCGACCACACCGATCTTGGCCCCCGGCAGGAAGTTCAGCGTCACGTTGTCGAGCACGACCTTGTCGCCGTGCGCCTTGCGCGCCTTTTCCAGGACGTAGATGAACTGGGCCACGGTGCGGGCTACCTCCGTCGGTTGCTGTCGCCGATTGGCGGGCACGGCACGGGCTGCGACCTCCGCCCGCCGCCGCCGGCCGGGAGCCGGCCGCGCGCACGCCGTCGTCAATCCTGACAGGTACGACGCGCTCCGCCCACATCACCCCGCCCGAGCAGTACGGTGGCGGGCCGCACCGGCCGGCCCGGGCACCCCTGAGGGGTGGCGGCGACCACGACGGACGGCCGGGCAGCGCCGCCGCGATGCCGGCCGGGAGAGGGCCGTCGAGGGTCGCCGACGCGGCTTGTCGACAAGATCACTAAGATGGTTCAGCGACCGTGGGACGGGTAGGGAACTCCGGCACGGGGCCTCAGACGCCGCAGCTACGCTCAGTACGCTCATCGCGGTGGACCCGTCAGCACCCGGAGGTGGCCGATCGTGACCGTCCGTAGCTCCTTTGTCGTAGTGGCGAACCGACTGCCGGTCGACGAGGTGAGCACACCCGAGGGGCGGCAGTGGCGACGCAGCCCGGGCGGGCTGGTCACCGCGCTGCACCCGGTGCTCGCCGAGCACCAGGGCACCTGGGTCGGTTGGGCCGGCGGCACCGGCGCCGCCCCCGAGCCGTTCGACCTGGAGGGCATCCGGCTGCACCCGGTGCCGCTGAGCGCCGAGGAGCTGGAGCGGTACTACGAGGGCCAGTCCAACGCCACCATCTGGCCGCTGTACCACGACGCCGTCGAGACCCCGGCCTACAAGCGCCGCTGGCGCGAGGCGTACCGCCTGGTCAACGCGCGGTTCGCGGAGGCCGCGGCGGAGGTAGCCGCGGAGGGCGCGACGGTCTGGGTGCAGGACTACCAGCTCCAGCTGGTCCCGTCGATGCTCCGCGAGCTGCGCCCGGACCTGAAGATCGGCTTCTTCCTGCACATCCCGTTCCCGCCGATCGAGCTGTTCATGCAGATGCCCTTCCGCACCGAGATCCTGCGCGGCCTGCTCGGCTCCGACCTGGTCGGCTTCCAGCAGCGGCTGGCCGCGCAGAACTTCGTCCGGCTGGCCCGGCACCTGCTCGGCCTGCGCTACGAGGGCCAGATGATCCAGGTCGACGGTCGGCAGGTGAAGGCGGGCGCCTTCCCGATCTCCATCGACACAAGGGAAATGGAGCGGATGGCGGCCGACCCGGCGATCCAGGCCCGGGCCAAGCAGATCCGCGAGGAGCTGGGCAACCCGAAGACGATCATCCTGGGCGTCGACCGGCTGGACTACACCAAGGGCATCGAGCTGCGGCTGAAGGCCTTCCGGGAGCTCCTCGCCGACGGAAAGTTGACAGTCCCCGACGCCGTCATGGTGCAGGTCGCCACGCCGAGCCGGGAGCGGGTGGAGCATTATCAGGCACTCCGCGTCAAGGTCGAGCGCGAGGTCGGTCGGATTAATGGCGAATTCGGACGGGTCGGGGTGCCTGCGGTGCATTATCTGCATCAGTCGTACAGTCGCTCCGAACTGGCCGCGATGTACGCCGCGGCCGACGTCATGATGGTGACCCCCCTGCGAGACGGAATGAATCTGGTGGCCAAGGAGTACGTCGCATCGCGCGCCGACCAGGGCGGCGCACTCGTGCTCAGTGAATTCGCCGGCGCCGCCACCGAGCTGCGCCAGGCGTTCCTGTGCAACCCGCACGACCCCGACGCGGTCAAGGACGCCCTGCTACGGGCCGTACACGTGGAGAAGCCGGAGGCCCGTCGCCGAATGCGGATAATGCAACGTCACCTGCGCACCCACGACGTGGGCCACTGGGCCCGGTCGTTCCTCAACGAGCTCGGCGCGCCCGGAACGGAGACCGCGTGAACGCCGCCGCCAGCGACATCGTCACCCCCGCGGCCGGCACCATGGACCCCGAGCTGCGCGCCGCCATCGGGCGGATCGCCCGGGTCCCGCAGCTCCTGATCGCCTGCGACTACGACGGCACCCTCGCGCCGATCGTGGAGGACCCGAGCATGGCCGTGCCGCTGCCCGAGTCGGTGGCCGCGGTCCGGGCGCTCGCCGCGCTGCCCCAGACCACCGTCGCGGTGGTCTCCGGCCGCGCCCTGCGTGACCTGGCCGCGCTCTCCCGGCTGCCCAGCGAGGTCCACCTGGTCGGCAGCCACGGCTCCGAGTTCGACATCGGCTTCGTCGAGCGACTCTCCCCCGAGCTGGTCGCCGTCCGCACCCGGCTGCGCGACGCGCTGCGCGAGATCGCCACCGCACACCCCGGCGTACGGCTGGAGCGCAAGCCGGCCAGCGTCGCCGTGCACACCCGCGGGGTCGACCCGCAGATCGCCGCCGCCGCCATCGACGCGGTCCGCAACGGCCCCGCGAAGTGGGACGACGTCACGGTCACCCAGGGCAAGGAGGTCATCGAGCTGTCGGTGGTCGCCACCCACAAGGGCACCGCCGTCGACCAGCTGCGTACCCAGCTCTCGGCCAGCGCGGTGCTCTTCATCGGCGACGACGTCACCGACGAGAACGCCTTCGGCAACCTGCACGGGCCGGACATCGGCATCAAGATCGGTCCCGGGGACACGCAGGCCCATTTCCGGGTGGCCGACCCGCTCGACGCGGCCCGGGCCCTGGGGCTGCTGCTGGAGACCCGCCGGCACTGGCTCTTCGGCGAACGCGCCGTGCCGATCGAGCGGCACTCGATGCTCGCCAACGGCCGGACGGTCGCCCTGGTCACCCCCGAGGCCAAGGTCAGCTGGCTCTGTCACCCCAAGCCCGACTCGGCGGCGATCTTCGCCGACCTGGTCGGCGGCAGCCCGGCCGGGCACTTCACGGTGGGGCCGGAGCGGGGCGGCATCCCGCTGGGGCAGCGCTACCGCAGCGGCACCATGACCGTGGAGACCCGCTGGTCCGGTCTCACCGTCACCGACTGGCTGGACCTGCCCGCCCGGGAGACCACCCCGGACGGCCCGGCCGTCATCACCGGCGACTCCACCCTGGTGCGGGTGCTCACCGGCACCGGGCGGGCCCGGATCGACTTCGCCCCGCGCCCCGAGTTCGGTCAGGTCCAGGTCCAGCTGCAACCCCTCGACGACGGCCTGCTGGTGCTCGGCTCCAACGAGCCGATCGCGCTCTACGCCCCCGGCGTCGAGTGGGAGGTCGGCAACGACGGCGGGTACGAGACCGCCAAGGCCGTGGTGGACCTCTCCGCCGCCGGCGGGCAGGTCGTGCTGGAGCTGCGCTTCGGCACGCACAGCCTGGAACACCACGCGGTGCCGATCCACGAGCGCCAGTCCGCCGCCGAACAGCCCTGGAAGGACTGGGTGGCCTCGCTGCGGCTGCCCACCACCGCCCGGGACCTGGTCGCCCGCAGCGCGCTCACCCTGCGCGGCCTCTGCCACCAGCCGACCGGCTCGATCCTCGCCGCGGCGACCACCTCGCTGCCGGAGGAGCTGGGCGGCGTCCGCAACTGGGACTACCGCTACTGCTGGCTGCGGGACGCCGCGATGACCGCCCGGGCCCTGGTCGACCTCGGGTCGATCGAGGAGGCCGAGGCGCTGCTGCGCTGGGTGGACGGCTGCATCGAACGCACCGGCGGGCACCCCGAGCGGCTGCACCCGCTCTACACCGTCGACGGGTACGAGCTGGGCGCGGAAGCGGTCATCGACACCCTGCCCGGGTACGCCGGCTCCCGACCCGTCCGGGTCGGCAACCTCGCCAACCACCAGCTCCAGCTGGACGTCTTCGGCCCGATCGCCGACCTGCTCGCCGCCGTGGCCGACGCCCGGGGCTCGGTCCGCGAGGACGAGTGGCGGGTGCTGGAGAACATGGTCGAGGCGGTACGCCGCCGCTGGCACGAGCCGGACCACGGCATCTGGGAGGCCCGCCTCCCCCCGCGGCACCACGTCTTCTCCAAGGTCATGTGCTGGATGACCGTGGACCGGGCGCTGCACGTGATGCGGCAGCACGGCGGCGAGGACCGGCCGGAGTGGGTGGAGCTGCGCGACCGGATCGGCGCCAACGTGCTGGAGAACGGCTGGCACGAGCAGGTCGAGGCGTACAGCGTCGCGTACGGCGACGAGGACATGGACGCCTCCTCGCTCTGGATCGGGCTCTCCGGGCTGCTCCCGGGCGACGACCCGCGCTTCCTCTCGACCGTGCTCAAGATCGAGGCGGACCTGCGCAGCGGCCCGGTCGTCTACCGGTACCACTGGGACGACGGCCTGCCCGGCCGGGAGGGCGGCTTCCACATCTGCACGGCGTGGCTGATCGAGGCGTACCTGCGCACCGGCCGCCGCACCGACGCGGAGGAGCTGTTCACCCAGATGATCGACACCGCCGGCCCGACCGGGCTGCTCCCCGAGCAGTACGACCCGCTCGCGGAGCGGGGGCTGGGCAACCACCCGCAGGCGTACAGCCACCTCGGCCTGATCCGCTGCGCCCTGATGCTGGACAACATGCTCAAGCAGTGACCTGACCAGCGCCACGACGGCGGCCGGGGACCCGTTCCCCGGCCGCCGTCGCGCATCCGCCCGCCGGCACGCCGTCACCGCGCTTTGCGGCGTGTCGCGGTCTCCGGGCAGGCGGACACCGCGACACGCCGCAAACGGTGAGGGCCGGCGGTGACGGTCGGCGGCGGGGCGGGTGGGGTGGGTCAGGTGTCGAGGGTGCCGACCACGTCGCCGATCACCACGATCGCGGGTGGGCGCAGACCCGCCGTCACCACGTCCGCCGCGACCGCGGCCAGCGTCGAGCGGAGGGTCCGCTCGCCGCTGGTGGTGCCCTCCTGGACGACCGCGACCGGGGTGGCCGGGTCCCGGCCGTGCGCCACGAGGGTGGCGGTGATCGCGGCCAGGTTCTTCAACCCCATGAGCACGACCAGGGTGCCGCGCAGCCCCGCGAGGGCCTCCCAGCGCACGAGCGAGGTCGGGGAGTCCGGCGCGACGTGCCCGGAGACGACGGTGAACTCGTGCGCCACGGCCCGGTGGGTGACGGGGATGCCGGCCACCGCCGGCACGGCGACCGCGCTGGTCACCCCGGGCACCACGGTCACCGGTACGCCGGCTGAGGCGCAGGCGAGCAACTCCTCGCCGCCCCGGCCGAAGACGTACGGGTCGCCCCCCTTGAGCCGGACCACGACCTTGCCGGCCAGTGCCCGGTCCACCAGGATGCGGTTGATCTCCTCCTGGGCCCGGGACGGCCCGTACGGGATCTTCGAGGCGTCGACCAGCTCGACGTCGGGGCGCAGCTCGTCCAGGAGCAGCCCGGGCACCAGCCGGTCGGCGACCACCACGTCGGCCTCGGTGAGCAGGCGCCACCCCTTGACCGTGATCAGCTCCGGGTCGCCGGGGCCCGCCCCGACCAGCGCCACCCGCCCGGCCGGCCGCGCGCCGGCCGGTGCCGGCCCCACCGGGGCGGCCCTGCCCCGGGTGGGGGTGTCGACGGCCGGGGGCGTCGACGGGAGACCCCTGCTCGCGGAGAGCAGGTCACGGATCGCGTCCCGCACCCCCATCGCCCGGCGCGGGTCGCCGCCGCCGAGCACCGCCACGGTGACCGGACCGTGCCGGGTCACCGCCGGGGTCCACGCGGTGGCCGCGGCCCGGTCGTCGGCCCGTACGCAGAAGATCCGGCGCTCGGCGGCGGCGGCGCTGACCGACGCGGCGGCGAGCGGATCGTCGACCGCGACCTGGACCAGCCAGGCGCCGTCCAGGTCGGCGGGGGCGAAGCGGCGCGGCTCCCAGCGCAGCCGGCCGGCATCGACGTGGCCGCGCAGCGCGGGGGTCAGCTCCGGAGCGACCAGCAGGACGTCGGCGCCCGCGTCCAGCAGCGCCGGCACCCGACGGGTGGCGACCGCTCCCCCGCCCACCACGACCACCCGCCGCCCGGCGAGGCGCAGGCCGAGGGGGTACGGGTTGGCGCTCACTTCTCGGAGACCCCCGCCGAGTCGAAGGTGGCGACCTCGTGCAGCACCCGCACCGCGCCGGTGACCACCGGCAGGGCCAGCAGCGCGCCGGTGCCCTCGCCGAGCCGCAGGCCGAGGTCGATCAGCGGGTCCAGCCGGAGGTGGCGCAGCGCGGCGGTGGCGCCCGGCTCGGCGGAGCGGTGCCCGGCGACCATCGCGCCGACCGCGTCCGGGGCGAGGGCCGCCGCGGCGAGCGCGGCGGCGGCCGCGATCACGCCGTCCAGCAGCACCGGCACCCGGCGGGCCGCGGCGCCGAGGATCAGGCCGGCCAGCGCCGCGTGTTCCAGGCCGCCCACGGCGGCCAGCACGCCCAGCGGGTCGGCCGGCTCGGGCCGGTGCCGGTCCAGCGCCGACCGGACCACGCCGACCTTGCGCCGGTACGTCTCGTCGTCCACGCCGGTGCCCCGCCCGGTCACCTCGGCGGCGTCGGCGCCGGTGAAGACGGCGATCAGGGCGGCCGCCGGGGTGGTGTTGCCGATGCCCATGTCCCCGGTGAGCAGGATGCCCGCCCCGGCGTCGATCAGCTCCCCGGCGATCCGGATGCCGGTCTCCACCGCCGCCCGGGCCTCGTCCCGGGTGAGCGCGGCGACCATCGTCATGTCCCGGGTGCCGCGCCGGACGTTCGCGGCGACCAGCCGCGACCCCGCGCGGGCGGCCGTCCCGTCGACCCCGCCCGGCGCGCCGGCGGGCGCGTCCGGGCCGGCGGCGGGATCGATCGGCAGCGGGGTCGCCACGCCGACGTCGACCACGGTGACCGAGGCGCCGGCCTGGCGGGCGAACGCGTTGACCACCGCCCCGCCGGCCAGGAAGTTGGCGATCATCTGGGCGGTGACCTCCTGCGGCCAGGGGGTCACCCCCTGGGCGTGCACGCCGTGGTCGCCCGCGAAGATCGCCACCGCGGCCGGTTCGGGCAGCGGCGGCGGGCAGGAACCGGCCAGCCCGGCGAGGCGAACGGAGAGGTCCTCCAGCGCGCCGAGGGAACCGGCGGGCTTGGTCAGCCGCCCCTGGAGGTCGCGGGCGGCGGCCATCGCCGGCTCGTCGAGCGGCCCGATCGCCGCGATGGTGGTCTCCAGCATCATGCCTCCAGGATTTCTGCGAGAACCGCGGTGAACGCGTCGGTCGTCGCCGGGTCGCGGACCGCGATCCGCAGCCAGTCCGGGCCGAGCCCGGGGAAGGTGTCGCCGCGCCGCACCGCCCAGCCGCGCGCCCGCAGCTGCTCGCGTACCCGGTCGGCGCCGGGCCGGTGGATCAGGACGAAGGCGCTGGCCGGGCGGCCCGCGACGCGTACCCCGGGCAGGGCCGACAGGCGCGCGACCAGGTGGTCGCGGTCGGCGGCCAGGCGCGCGGCGATCGCGCGCTCGGCCGCGACGGCGGTCGGCGACGCGATGGCGGTGGCGGCGGCGAGCGCCGGCGTGGAGACCGCCCAGAGCGGCTGGACGGCGGCGAGCCGGTCCAGCAGCGCCGGCTCGCCGAGCAGGTAGCCGATCCGCAGGCCGGCCAGGCCCCAGGTCTTGGTGAGGCTGCGGACCACCACCAGGCCGGGCAGGTCCCGCCGGCCGGCGAGGGACTCCGGCTCGCCGTCGACGCCCGGCGTCAGGGTGGTGTCGGCGAACGCCTCGTCGACCACCAGCACCCGGCCCGGCCGGGCCAGGGCGGCGAGGTCGGCGGCGGGGTGCAGCACGGAGGTGGGGTTGGTCGGGTTGCCCACCATCACCAGGTCGGCGTCGGCCGGCACCCGGGTCGGGTCCAGGCGGAAGTCGTCGGCGGGGTCGAGCAGCACCCGCTCCACCGGATGCCCGGCGGCCCGCAGCGCCGCCTCCGGCTCGGTGAACTGGGGGTGCACCACCACCGGTCGGCGCACCCCGGCCAGCGCCCGGGCGAGCAGCACGAAGCCCTCGGCGGCGCCGGCGGTGAGCAGCACCTCCTCCGGGGGACGGCCGTGCCGGGCGGCGACGGCCGCCCGGGCGGCCCGGGGGTCGGGGTACGCGGCCAGGTCGGCCAACGAGGCGGTGAGCGGGTCGGCCAACCACTCCGGCATCGGGTCGCGGCGGACGTTGACGGCCAGGTCGATCAGGCCCGGGGTGGCCTCGGCGTCCCCGTGGTGCCCGAGGTCCGGCTCGCCGTCGGCGCCCGGCGTCGGCCCGGGGTCCGGCACCGACCCGGGGGTCCCGGCGTCCCGTTCCGGCCTCGATTCGTCCTCGGCGCCCCACTCCGCACCGATCAGCTGACCACGCATGTCCGCGATCCTGCCGGGAAGCCGCCGTACGGGACAGCGGATCCCGGCGTGGGCCACGTCACCACCGGCCAGCACGGACGGCCGTTTATGAATTCTTCTCATTTCCGAATCGGAAATGTCATAACTTGACCCTGTGAGCAACCGACCCCTTGCTGCCGCTGGTCGTTCCGTTCCGCTCCTCCGCGCCGGCCTCATCGCCGGCCTCGTGATCGCCGCCGTGGCCTACCCGGTGGCCGCCTTCACCGGTCTCGGCGCCAAGGCCACCGCACACGCGATGGAGCACAAGACCAACATCCTGCGCACCGCGCTGCCGGCCGAGACGTCGTACCTCTACGCCCCGGACGGCAGGACGATCCTGACCATGTTCTACGAGGAGTACCGGCAGTACACGAAGCTGTCGGACATGTCGCCGAACATCCAGCAGGCGATCGTCGCCGCCGAGGACAACCGCTTCTACCAGCACCGCGGCGTCGACCCGAAGGGCGTCGCGCGCGCCTTCGTGGCCAACGCCCGCTCCAACGGCGTCTCCCAGGGCGCCTCCACCCTGACCATGCAGTACGTCCGGATGGCGCTGCGGGACAGCGCCACCACCCCGAAAGAGGTCCAGGAAGCGACCCAGCAGACCAGCCTGCGCAAGGTCAAGGAGATGCGCATGGCGCTGGACATCGAGAAGGAGCTCAGCAAGGAGCAGATCCTGGAGCGCTACCTCAACTCGGCGTACTTCGGCCACCGGGCGTACGGCATCTACGCCGCCGCCGAGATCTTCTTCTCCAAGACCCCGGCCACCCTCACCCCGGTCGAGGCGGCCACCCTCGCCGGCCTGGTCAAGTCCCCCTCCGAGTACGACCCGATCACCTCGGACAAGAAGGACGCCACCGACCGGCGCAACTACGTGCTCGAGCGGATGGCGCAGCTCGGCTACCTCTCCCCGGACGCCGCCGCGACGGCCAAGGCCGAACCGATCCGGACCCGGGTGACCAACCCGCCCAACGACTGCACCTCGCTGCCGAGCAGGTACCAGACCTGGGGCTTCGCCTGCGACTACGTGAAGAACTGGTGGAGCGCCCAGCCCGCGTTCGGCGAGAACCGGCTGGAACGCATGGACAAGCTGCGCCGGGGCGGCTACCGGATCGTGCTCAGTCTCGACCCGAGGACCCAGGCGGCGGCCGAGAAGAACGTCAGCGCCAAGGAGGGCGTGGGCAGCCCCTTCGCCAACGGCATCGTGGTGGCCGAACCCGGCACCGGCCGGATCAAGGCGATGGCGGTGAACCGCAACTACTCGCTGGACCTCAGCGAGAACGGCCCCTCCTCCAACCCGGAGGCCGACCCCAGGGTCAAGGCCAACTACCCGAACACGGTGGCGCCGCTGCTCGGCGGCGGCAGCCTCCCCGGCTACCAGGCCGGTTCCACGTTCAAGATGTTTCCGATGCTCGCCGCGCTGGACGCCGGGATGCCCCTGTCGACCGAGTACGACTCGCCGTACCGGTACCGCTCCGAGGTGTACGACGGGTGGGCCCCCTCCAACGCCAGCGCCGCCATGACCGGCCGGCAGACCATGTGGTCCGGCTTCGGCAAGTCGGTGAACACGTACTTCGTCAAGCTGGAGGAGGAGGTCGGCGCGGACCGCGCGGTCCGCCTCGCCGAGCAGCTCGGCCTGCGCTGGCGTACCGACGTGGACCGGGACCACGCCTCCCCGGCGAAGGCCAGCAAGTGGGGCGCGTTCACCCTGGGCGTCTCCGACGCCACCCCGCTGGAGATGGCCAACGCCTACGCCGCGATCGCCGCCGACGGCCGGTACTGCGAGGCGATGCCGGTCAACTCGATCACCAACCGGGACGGCACCCCCGCCACGTACCGCACGTTCGGGGGGATCGAGCGGGAGGTCGCCAAGCCGCGCTGCCGGCAGGTGGTGAACGCGGACGCGGCCCGGGCCGCCACCGACGCCGCCCGCTGCCCGACCGGTGACACCCCGGCCCGGGGCAGCTGCGGCGGCTGGTCGACCGCGGACAGCGTCCGGGGCACGGTGGGCCGTCCGGTGGCCGGCAAGACCGGCACCACCGACAGCACCCGGTCGGCCTGGTTCGTCGGGTACACCCCCGAACTGGCCGCGGCGAGCTTCATCGCCGATCCGGACAACCCGTTCAACGCCGTCGGCGACGGCCAGTCGCAGATCCCGATCCACGCGGTCGCCCAGACGCTGCGCGACGCCCTGAAGGGCAGCCCGACCCGCGACTTCACCCCACCCTCCGACCGCATGGTGGGGTGACCGGGGCGGCCACGAGCTTCGCGTCAGGAACGGTGCGGTTCCTGGCGCGAACCCCGTCCAGCGTCCACTCCGGAGGGGGTTCGCGCTCCCGGGGCGGTCCCTAGTGCAGGTCGGCCCGCACCAGCGACCACAGCTCCAGGTCGACCCGGGCGCCGCGGACGAACCCGGCGTTGCGCAGCAGGCCCTCGTAGCTGAAGCCGGCCTTTTCGGCCACCCGGCGGGACGCCACGTTGCCGGGCGCCACCCGCACCTCCACCCGTTGCAGCCCGTGCTCCAGGATCAGCGCGATGGCCAAAGCGTCCACCGCCTCGGCGGCCAGCCCGAAGCCCCGGGCGTGCGGGGCGAGCGCGTACGACACCTCGGTGACCCGGGCGCCCCAGTCGGTGCGCCGCGTCCACAGACAGCCCACCACCCGGGCGTCCTCCCGCCGCACCACCGCGTAGTGGTCACCGTCCCCGCTGTCCCGCCGCTGCCGGGCCAGCTCCGTGCACCAGGCGTGCCCCTCGATCCGCCCCGCCGACTCGGCCACCGGCAACCACCGCTGGGTCTGCCGGTCGGCGAAGATCTCGTCGACCGCCTCGGCGTCCCCGGCGGTCAGCGGGCGCACCTCGATGCGCGGGGTGGAGACCGTCAGCGCCGGGAACCGGCGCACCGCGACCTGCCCGATCACGCGGGCGCTCCCACACCCTCGGCCACCCCCGCCGCCACCAGCCGGGTGGCGATCCCCGGCCGGGCCGCCCAGTGCAGGCCGAGCTGCGAGGCGTGCACACCCCGCCAGACGAAGCCCTCCGGGGAGCCGCCGTCCCAGCTCCAGGCGGCCCGCTGGCCGGCGCGCGGGGTGAGCACCGCGCCGTGCTGCTTGTAGCCGACCACCGCCGTGCCCGTCCCGGTGACCACGCTGTCGCTGAGGGCGGTCGCCTCGCGGTAGCCCACCACCAGGCCGTCCCGGGTGGCGCCGACCGCGTCGAGCACCCCGCACATCGGCAACCCGTCCAGCTCGCGGGCCAGCCAGAGCAGGCCGGCGCCCTCGGCGAGCACCGGACGGCCGGTGCGCGCCAGCTCGGCCACCGCGATGCAGAGCCGGCGGTTGGCGGAGAGCTCCCGGGCGTACGACTCGGGCAGGCCGGCGCCGACGACCAGCGCGCGGGCCCCGGCGGGCAGCGCCTCGTCGCGCAGCGGATCGACGGCGACCACCTCGGCCCCGGCCGCGCGGAGCAGCTCGGCCGTCTCGGCGTAGCTGTAACTGCCGCCCGGGCCGGCGGCGAGGGCCACCACCGGGGCGCCGCCGTCCGGCTCCCCGGCGGCCGGCGACCACGGCTCGACCGTCAGAGCCGGCGCGGACCGGGCCAGCGCCAGCAACCGCTCCAGGTCGACCGTGCCGGCCACCGCCTCGCCGAGACGACGCACCGCCCGGACCGCCTCGGCGTCCCGCCGCACCACGGGCACCACGCCGTGCCGCCGGGAGGGCAGCACCGGGGGCAGCTCGTGCCGGCGCAGGGCGCCGTAGACGGGCACGTCGATGTCGTCGAGCGCCTGCCGCAGCATCGTCTCGTGCCGGGGGGACGCGACCTGGGTGAGGACCACCCCGCCGAGCCAGAGCTGCTCGTCGTACGAGCGGAAGCCGTGCACCAGGGCCGCCACCGACTGGCCCATCGCGGCCACGTCCACCACCAGCACCACCGGGCTGCGCAGGACGGTGGCCACGGCCGCGGTCGACTCGGTCTCCGGACGCCCGGCGACCGAGTCGTAGAGGCCCATCGTGCCCTGCACCAGGGCGAGGCCGGCCCCGGCGGCGCCGTGCGCGAAGAGCGGCAGCAGCCGCTCGGCGCCGACCAGCCGCGGATCCAGGTTGCGGCCGGGACGACCGGCCGCCAGCCCGAGGTAGGCGGCGTCGACGTGGTCCGGGCCGAGCTTGAAACCGGCGACGTCGACCCCACGGTCGGCGAGGGCGGCGAGCAGGCCGATGGAGAGGGCGTTGGTGCCGTGTCCGGAGGACGGCGCGCTGAGCACGAGGCGCGGCACGGCGGTCATCAGCGACTCCTCGCAGGCGACAGGGGGTGGTGCGCGGACCGGGAGGAAGGGGACGGTGATCCGCTCGCGTGACCATACCCGTCCGCACCGACGCACGGCGGCCACCGAGTGGCCCGTCCCACCGGGCCGTCGCGGTCAGTGGTGCCGGTCATACGGGTAGCCTCGTGCTGTGTACCGGTTCCTGCTGACCCCACGTTGGCTGGGCGCGCTCGCGCTGACCCTGGTCGCCGCCGCGGTGATGGTGATGCTCGGCAACTGGCAGCTGGACCGCTACCACGCGCGTACGGCGGTCAACGAACGCATCGACGCCGGCAGCCGGATGGCCCCCGCGCCGCTGCGCGACGCGCTGCCGGCGCCGACCGGCGGGGCCGGCTCCGTCGGGGCGGCGCCCGCCGAGCGGGTCGAGTGGAGCCGGGTCACCGCCACCGGCCGGTACGACGCCGACAACGTCGTCCTGGTCCGCGGCCGGACGGTCGAGAGCAAGGTCGGCTTCGAGGTGCTCGCCCCGCTGGTGCTCGCCGACGGCACCGCCGTGCTGGTGGACCGGGGCTGGATCCCGCCGGCGCCCGGCGGCGCGGTGGCCATGCCGCAGGTCCCCGACCTGCCGGCCGGCGAGGTGACGGTGGTCGGCCGGGTGCATCCGAGCGAGCCCGGCGGGGGCGAGGTGAGCCGGCGCGACGGCCGGCTGGAGACCCGCCGGATCGCCGTCGGGAAGCTGGCCCGGGAGCTGCCGTACCCGCTGCACGGGGCCTACCTGCTGCTGGACGAGCAGACCCCGGCGGACGACCCGTCCTTCCGCGCGGTGCCGATCGGGCACACCAACAACTGGCAGAACTTCGGCTACGTCATCCAGTGGTGGATCTTCGCGGCGATGTCGCTCGTCGGCTACGGCTGGGTGGCCCGCCGTGAGGCCCGCCGCGCGGCCGGGCTGGACACGCCGAAGGCCCCGGTCGACCGGGCCGCCGAACCGGCGGCGTCCGCCTGATCCGTCGACCGGCCCCCGTCCGGTCCGCCCCCGACGTGCGGTGACCCGGCTGCGGTCGACTCAGCCGCCGGCCCGACCGGTGTGGATCGCCCGGACCGTGTCGATGGTGTCGGCCTCGGCGGCGGCCTTGTCGTCGCGGTACCGCACCACCCGGGCGAACCGCAGCGCCATCCCGCCGGGATAACGCGAGCTGGTCTGCACCCCGTCGAAGGCGATCTCGACGACCTGCTCGGGGCGGACCCGGACCACCCAGTCGCCGCGCTCGACCGCGAGCGCCAGGAACCGCTCGGTCTGCCAGCGCAGCAGCTCGTCGGTGAGGCCCTTGAAGGTCTTGCCGAGCATCACGAAGTCGCCGGTGCGGGGGTCGCGGGCGCCGAGGTGGAGGTTGGAGAGCCAGCCCTGTCGTCGGCCGCTGCCCCACTCCACCGCCAGCACCACCAGGTCGAGGGTGTGTCGGGGCTTGACCTTCACCCACGCCGCGCCGCGACGGCCCGCGTCGTAGGGCGCGTCCGGCGCCTTGACCACGACGCCCTCCTGGCCGGCGTCGAGCGCGGCGGCGAAGGCCGCGGCGGCCTGCTCGGGGCCCGCCACCTCCAGGCGCCCCACCAGCAGCGACTCGTCGACCGCGCCGGCCAGGGCGGCCCACCGCTCCCGGCCGGGCAGGTCGATCAGATCCTCGCCGTCGAGGTGCAGCAGGTCGAAGAAGTACGGCGTGAGCACCGTCGCGCCGGTGGTCTCGGCGGCGGCGACCACGGCCGGGGCGACCGGAAAGCGACCGGTGGTGCTGGGCGTGATGCGCCGGGCGGCCCGGCTGGACGTCTGCTGGAAGGGCAGGGGCCGGCCGGTGGCGTCCAGCCCGATCGCCTCGCCGTCGAGGACCAGCTCGCGGGCGGGCAACGCCCGGACGGCGGCGACCACCTCGGGGACCCGGGTGGTGATCTCGTCGAGGCTGCGGGTGAAGACGGCGATCTCGTCGCCGGAGCGGTGCGCCTGGATGCGGATGCCGTCCAGCTTGACGTCGACCACCGCCGGGACGCCGGTGGCGTCGAGGGCCGCGTCGACCGAGGGAGCGCTCTGCGCCAGCATCGGCGCGAGCGGGCGGCCCACCTGGAGGCTGAAGCCGGCCAGCGCGGCGGCGCCTCCGGAGAGCGCGGCCACCGCGACGGCGCGCAGGTCACCGGCGAGCAGCAGGGCCCGGCGCACGGCCGCCACCGGCACCTCGGCCGCCGCGGCGATCGCGTCGGCGAGCAGCCCCGCCTGGGCACCCTGCCGAAGTTCGCCGCTGAACAGCCCGACCAGCAGCCGCTGCTCGTCGGCGGTGGCGGCGGCGAAGAGCGCGCCGAGCAGCTCCCGCCGACGGGCCTGCGAGCCGGCCCCCCGCACCGCCGCGATCCGCTCGACCGCCGCGTCGACGGCGGCCACGGTCAGGGTGGCCTCGGCGGCCGGGGCGGGCAGGTCACGCAGGCCGGCCCAGCCGACGCCGGTCTGCCGCTGGCGCAGCTCGCCGGCGAGGTAGCCGGAGCCGGCCGGCACCTCGGCCGGGTCGAGCGCCCGCAGCGCCTCGGCGAGCAGCGCCACCTTGGCCCGCCGGCCACTGGTGGCGCCGACCGCCGCGGAGGTGGCCGCCAGGTCGAGGAACCGCACGGCCCTCATCCTGCCAGCCACCCCCGACACCACCCGGGCATTGCCGTGCCCGGGTCGTTTCGCGGACGCGGCGACCCGCACGGCACGCGGCCGTGCGGGTCAGGCGGAGACGGGTTCCTCGATGCGCAGGCCCCGGGCGCGGACCTCCTCGGCGACCCGGGAGAGCACACCGTCGAGGGCGACCAGCGCGGCCGAGAGGTCGCCGAGCTGTTCCTTGAGCGTGTCCTCGGGCCACGCGGAGACGTCGAGGTCTCCCAGAGCACTGACGGCGGCTTCCAGTCGCGCCATGACGTCGTTCGTACGCATGTTCGAAAGGCTATAACAGCCCGCCGCCCGACACACCGCAAACTCCGACATCGGCCCCGAAGTTACGGTTCCGACACCTAACCGGCCTGTCCGCCCGCCCGGGCGACGTTGGCGAGCAGCAGCGCCTCGGCCAGGCAGACCCGGGCGAACTCGCCCAGGTGCAGGCTCTCGTTCGGCCCGTGCGCCCGCGCGTGCGGGTCCTCCACGCCGGTGACCAGGATCGCCGCCCGCGGGAACATCTCCTGGAAGGTGGCGATGAACGGGATCGAGCCGCCCACGCCGATGTCCACCGGGTCGGTGCCGTCCCAGGCGCCGCGGAAGGCGGAGCGGGCGGCGTCGAACATCGGACCGGCGGCGTCGATGACGCACGGGTCGCCGTCGTGTTCGAAGCTGACCGTCACCCGGGCACCCCACGGGGCGTGCTTCTCCAGGTGGGTGCGGAGCGCCTCGTAGGCACGCTTCGGGTCGTCGCCCGGCGCCAGCCGTACGCTCAGCTTGGCCTTGGCCGCCGGGACCAGCGCGTTCGGTGCCTCGCCGGTGGCCGGGGCGTCGACACCGAGCACGGCCAGGGCCGGCTTGGTCCAGAGCCGGTCGGTGATCCGGCCGGTACCGATGAGCTGCACGCCCTCGGCCAGCCCGGCCTCGGCGCGGAACCGGTCCTCCGGGTAGTCGACGGCGGCGCCCTCCCGCCCGACCAGGCCCTCGACGGCCACGTCACCGGCGTCGTCGTGCAGCGTGGCGAGCAGCCGGACCAGCGCGGTCAGGGCGTCCGGCACGGCGCCGCCGAACATGCCGCTGTGCACGGCGTGGTCCAGCGTGCGCACCTCGACGAAGCAGTTCACGATGCCGCGCAGCGAGGTGGTCAGCGCCGGCACGCCGATGTCCCAGTTGCCCGAGTCGGCGATCACGATGACGTCCGAGGCGATCTCGTCGCGGTGCTCCTCCAGGAGCCGCTCCAGCGAGTCGGAGCCGTACTCCTCCTCGCCCTCGATGAAGAGGACCACCCCGACCGGGAGCCGGTCGCCGAACGCGCGCAGCGCCGCGACATGCGCCATGATGCCGGCCTTGTCGTCGGCGGCGCCCCGGCCGTAGAGGCGGCCGTCCCGCTCGACCGGCTCGAACGGGTCGGACTCCCACAGCGACAGGTCGCCGACCGGCTGCACGTCGTGGTGCGCGTAGAGCAGCACGGTCGGGGCGCCGGCCGGGGCGGCCTTCCTGCCGATCACCGCGGGCTGCCCGCCGGATCGCACGATCTTGACGTCGAGGTCGCAGCCGCGCAGCAGTTCGGCGACCGCCTCCGCGGAGCGCTCCACGTGCGAGTGGTCGAAGCCCTCGAAGGCGATGCCCGGGATGCGGACGAGACGTTCCAGGTCGGCACGGACGCCGGGCATCTCCCGCTCGACGGCGGCCCGCACCTCGGACTCGGACATGATCGGAGTGGTCATGACCGGCATCGTATGCCGGCCTTACCCGGCCGTACCCGGCCAGGCCAGGGCACCGCTGGTGGCGCCACCTACCCGGTGGACGAAGTAGTGCCGGGCGTCGTGCGGCAGCGCGGGCGCGCCGTCGACCACCAGGTCGGCGTGGGCGGCGGTGTCGTCGGCGGCGAAGTGCTCCCGCTCCCCGGCGTGCCAGCGACGCAGCTCGGGCAGGATCGCGGGGCCGTCGCGCCGCAGCGCGCGGGACAGCCGCAGCCGCGCCGGGGCGGTCACGTAGACCGCGAGGCTCAGCTCCGGCCGGACCGCCGCCCGCGCCGCGCTCACCCCCTCCACCAGCAGCACCGGCGCCACCGGCACCGGCACCGCCCGGGGCAGGAAGGCACGCCGCACCCAGCTGTACCGGTGGTACGCCCCGGGCCGGCCGGCCCGCAGCGGCGCGAGCACGCACTCCTCCAGCCGGTGCCAGAAGGTGAACTGGTCGTCCCACCCGTCGAGCAGGTCGTCGGTGTGCACCACGGGCGGCGGCGCCCCGCCGGGCAGCGCGGCGAGGGCGTCCGCGAGGCGCGTCGCGAAGACGCTCTTGCCCGCGCCGCTCGGGCCGTCGACGGCCACCAGCCGGGTACGCCCCAACCGCGCCGGCCGGGCCAGCAGCCGCCGGGCCAGCCCGGCGTACGCCTCGACCACCGCCACCGTCACCCGACCGACGCTAGCGGGTGTCCCCCGTCAGCCTGGTTCCGGCGTCGCGGCGGCCGTTCCGGACGCGACCGCCCCCGGTGGGCGGCATGATCTGGACGTGCTGCATGACGTGATGAGCCCCGGCGTGGACGCCCTGCTCGAACAGGCCCGGGCCGGGCTGCGCCGGTTGAGTCCGCAGGAGACGGTGGAGGCGGTACGGGCCGGAGCGCTGCTGGTCGACATCCGCACCGAGCTCCAGCGCCGCGAGCAGGGCGACCTGCCCGGCGCGATCGTCATCGACCGGACGGTGCTGGAGTGGCGGCTGGACCCGGCCAGCGCCTGGCGCATCCCCGAGGCCACCGGGTACGACCGGGAGATCGTGGTGGTGTGCCGGCACGGCTACGCCTCCAGCCTGGCGGCGGCGAGCCTGCAGGCGTTGGGGCTGCGCAACGCGACCGACATGATCGGCGGGGTGCAGGCGTGGCGGGAGGCGGGATTGCCGTTCTCCGACGAGCCCGCCGACGTCCGCCCCTGACCGGCCTTTCGCCGCCCCGCCGCTCGCCGCCCGGCACGGCAGCCGCCCGGCCTTCCGTGCCGATACCCCACCGACGTTCCCGCCCGACCGGCCTCCCGGGTGCCGTCCGGCTCCCACCGACGACCGGACCCGAAGGCATGTACGGCTTCGAGCGTGATACCTCACAGGCATCTTGATACCTCTGAGGTATCACGCTCGCGGCGGCACTTCTCTCCGCACCGCGCGACCTGACCAACCCGGCAGCGACTCCTGCTCGTGGCGCATGTCGGGGCGTCCGCCGCGCGGATGCCCCGGCAGCCAGATGCGGCATTGCAAGGCAGTCGCGCCAGGCCCTCGCATGCCAGCCGCGTGAGCCGCAGGCGCGTCACCGGCCCGCGCCGGCCGTGGGTCAGCTCGTCGGTGGGGCGCCCGGCGGGATGAACGGCAGACCGGCGGGGGGTCCGTCCTCGATGAGCCGCCAGAGCGCCTCGGTGTCCAGGTGCTCCTCGACCAGGTCGCCGAGCAGGTCCAGGGAGTGCTCGCGGGCGGCGGCGAAGGCGGTGTCCGGGGCGACCCGGAAGCCGTGTCGCCCGGCCCGGGCGGCCACCTCGGTGAGGAAGCCGCGGCGGAACTCGTCGGACTCGAACGCGCCGTGCCAGTGGGTGCCGTGCACCGCGCCGAGCCGGGCCCCCTCGCCGGTGCCGTCGGCGTAGGTCAGCAGCGGGGACAGGTCGGGGTCGGCGGTCGAGACGTACCCGTGGTGGATCTCGTAGCCGCGGACCGGGACGCCGGTGGCGGCGGCGACGCCGACGGCCTGGCGCACGGTCTTGCGCGGGTCGAAGGTGATCTCGGTGGGGAGCAGGCCGAGCCCCGGGACGCTGCCCCGGCGGCTCTCCACCGGGTCGTGGATGGCCCGGCCGAGCATCTGGAAACCGCCGCAGATGCCGAGCAGCGGCTTGCCGGCGGCGGCGTGCGCGGTGACGGCGTCGGCGAGGCCGGTCTCCCGCAGCCAGGCCAGGTCGGCGACGGTGGACTTCGAGCCGGGCAGCACCACCAGGTCGGCGGCGGCCAGCTCGGCCGGCTCCACGGTGAGCCGGACCCGGACGCCGGGCTCGGTGGCGAGCGCCTCGACGTCGGTGGCGTTGCTGATCCGGGGCAGCCGGACCACCGCCACGTCCAGCCAGTCGGTGCCGTGCGGAGCGGCGGGCCGGCCGAGCACCCGCCCGTACGCGAGGGAGTCCTCGGCGTCGAGCCACAGGTCGAGGTGCCAGGGCAGCACCCCGTAGGTGGGGCGGCCGGTGACCCGGTGCAGCATGTCCAACCCGGGCCGGAGCAGCCCGAGGTCACCCCGGAACTTGTTGATCACGAAACCGGCGACCAACGCCTGGTCGGCGGGGTCGAGCAGGGCGACCGTGCCGAACATCGAGGCGAACACCCCGCCCCGGTCGATGTCGCCGACCACGATGGTGGGCAGCCCGGCGTGCCGGGCCAGCCCCATGTTCACGTAGTCCCCGGCCCGGAGGTTGATCTCGGCGGGGCTGCCGGCGCCCTCGCAGATCACCACCTCGTACTCCTCGCGCAGCTCGGCCAGGGCCGCGTACGCGGTCTCGGCGAGCTTCGGCCGCAGCTCGCGGAAGTTGCCGGCGGTGACGGTGTCCACCGCCTCACCGAGCAGCACCACCTGGCTGGCCAGGTCGCTGCCCGGCTTGAGCAGGACCGGGTTGAACCGCAGATCCGGGTCGAGCCCGCAGGCGGCGGCCTGCATGGCCTGGGCCCGGCCGATCTCGCCGCCCCGGCCGTCGGGGCCGACCACCACGGCGGAGTTGTTGGACATGTTCTGCGCCTTGAACGGCGCCACCTTGACGCCCCGGCGGTGCAGCCAGCGGCAGATGCCCGCGGTGAGCACGCTCTTGCCGGCGTCGGAGGTGGTCCCGGCGACGAGCAGCCCGCCGCTCACCGGACCCACCCCCGTCCGGCGCGCAGGGCGCGGCGGCCGACGGCGGAGACCAGCCGGCCGGCGGTCAGCGGCCAGGCCGCGGTGAGACCGAGGGCGGCGAGGCCGACGGCGCCGGAGATGCGGGCGGCCCGCTTCAGGTGCCGCGCCTCCGGGCGCGGCCCGTCGCCGAGGAAGGGGCGCACCTCCGAACGGCCGAAGTACCGGTTGCGCCCACCGAGCCGGACCCCCAGGGCGCCGGCCATCGCCGCCTCGCACTGGCCGGCGTTGGGGCTGGGGTGGTCGTCGCGGTCCCGGCGCCAGACCCGCCAGGCGCGGGACCGGTCGCCGTGGGCGACCGGGGCGACGGCGATGGTGAGCAGGCCGGTCAACCGGGCCGGCGCCAGGTTGAGCACGTCGTCGAGGCGGGCGGCCGGGGTGCCGAACCGGGCGTAGCGCGGCGAGCGGTGGCCGACCATCGCGTCCAGGGTGTTCGCCGCCCGGTAGCCGAGCAGTCCGGGCAGCCCGGCCAGCGCGCCCCAGACCAGCGGCGCGACCACGGCGTCGGAGGTGTTCTCGGCCACCGACTCGACGGTCGCCCGGGCCAGCTCCGACTCGTCGAGCGTGGACGGGTCCCGCCCGCAGAGGTGGCCCAGCCGCCCGCGGGCCGCCGGCAGGTCACCGGCGCGCAGGGCCGAGCCCATCACGCCGGCCTCGTGCCGCAGCGTGCGCCCGCCGAGCACCGTCCAGGTGCCGGCCGCCATCAGCGCGGCCCGGGCCACCGGGTGGCGGCGGGTCGCCAGGGTCGCGGCGACGCCGAGCAGCACCGGCGTCCCGACCGCGACGGCGGTGAAGAGGGTGCCGGCCGCCCGGTCGGGCCGGTAGACCCGGCGCTCCAGGGCGCCGGCGGTCCGACCGAAACCGGCCACCGGGTGCCACCGGCGCGGGTCGCCGAAGACGCTGTCCAGGGCGAACCCCGCCACCAGCCCTGCCGCGTTCGCCACGGCGGTCGCCTGCCGCACCGCTCACCACCTCCGGCCGGCCAGCCTAGCCGTACGGCGGGGCGGCACGTCACCGTCGCCGCCCCGCCCCCCGTCCGTACGCCCCGGAAACCGGACGCCCACGCCCCGCTGCGGCGCGGCCGTCAGGCCGGCACGGGCACCCGGCCCCGCCCCCGCCGGCCCCGGCCGGACGACGGGCCGGCGGCCTCCTCCGGCGTCGGGTCCAGCTCGCCGACCGCACCCGTCGCCGCGCCGTCCCCCGTCCCCTCGTCGTCCGCGGCGAGCGGGTCGAGCTCGTCGTCGACCCCGGGGCCGGGGTCGTCGGCCTCGGCCCCGAGCTCGTCGTCGGCGTCGGCGTCGGCGTCGGCGTCGGCGTCGGCGTCGGCGCCACGGTCGAAGGAGTCGGTCACCGGCGCGAAGCCGGTCTCGTCGGCGAGCTCGCGGCCGGCGCGCGGTGCGCCGAAGCCGGCCAGCTCGAACTCCTCGTCGAACGGCCGGTCGTCCGGCGAGGTGGGGGCCTGCTCGTGGGGCACCGGTTCGGTCGGCTCGCCGTGCACCCGGGTGGCCGCCTCACCGTCCTCGACGGTGCTCGTCGTCAGGCCGGGCCGGTTGCGCAGGAAGCGGGCGCGGCCCCGGGACAGGTCGTGGCCGACCGCGACCGCCTCCAACTCGTAGAGGGTGCGGTGGTTGCCCGCGTCGTCGGTCCAGTCGCGGGTGTAGAGCCGCCCCGCCACCACCACCGGGTCGCCGACCATCACCGAGGCGGCCACCCCCTCGGCCAGCTTGCGCCAGCAGTTGACCCGGACCCGCAGGCTGTTGCCGTCGACCCAGCGACCGCTGTCCCGGTCGAGCCGACGGGCCGTCGAGGCGACCTTGAAGTTGGCCACCAGGGTGTTGCTCTGGGTGGTGCGGCGCCACTCCGGTGCCGTCAGCACGTTGCCGACGACGGTGACGTAGGTGTCGAACATGGTCCCCTCCCGGGGGTCTGGAGAAAGCCTGCCGTGGCGAGTCGACTCGGGCCGAGCCTGGCCGGAGGCGTCCCCTCGGCGCGACCGGGCGGCGCCGGACTGTGGACGACGGGACCGGCTGTGGACAGAGACCTGATCACGGTCCCGGTGTGCTAGGGCCGGCCGGCCCCAGGTCGCCATCCGCGGCTCCACCAGGATCGGGACGGGGCCGGTCGGAGTGAGGTCGACCCCGACTGGGTATGTAGTTGATCAACCGAGCCAGACCACGGCACGACGTCCGACGAGAAAGGCCAGCGATGATGATTCGGATCCCGCTTCGTACGATCGGCCCCGTCCGCACCGAGCGGGAGGTGCGGCGATGAGCGCGGTGGCGAACCCGGCGACCGTGGCCGAGTGCCTGCGGATGGGCGCGGGCTTCTCCCAGGGCGACCGGAACTGGATCGTCGAGCAGTTCGCCACCCTGGACGCGCGGCTGGCCGCCTTCCACGCCGACGCCACCGAGCTGGAGGTGTCGGTCAAGGACCGGGAGGCGCGGGGGCAGAAGGTCACCCTGGAGTGCTGGATCGCCGGGCGGCAGAAGATCGTCACCACCTCCAGCGAGGAGGATCTGCGGGCGGCGCTCAACGATGCCCGCGACGACCTGCGCCGGCGGCTCAACGACGCCAAGACCAAGCAGGAGCCGCGGCACAACAAGCACCTCCGCGAGCTGGGCCAGCCCGGGCCCGGACAGGTGGCGGACGCCGACGGCGACGCCGACCGGGTGGACGCCGAGACGGTCTGAGAAGACGATCGTCCGCTCCCGTCCGTGCGGTGCGCCCGGGCGGGGCGGACGGCTGGGCGCCGCCGGGGGCTACCGCCGGGTAGCTCGCGGGCGTACCGTCGCGGTCGTGGAACAGGACGTGCTGGGGCCGCCGTACGAGCGGCAGACGATCGACCTGGGCACCGACGACGAGGGGCCGGTGGTCGCCACCCTGGTCCGCCGCCGCGCCGACCGACCCACCGGGCGGGCCGTGCTCTACGTGCACGGCTTCGTCGACTACTTCTTCCAGACCCACCTGGCCGACTTCTTCGCCGAGCGCGGCTGGGACTTCTACGCGCTCGACCTGCGCAAGTACGGGCGCAGCCTGCTGCCGCACCAGACCCCGAACTTCTGCCGCGACCTGAGCGACTACTTCCCGGAGCTGGACGCCGCCGCGCAGATCATCCGCCAGGACGACGGGCACGACACCCTGCTCGTCATGGGCCACTCCACCGGCGGCCTGATCACCTCGCTCTGGGCCGACGCCCGACGCGACGCCGGCCTGGTCGACGGGCTCTTCCTCAACAGCCCCTTCTTCGACCTCAACGCGCCCTGGGCGGTCCGTCGACCCCTCGCGGCCGCCGTCTCCCGGCTGGGCCGCCGCGCGCCGCACCGGGTCCTCCCCTTCGGCCTGGGCACCGTGTACGGCGAGAGCCTGCACGCCGACCACCGCGGCGAGTGGACGTACGACCTGGCGTGGAAGCCGCTCGCCGGGTTCCCCGTCCGGGCCGGCTGGGTCAACGCCATCCGCACCGCCCAGCGCCGGCTGCGCGCCGGCCTCGACATCCGGGTGCCGGTGCTGCTGGCCTGCTCGACCCGGAGCTTCCGGGGCACCAAGTGGCACGACTCGGCGGCGCTCGCCGACGCCGTGCTCGACGTGGACCACATGGTCCGCTGGGCGCCCCGGCTCGGCCACCACGTCACCCTGGCCCGCTTCGACGGCGGCAAGCACGACCTGACGCTCTCCGGCCCCGCCGTACGGGAGAAGGTCTTCGCCGAGGTCGGCCGGTGGGCCGAGGCGTTCCTCGGGGCCGGCCCGACGTCCGCTGACCCCACCCCGACGGCCACGACCGGCCCGGCCCCGACGGAGGCCGGCCCCGGCACGACGGACGGCGACGCGGCGGCCAGGACGACCGTGGCGCCTGCCGGCCGGACCTCCAGCGAGGACGACGACCGGGCGGGGGCGCTCCCGCAGGGCGGCTGACCGCAGGGCTCAGCGCGCGGGCGGCGGCTCCGCGACGATCCGGTCGAGGGTGGCGAGCGGGTGGCCGCCCTCACCGGGCAGCACCAGGCCCAGGCAGCGCAGCCCGACCTGCCCCGCCTCGTCGGCCCGTACCCCGAAGACCGGCGCACCGACGTAGCCGGCGGGGAGCGCGTCGGTGAGCCGCAGGCCGCCGTCGTCCGTGCGGACCGCCCGCCCGACCGCCACCTCCAACGGCCGCGACCCGTCCTCGCCGACCCCGACCGCCAGCACGAAGGCGCTGACCGGTTCCGCGCCGAGCCCGGCGACCTCGTCCGCCCGGACCGCCACCGCCTCCGGCACCGGCTGGGTACGCCACCGCCAGCCGTGCTCGTCGGCGTAGGTGTGCAGGCCGGCGGTCGGCATGGCCGCCGCCCCGACGTCGGGGTGGTGCGCCCACCGCGCGGGGAAATCGGCCAGCACCACCGCGTCGGCGGCCACCCCGGCCGGCTCGGTGACGCTCGCCCGCAGCCCGATCTCGCCCACCTCGGCCATGGTGAGCACGTCGGCCGTCAGCAGGTACTCCCCCGCCTCACCTTCGAGGAAGAACGCCGTGCCCGCCGCGTCGGCCGGGCCGATCGGCAGGATCGCGCGCCCCAGGAGCTGGCACAGCTCGTAGGCGACCTCGTTCTCGGCATCCGGTTCCAGCAGCACGAACCCGAGGGTACGGGCCGGACTGGCGCCCCCGTTCCGCAGAACCCGGGTGACCACCGGCGGGGTGGCGTGTCACGCTGATCATCGACGCCCGGAACGGCCACCCGTTCCCCCGCTCACCCGGGGGACGGCGGTAGTCTCTTGGCGCGACAGCCACGCGCGCGCCCGTAGCTCAGCGGATAGAGCAGGGGACTTCTAATCCCAAGGCCGCAGGTTCGAATCCTGCCGGGCGCACCTATCTCACCGCAGGTCAGCGGCTTGGCGCGCCCGGCCCCGTCGATCACCATGACTCCCGTACAGCCATTCGTACAGCCAAGTCACCCGAAGAGGTGCTTCGCGGCCTCGTCCACGGCGGCCCGCTCGATCTCCGGGAGGACGTGGGCGTAGGTGTTCATGGTCAGCCCGATCTGGCTATGACCGAGCACCTTCATCACCGTCCGGGGCGAGGCACCGGAGACGAGCAGGAACGTCGCGCAGGCGTGCCGCAGGTCGTGCAGCCGCAGCCAGGCGAGGCCGGCCGCCGCCCGGATCTTGTGCCACGTCCGGTCGATGTGGTTGGGGTCCATCGGCGTTCCGACCTTGAACGCGAAGACCAGGCCGTGATCCTGCCACCGCTCCCCCGCCGCCAACCGGTCCGCGGCTTGCTGCCGACGGTGCGCGCGGAACAGGACGAGGGTCTGCGCCGGCACCGGAACAATCCGCCGGGACCGCTCCGTCTTGGGCGCCACGATCTGCAACCGGCCCTCGGCACGCTGGACGGTTTGCCGAACAGTCAGGGTGCCGGCATCGAAGTCGACGTCCGACCAGGCGAGCCCGAGCAGTTCCCCACGACGGAGCCCGACCGTCAGGGCACAGACGTACAAGGCTTCCAGGCGGTGCCCCCGCAACACATCAAGGCGGCCCGCAAGCGGGCCGCGCCGGCCCGGCCCCGGCCTGCTGGCGACCTCCGGCCGGCATCGGCCGGGCCGGCCGGCCACACTGACGGACGACAAGACCTTGAAGAAGACCTCGGGGCGCTGCCCCGAACCCCGGCCCTCCTCAGGGATCGGCCGGGGGCGGATCACCTCGCCGGGCACCACAAGGGCTACCAGCCTCCCCGGACGGGGAGGCTGGACGGTCTGGCGACTGCCCGACGAGGAGATCCGCCGCGCTGGCTTCCTGGCCGTATCGCTAAGTCAGCAGTCTTCGCACGGCAAATGCGTCGACCGGTCGCAGACCCCGTCCAGCCACAGCACCACACGGAAGCGTCCGGTATCCGCCAGTTCCTGGAACAGCCTCCTGCCTACCTCCGGCTCCGAGCCCTTCTCAGTGGCTATGTCACACCAGAAGGGGTGACTGAGGTGCGGCTCCTCGTCATGCGGGTGGAAGCGGAGCCAAGCGCGGAAATCCTTCCCATCACCAAGTACGCACTTGGGGTCGCCGACCCATTCCAGTTCTTCGAGGCCGAGCACCCCTGCGACCTCTCGCGCGAACCGCGCCAGCGAGGGCGGATCGCCCGGTTCACTGAGACCAACAAGCAAATTCACGTCGCTGCTCACGCGCCGGGACAATACAGCCGCCCGTTTCGTAGAGCCATCGATAAGCCAAGCCGGTACAGGCCCGTCATGGGCCATCCGTGGGCCAGTAACCGTGGTTCCCCCGAGCGGGCACGAGACGCCACCCTGCCGCCGGCCAGGCGCAGGCGTTTCGGGCATCACGACCAGTTGAGCACGCTCTTCCAAACTGAGGGTGCGAGCTCGCTAAGCCTCGTGCCATGGTGGCTCGCGCCAAGGCTCGACTGCTGAACCAGTTGCGAGGGTGAGGACGAAGTCCGGCACAGCGCGCCGCTCGCCGTCCGGGTCTTCAAGCTGGACGATCTCACACCGGTACATCCCGTTGCGCAGTTCGAAGACCAGGTCCTGGAGGTGCGGTTCGGGCAGGTGCACATCGTTGAACTGCGCGGCCATCGTCAAAGACTCGTAATTCGTCAGGTGGAGCTGCCCGGCCGTCACCTGAATCGACCCGATCGTTTGCCGAAACCCCGCTGGTGGCGCGAGTCCGTCGACTATCACGTCCACAGTCCAAAGGTCTTCCCGTCCCGCGCCCCACAGCAGCAGAGATCGCTCCGCCATAGCGGCACGGAAGTGAGCCAACAGCGTGTCGTACGTCCAGTCGGCACCGACGAACCCCTGGTACGCGTGGTGGTCGACCAGAGCAAGAAAGCCAGAGTCGTCGGTCGCCTCGAACCTGCGGCGTAAGTGCATGTGATCCCCCGGTCGCCTAATCCCGGGCATGGTCCCGAAGTGCTGGCTCTGGGTCAAGCAGGGGATCTTGGCTGTACAGCCATCCGTACAGCCAAGACCATCCACCGACACCGACGCTGCCCGACAACGATGGACGGGCTGACCAGGCGGGCCTTCAAGCGACCAGCCATCCGCGATCTTCTTCTAATCCCAAGGCCGCAGGTTCGAATATTGCCGGGCAAACCATGCTCAAACAGCGAAAACGCTGATTGGCGTTGACCCATCGACACCGGTTGCCCCCACCCGGAAGCAACCCGTCACCCGGTCAGCCTGCGCGGCGGCTAGCCCGGGGTGATGCCGTGGGCGCGGAGGATCTGGCGCACTCGCTCGCGGGTGTAGCCGGTTACCCGCACGATGTCGATCTGGCGCATCCCGTCGCGGGCGGCTTCCACAATGGCGTCCGCGAGCCGGTCACGGGCCTCAGTGACCTTCTCCCGATCCTGGGCTGCACGCTGGGCGGAGGCAGCAGCGGTCGCCTGCGCCATGTGAAACGCGCGCACAGCATCCGCTAGTCGGTTGGCCACACGCCAGATGATCTCACCCGCCAAGTTGTGGACCAGAACCGCGATCATCATTTGGCCTATGAGTCCGTGTGACCGCTTGCACATGTAGGCCAACTAAGATTTGCTAATTTGGCCCGCATCAGGCGGCCCTCGGCCAGCGCTCACGACGCTGACCGAGGGCCTTGATCGCCCCGGGAGGCGACCCTTGAGCACCCTACCCACCCTGCCCAGCTGCGGAGAACCTGCGACAGTCCGCATCGAGCTCTACACCGCCGACTCGCTCGACGCCTGCGCCTACACCTGCACCGCGCACCTCACCCACGCGACCGCCGTGAGCGTTCGGGCCGGGCTGGACACCCAACCGATCGGCATGGCGCCCGGAACCAACCGGCCCTGCGGTTACCTGCACGTGTTCTCGACCGGGACCCTTGCTGACCGGCTCGGGCCGGATCACCCGCGCTGGTGCGACCGACACGACTGCCAGCACCGGGGCCAGCATCGCTCCCGCTCCCGCCACGTGGACACCGACCGGCCGGAACCGTTCATCGTGGACGTGGCTCTTGTGCAAGCCCTGCACCCGGCCGCCGAGCCGATGGTGAACCTGACCAGCGTGGCGGGCATCGCCGCGGGCAGCCTCGTTTTGTCGGTCGCGCAGGCGCGGGTATTGCGGTACCGGCTGGCCCATCTGCTCGAGGTCGCCAGGGCAACCCGCAACGACGGGCGCTGGACGTAGGGCGCAGGCCCGGCCCTTACCGCGCTCCGGGCCGCCTGCCTTGCCGGCGGGCGGCCTGGTGGCCAACCAGGAGGCCGGCTTGTCGCTACCGGCCCAGCGGGTCACCTCCGCTGCGTGCGGCCTGGGGCACGCTCTCGGTATGTTGTCGCCGTGGAGGCAGTCTTCGTGCTCCGTCAGGTCATCGCCGGGATCGCTCATGTGGCAGAGGTTGCCGTCGAAGCCGAGCCGGCCGATGAGGACCAGATCCTGGTGTCTCCCCGTGCGTTCGGCTGGTTGCGGGACCGGTACGGACCGGACGCCGTGCTGGACAGACCGATCAACCAGCAGCTCGCCGCCGAGGCGTTGGAGGGCGCACCTACGCGCTCGCCCACATACCGGGCCGCCACGCCAGCCGAGTGACCCTGACGATGATCGTGGACACGCCGGTCGACACGTGCGACGGCGACGTCAAGCTCGCCTCTGCTCAGGCGGTGGCGGCGGCACTGGGTGGTCAGCTCGAACCGGCTCCCTACCTCGATGCCCACGGCGCGGTCTTTCCGGCTCGGCCCGCGACGAAGCTCGGCAAAGCCGGTACCGCGCGGCTGTCCGTACCGCCCGGGTCCCCGGCAGGCGCCGACGGTGCCCAACCAGGACACACCGACTGACCCCCCGCCCCTCCGCGGAGACACCCCTGCGGCTCCGCGCTACGACGCTCCATCCAGACCCAGCGCACCCGGCAGACCGCGGACGAAGTCAGCGCGTTCCGGCTCCGCTGCCGCAACCCGCTCCAACAGGTCACGGAACTCCTGACGGTCGTCGGACGTCATCTCGCCGAGCAGGTGTGCGATCTCTTCCAGCGTGTTCAGGGCGACGCGCTCCGCGTCCCGGCCCGACTCGACGGACTCGACCAACGTGACCATTGCTGTCACGAGCGCCCGGGCAAGTTGGTCGACCAGCACCGGCCTCGCTGCGCGCGTCACTCGGCGTCGAACCATGGCTTGTGGGCGGCCCAGTGCCGGACCCATCCGACGAACCCGGATTCGGCGGTGGTGTAACCGAACTCGGCGCCGAAGGGGGTGGCGCCCTCACCGCAGATGTTCCAGATGTGTCCGCGATGCGGGCCCGTGACGATGAGGTGCCAGTACATGCCGCACCCGTCGGTGCCCAGCACGATCGACCCGTCGTTGAAGACCGGCTCGATCAGCGGGCCGATCTCCTCCAGCGGCCTCGGGTCGTCCTCCCAGAGCCAGCTGGCGGTCAGCGGGAAGGGGCGACTCAGGATCCGCTCCGGCCGGTCGTCACCCCAGTCGTCGGGCAGTTCGGCCAGCCCGACGAGCCCGTACTCCGGCGGCCCCGAGTACGACCCGTCGGTGATCTCCGCGACGAACGTCCGGTAGGGCTCGGGCAGGACGACGCCGTGTTCCGCCTCGAAGGCGCGCACGGCCTCCCACCCCAGCGCCGACTCACCACCGTCGTCCACCTGCAAGGCCGCGCGGAGCGCGGCGAGGTCCGCGGGGTCGGCGTGATTGGTTCTCATGGCACCCATGGATACCAGCCCCCACCGTCGCAGATCGCCCCGCGTCAGCCGACGTGCAACAGCAGCACTTCGTCGTCCCGCAGTCGGGAGATGGTGTCGTGCAGCAGCTTCAGGCCGTCCAAGCCGGCCCTGCCGCTCTCCTCGAAGCCGTTTCCCAGCTCCTCGAAGTGGGCGGACAGCTCCTCCTCGCGGTGCCCGGCCGGATCGAGCCGGTCCAGGAACCTCCGGTGCGCCGACGTGATCAGCACGGTCAGGTCATCCACCTCGTTGAGGGCGATTGCTTCGGCGGCGAACTCCGACTCCTCCAGGTCCACGCCCCGTTCCTCCAGGTAGTCCAGCAGATCCACCAGGCAGAAGCCGGACCAGTCGTACCGCGCACCCGGATCGCGGCCGTGCTCGCTCAGGTACGCGCGGAGCGCCGACGCCGACTCCCGAGCCAGCCGCGCCATCTCCGGAACCCTGCTCCGGTCGACCACGGTGAACGACGCGATCGCGGACACCGGCCCCCTTCCACGTCCCCTGACTGAATCGGCACCCACGGCCGGGGCCGCGCGCTCATGGACCACCCGCCGGCACTCGGCGGCCCGGCGATGTCGGACCCGCCGGTTACCGTACGCGGCGTGACCGAGACGGTTGAGCAGACACCGAAGTGGCCGACGGCGGCGGACGAGGCCCGGTTCTGGGCGCTGATCGAGACGGCCTGGGAGCGGCTGGGCCCGGAGCCGGCGGCGCTGCGCCGCGCGCTGCTCACCCGTGACCCGGAGGACGACGAGGGTGCCGGCCACCCGATCGACGCCTGGCTCGACCGGTTCCTCGGCGCCCTGCGCGACCTTTCCGCGGAGCTGTCCAGCTGGGAGCTGACCGACCTCGACCGGGTGCTCGAACGCAAGCTGCACGACATCGACCGGGCCGACATCCACGACGTGACCGACGGCTCCGACGACGGCTTCCTCTACGCCCGCGGCTGGATCGTCGCCCTCGGCCGGGACTACTACGAGGCGGTCCGCGCCGACCCGGCGATGGCGGTGCTCGACATCGACTGCGAGGAGATGTGCTACTTCTTCGGCCACCTGCACCAGGAGCGCTTCGGGGAATGGCCGGAGACCGGTTCGGGCATCTCCCGCGAGTCCGTCAGCAACCCGGCCGGCTGGCCGGAGGAGCTGATCCCCGCCGGTGGCCGGTCCTAGGGTCAGCGGCATGGTGACCGAGACCGATCTCGTGCTGCCCGACGGGCACCGGCTGCACGTCTACGACACCGGGCCCGGTGACGGCGACCGGCTCGCCGTCTTCTGGCACCACGGCACGCCGAACGTCGGCGCTCCGCCCGCCCCGCTCTTCGCCGCCGCCGACCGGCTCGGCATCCGCTGGGTGTCGTACGACCGGCCCGGTTACGGCGGGTCGACCCGCCGGCCGGGCCGGGACGTGGCCTCGGCGGCCGAGCTCACCGCCCGGGTCGCCGACGCCCTCGGCATCGGACGGTTCGCCACCATGGGCCACTCCGGCGGCGGGCCGCACGCGCTGGCCTGCGGCGCGCTGCTGCCCGAGCGGGTGCTCGGCGTGGTGAGCGGGGCCGGCCTGGCGCCGTACGACGCCCCGGGGTTCGACTGGTTCGCCGGCATGGCCGCCTCCGGGGTGGCGTCGCTGCGGGCCGCCGCCGAGGGCCGCGAGGCCAAGGAACGGTACGAGACGTCCGGCGTCGAGTACGACCCGGAGTTCAGCCCCGCCGACCTGGCCGCGCTGCAGGGCCCATGGTCCTGGTTCGACAGTGTCGTCGGGCCGGCGGTGCGCGGTGGCCCGGGCGGGCTGGTCGACGACGACATCGCCTACGTCACCCCGTGGGGCTTCGACCCGGCGAAGGTGACCGCGCCGCTCCTGCTCCTGCACGGTGCGCGGGACCGGGTGGTACCCGCCGACCACGGCCGGTGGCTGGCCCGTACCTGCCCGTCGGCGGAGCTGCGGCTGAGCCCGGAGGACGGCCACATCTCCGTCCTGGCCGGCGGCGAGGCGGCGTTGGAGTGGCTACGGCGGCAGGCCGGCTGAGCGATCCGTCCGGCGACGCGCCGTGCACGGACGGTGATCAACGACGGCGTTTCGTGTTATTCTCCTGCGTCGATGCACCGCCGTGCGGACCCGGACGGGTCGCTGCCCGAAGGACGCCTCCCCGATGTCGGCCGTATCCGCTCCGACCCTGCCGCCGTCGCTGGACCGACCGGCCGGCGGCGCATTTCAGCTGATCTTCACCACTCTCCCGGCGCTGCTGCGGCTCACCTGCGGGCTGGTCGGCGCGGTGGTCGCCCTGGCCGTGCGTACCCCGCCGGTGGACACCGCGCTGCTCTGTGGCGTCGTGGCGGTGCTGACCGCCTGGTCGGTCCACTACGCCGGCCGGGCGCTGCGGGTCGGCATCGGTCCGGCACTGGTCGCCGTCGACGTGGCGCTCACCACCGCGACCTGCCTGCTCATCCCCCGCCTGGTCGCGCCGGAGGTGCTGCCCGGGGAGGGAAGCTGGGTGGCGGTGCTGGCCAGCACCACGGTCATCAACGCGCAGGCCACCGCCCCGGCCCGCTGGTCGGTGCCGGCGGGGCTGCTGGTGACCGCCGGCTACGCGGCCGGCGCCGGGGCCGCCGGCAACCCCACCGAGGCGACCGCGCACGCGGCGACCCTGCTGGCGCAGACCGGCCTGGCGGCGATGCTGACGGCGGTGATGCGCCGGTGGATCGGCCGCGCCGACCGGGCCTTCGCCGACTACCAGCGGCTGCGCCGGGACGCGCTGGTGGCCCGGGCCGCCCGGCAGGCGGAGCGGGAGCAGAACCGGGACCTGCACGACACCCTCCTGTCCACGCTCACCATGGTCGGGCTGGGCGCGGTGCCGGCCGGGTCGGCGCTGCTGCGGGCGCGGGCCGCCGCGGACCTGCGTACCCTCGTCGACCTGGCGGGCACCCGGTCCGCGCCGACGGGCGGCCCGGTGGCGGTGGACGAGCGGTTGCGGGCGGTGCTCGCCGACCGGCCCGAGCCGCCGGTGCGGGCCGAGCTGACGCCGTGCGAGGCGCCCCCGGAGGTCGCCGCCGCGCTCGCCGACGCCACCGCCGCCGCGCTGGCCAACGTGGCCCGGCACGCGCCCGGCTCGACCGCGACGGTGCGCCTGTCCGCAGACGCCCGCGCCGTCGTGGTCGAGGTGGTCGACGACGGTCCCGGCTTCGACCCGGCCGCCGTCCCGGCCCACCGGTACGGGCTGCGCGAGTCGGTACGCGGTCGGATGAGCGAGGTGGGCGGGCGCGCCGAGGTGACATCCGCCCCTGGTGCGGGCACCCGGATCCGGCTGGGCTGGCCGCATGTCGGCTGACCTCGAGGCGGCCGCACCGGCCGTCGTACCCCCGGTCGGGGTGGCGGCCCCGGCGGTCGGGGCCGAGGGCGGCGCGGGGGTGGACGTGGCCCGGGCCTCGGACCGGGGTGCCCGGATCGCCGCGGTGGCCATCGCGCTGGTCTGGCACGCGGTGATCGGCCTCCCGGCGGTCCTGGGCGCCCGGTCGGAACTGGCCGCGCCGGTCGTGGTCGGCACCGGCTGGCTGACCGTCGCCGTGACCGGCGGGTACGCCGGTGCCCGGCTGCTGCGCGGCCACGCGGCGCCGGTCGGGCCGCTGCTGGCGGTGCTGCTGGCGGTGGACGTGGCGGTCTTCGCCGCCGCCGGGCAGGCGCACCTCTTCACCGCGGCCAACTGGGGCTGGGGCACGCTCGGCTGGTTCTTCGTGGTGGTGCTCTGGGGGCGGCGGGTCCACTGGTTGCTCGCCCTGCTCGCCGGGCACGCGCTGATCGCCCTGGGCGCGCTGCTCGGGTACGGCGCGACCGCCCCCGCGGACCTGGCCCGCTACGCGATGTACGTCTACGGCACCGCGTCGTTGCAGGTGGCGGTCTTCACCGGCGCGGCGGTGATCGCCACGCTCGCCCGGGGCCGGGCCGGCACCGCCGCGGCAGCCCTCGCCGTCGCCGCCGAACGGGACGCCGCCGAGCGGGCGCGGCGGGACCGGCGGGAGCGGCTCGCCCTGGTCGGCGGCGCCGCCGGGGAGGTGCTGGCCGAGTTGGCCGACGGGCGGGCCGACCCGGCCGACCCGCGGGTGCAGCGCCGCTGCGTGCTCGCCGCCGCCCGGCTGCGCCGGCTGATCGCCGAGTCCGACGACGTGCCCGACCCGCTGCTGCACGAGCTGCGGGCCGCCGCGGACCTGGCGGAGCGGAACGGCCTGCCGATCGAACTGGTGGCCATCGGCACCCCGCCGCCGCTGCCGGTGCAGGTCCGCCGGCGACTGGTCGACCCGCCCACCGCCGCCCTCGCCGAGGCGACCGGCTGGGCGCGGTTGACCGTGGTCGCCGGCCCGGACGAGGTGGCGGTCAGCCTGGTCACGGCCGCGGTGGACGGCCCGCCCGCGACCGGGCCGCCCGGTCCCGCCGACGACGACGGCCGGGTGGAACACGTGCACGAACGGGACGGGGAGATCGGATGGACGCAGACCCGGTGGCGGAGGACGTGAGCGGGGGCCGCCCGATCGGCGTGTCGATCGTGGACGACCACCCGGTGGTCATCGACGGGGTGCGGGCCTGGCTCGCCACGGAGCCCCGGCTGCGCGTCCTGGCCACCGGGGACGACCCGGACCAGGTGCTGCGGGCCGCCCCCGAGGCCGATGTGATCCTGCTGGACCTGCGCCTGCACGGGCGGATGGTGATCGACAAGCTGGCCGAGCTGAGCGCCGCCGGGCGGCGGGTGGTGGTCTACTCGGAGCACACCGACCCGGCGACGATGCTCGCCGCGCTGGACGCCGGGGCGGCGGCGTTCCTGGCCAAGCACGAGGGACGGGAGCACTGCGTGGCGACCGTGCTCGCCGCGGCGAGCGACCTCCCGTACGTGCCGCCGGCGCTGGCCGGGGCGATGGTGGGCGACCCGCGGCCGGACCGGCCGGCGCTGTCGGACCAGGAGCGCGAAGCGCTGCTGCTGTGGTTCCAGTCGATGTCGAAGGCGTCGGTGGCCCGCCGGATGCGGATCAGCGAGCACACCGTCAAGCAGTACGTCGACCGGGCGCGGATCAAGTACACCCGGGCAGGGCGGCCAGCGGCCACCAAGGCCGCGCTGCTGGCCCGGGCGATCGAGGACGGGCTCGTCCGACCGGAGGAGATCGGCATCTACCGGTCGCAGGCGGCCGCCGACCGGCCGACCCCCTAACGGGTGTCATGACAGCCCGGGCGGGCTCGGGAAGGCTTGCGGGCAGCAGACCAACTGCCCCGGGAGGTCGTGACGTGCCCGAGGACGCGTCCCCGTTCTTCATCGCACCGCACCGGTTCGACGCACCGGACGACGGGCTCCAGCCCGTGCTGGACCGGCGCTACGAGCTGGTGCCGGAGCCCGGTGAGCGGGTGCTGCGCCGGTTCCGCGCCCCGGTGGCGGGCTGCCTGCTCGGTCCCACCACCTCCCGCCGCGAGTGGGTGTTGCCGGGCCCGGCGACGGTGACGGTCACCGACCGCCGGTTGGCCTACGTCTGCACCGGTGCCGAACTCTCCGTGGTCTCCGGGCGGGACGGCCGGAGCGGCGCCCGGCACCGGCGCGGCGTCCGGCTGTCCCGCCTGGTCAGCGGCCAGGTCCGCTGGCAGTGGCCGTCCCGGCTCGAGCTGTCGCCGGCCGCCACCGGGGCCACGCGGGACGGGTTCGCGGCGGAGGAGCCCGGCGCGGAACTGCTGGTGGTCTGCGACGCGCTGCGGACGATCCAGCAGCCCGCGCTCGCCCTGGGTGGCCCGCTCCGCACGGTGGCGGAGCTGGCCGCGCTGATCCGGCGATCGGTGGCCGGCTACCGGCTCACCCACTCCGAGGTGGTGGAGCTCTCCCCGCCGGAGCGGGACGAGCTGGCCCGCCGGGCCGCGGCCGTACCGCTGGCCGGGGCGACCCGGGTGACGCTGCCGGGCTCGCTGCCGGTGGAGTTCCTCTCCCGCGAGGACTACTACCGCATGCCCACGACGCCGACGCGGGACGCGGTGGGGGGCTGACCCCGGGCGCGCGCAGCCGGCGCGGCACCCGGGCGCCGGTGCGGCCCGACCGCCGGACGGCGGCTTCGGTGGGCCGGGCCCGACCAGGTGCTCGGCGGACCAGTGTCGGATCCTTTGGAGCTGATGACGTAAACGAGTCACCGGGCCGCTCGGACCGGCCGAAAGCGTGCTGCACTCGAGCGCGCTACCTGCACCTGACAGGTATCGCGCTCAGCAGAACCGGCTTCGGACGACGGTCACGCTCCGACACCGCCACCCGCGACGCCGCGCTCCGGGCAGGCCGCCGGGCCGGACCGCGACCGGGGCCGCCCCGAGCCACAGTCCGCTCAGCGCCACGCTCCCGGCGGACCGCTGATGCGGATACGTCATCAGGTCCAAAGCGTCCGGATGAGGTCCGCGACCCGGCAGCGGTCACGAGTTCCGGACGCCGCGTGGGCCGAGCGGAGCGTCAGACCACCCGGGGGGACGGACGAGCTCCGCCGTCAGGCGACGGGGTCGGCGCGCGGGCGGTCAGATCCCGGTCTGACGGTCAGGAGGCGGAGGTGCGCCGGGCGCGCCGGTCCAGTTCCAGGGCCTCCTCGAGGGTGGGCGCGGTGCCACCGAGGTGGGCCGGCTGCCACCAGGCGTCCTCGGGACCGGCCGGCTTGTCGGGATACTCCTGCTGGGCCCGGTCGACCAGAGCGGTGAGCCGCTTCTTCAGATCGACCGTCATGGTGTTGGCGTCCGGATACCCGGACGGGTCCATCGGGTCGCCGATCAGGATGGTGATCGGGGTGTGCCGACGGGTCAGGGTCTTCGGCCGACCCTTGGTCCACAGTCGCTGGGTGCCCCAGATCGCCACCGGCAGCAACGGCACGCCGGCCTCCTGGGCCATCCGGGCGGCCCCGCTCTTGAGCTCCTTGACGGTGAGCGAGCGGCTGATCGTCGCCTCCGGGAAGACGCCGATCACCTCGCCACGGCGCAGCGCGCCCACCGCCGAGCTGTACGAGCCGGCACCCGCGCGCCGGTCCACCGGGATGTGCCGCATCCCCCGCATCAGCGGCCCGGAGATCTTGTGCGCGAAGACCTCGTGCTTGGCCATGAACCGGACGAGCCGGCGGGACTCCTGCGCGCCGTACCCGCAGAAGATGAAGTCGAGGTAGCTGACGTGGTTGCTGGCCAGCACCGCCCCACCGGAGCGCGGGACGTGGTGGGTGCCCTCGATGGTCAGGCGCAGGTCGAGGACCCGGAACATGGTCTTGGCGGCGGCGATCACGGGCGGGTACACGAGTTCCGGCATCCGGCAACTTTACCCCGCGTAGGTTACGCAACCGTAGGGGCGACCGGCGTCGATCGACCTTCTGCCCGTGGCAGAGCGGGCTCGCGTACCCGGCGGGCGGGGGCGAGCATGACGGGATGACCGCGCGAGGCGTACTGCTCTGGATCCACGGCGGCGGATGGCGGGGTCGATCCGAGGAGGACGGTGCCGCGCTCACCCGCCTCGGACTGCGCGTGCTGCCGGCCACCCACCGCTTCTCCCACCAGGCCCACTGGCCGGCCCAGCTCGACGACGTACGGGAGGCGGCGCGCGCGGCCCGGGACAGCGCGGCCGGGCTGCCGCTGCTGGTCGCCGGCGACTCGAGCGGCGGCATGCTGGCCCTGCACCTGGCGCTGCGCGGCGTCGAACAGCCGGGCGACGTGGCGGCCGGGCTGGCGTACTGGCCGGTGAGCGACCCGCTGGAGGAGCAGTGGCGTCGCCGGCGCGCCGGCGACGACCCGTGGGCCGACCTGCTCGGCCACCGCCCTGCGGCGGGCGATCCGGCCACCGTCGACTCGACCGTGGCCAACCACCTCGGCAGCGGCACGCCCGTGCTGCTGGTGCACGGCGGGGCGGACACCGCCGTGCCGGTCGGCCAGTCCGTGGCGCTCGCCGGCGCGCTGCTCGCCGCCGGGCACCCCACCCACGCCTGGCTCACCCACGGCGGCCACGCCCTCCCGCTGGACCGACCGGACGTCCTGGCGGTCACCGCGGCGTTCCTCGACACCGTCCTGACGACGGGGTGACGGTACTACCGTCAGGGCATGCCCGAGCTGCACGCGATCGTGATCCACTGCCGTGACCCGTACCTGCTGGCCCCGTTCTGGAGTCTGGCCGCGGGGCTGCCGGTGGCGCCGGAGGACGAGCGGAAGCTCGCCGACCGATCGCTCGCCCCGGACGAGGCGGTGCTGCTGCGCGACCCGCACCGGCACCGGCCGGACCTGTGGATCGCCCCGGTCACCGCGACCGGCGAGCAGCCCGGGCCCGGCCGGATCCACCTCGACCTGGTCGGCGACGCCGAGGAACGGGCCGCGGTGCTGGAGGCCGGCGCGACGGTGGTCCGGGAACTGCCCGGCTGGACGGTCTGCGCCGACCCGGAGGGCAACGAGTTCTGCCTGCTTCCCCACCACCCGTGAGGGTCGCGGGGAAGCAGGCGACGTGAGCTCAATCGCCGAGGTTCTGCAGGTCCAGCCGCCCCCGGGCGAAGGCGTCGACCCGACCCCAGCGCCCCGGGATGTCCAGCACCTCGATGCGCCCCATGCCCATCGGCAGCATCGGGTCGACCGCCAGGTGCCCCTCGTGCGGCTCCAGTCCGAGCATGGTCCGCAGCAGCAGCAGCGGGGTGCCCGTCGACCAGGCCTGCGGGCTGCACGCCGTCGGGTACTCCACCGGGAACTTGGTCAGCTCGCGCCGGTAGCCGCCGAAGGCCTCCGGCAGCCGCCCCTGGAAGAAGGTCGCCGCGTCGAGGATGCCGTTGGCGATCGTGGCGGCGTGCTCGGCGAAGCCGTACCGGCGCAGACCCCAGGCGATGAAGGAGTTGTCGAAGGGCCAGATCGTGCCGTTGTGGTAGCCGATCGGGTTGTACCGGACCTCCCCCTCGGCGAGGGTGCGTACGCCCCAGCCGGAGAAGAGCCGGGGACCGACCAGATGGTCGGCGATCCTCTCCGCCCGGTCGTCGTCGACGATGCCGCTCCAGAGCAGATGCCCGATGTTGGAGCTGAGCGTTCCGCACTGCCGGCCGTCCGGGTCCAGGGCGAGGGCGTAGTACTCGCCGTCCTCGACCCAGAAGTCCCGGTTGAACCGCTCCTTCAGCTGCGCCGCCTCGCGCTCCAACTGGTCGGCGTAGCCGGGGTCGCCCCAGAACTCCCGGGCCAGCCGGGCGGCGCGCACCTTCGCGTCGTACGCGTAGCCCTGCACCTCGCAGGTGGCCCGCGGGAACGGCGGCAGGGTGCCGTCCCGGTACGAGATCGAGTCCCAGGAGTCCTTCCAGCACTGGTTCTCCAGGCCGGTGTCGCTGTTGCGCCGCTCGTACCAGATGTAGCCGTTGCCGGCCAGGTCGGCGTAGTCGTCGATCCACCTGAGCGCGGCGCGGCACTCCCGCTCCAACTCCTTGACCAGGGCGACGTCCCCGCTCCACTTCTCGTACTCGTCGAGCAGGACCACGAAGAGCGGGGTGGCGTCCACCGAGCCGTAGTACGGCGAGTGTGGTTGCTCCTCGAAAGCGGCCGTCTCGCCGTAGCGCATCTCGTGCAGGATCCGGCCCGGATCCTCGTCCCGGAAGTCGTCGAACCGGGTGCCCTGCAACGCGGCCAGGATCCGCAGCGTGGTCTTGGAGAGGTCGGGCACGAAGGGGAGCACCTGGAGGCAGGTCAGGATGCTGTCCCGGCCGAACATGGTCATGAACCAGGGCAGGCCGGCCGCGGGCAGGGCCTGGCCGCCGAGCGACAGTGGCGAGAAGCGCAGCGCCGCGAGGTCGATCAGGCTGCGCTTGTAGGTGGACGCCAACTGTTCGTGCTCGGTGTTCACCTTGGGCGCCCTGGCGATCCACTCCTCCAGGTCGTGCTGGAGGGCGAGCCGTTCGGTGCCGTGCGCCCGCAGCCCCATCCGCAGGTCGCGTCCGCCCGGGCCGACCGCGTGGGTCTGCACGTCGATCTCGGTGTCCCACTGGCCGTTGGGCTCCAGGTGCACGGTGTACGTGAAACCGTTCTTGTCGTACCGGGCCGGGCCGGCCGAAGAGATCACCGTCTCCCGCCGGAAGTTGCCCCGCCGGTAGCCCAGCCGCAGCCGGTCGGGCTCGACCTCGGTGTAGATCTCGCCCTTCTTGTTGACGATCTCGTCCTTGACCTGGAACAGGTCGGCGAAGTCGGAGCCGGCGTCCATCCGGATCTCCAGGTCCACCGCCTTCTCGTCGTGGTTGAGGATGGTCAGCGTCTCCCGGAAGCTGCCGCCCACCGCGCGTTCCCGGATGACCGAGAGCTTGGCGTCGATGTAGTGGGTGGCCATCCCCGGCACCAGGAAGAACCGCGCCTCGTAGTACTGCAGGTCGTCGTAGGAGAGGGCGTTGAGCCGCTCGCCGTTGACGGTCAGCACCCAGTGGGAGAGGAACCGGGTGTCGATGGAGAAGAGGCCGGTCGGCTCGCTCGGCGTCGACTCGATGTCCCCGGTGTCCTGCGAGACGACGAAGGTGTTGCCGTCGAGGATCCGGATGGTGTCACTCGCCCCCATCAGTGCACCTCCCTGCGGTAGTGCCGACGCGGCCCCTGGGTGTCCGGTGGGCTGGGGAAGATCCGTTCCACCTGGACCACCAGCCGGGGGTCGCCGGTCACCGTCATGTCCCCCCGCAGCAGCGCGGCCAGGCCGTGCTCCCGGCCGGTGGCGAGGTCCTCGAAGAGCTTCGGACTGGTCTGGATGACGCTGTCCGCCTCCTGGTCCTCCTGGCTGACGTGGAGCCGTCCCCGGTCGATCCGGAGCAGCCAGTGAGTGGTCTGCGCGCCCTCGTGCAGGTCGAAACGCAGGGTCCCGGAGGTCTTCTCCAGCAGCGGCTCGTACCCCCGTCCGTCGAGGTCCTCGAAGAACTTCGTGGTCGCATCCACCATCCGGTCCTCTCCCCCGTCGATCAGCGCATGTACGACGTACGTGAGGGGATCCCCGTCCGGTGCGCGCTCAACCTCGCCCGGACCGGGTGAGTCGCAGCGAGCCGGAACGCGCGACGCCGGCCCCCGCGTACGGGGACCGGCGTCGGGTGTCCACGGCGGACGTCAGTTGTTGGGATCGTCGGCGCTGATGTCGGCGAGCACCGACTGGGGCTCCCGCTCGACCGCCAGGTCACCCATCGACACCAGCCCGACCAGCCGCCCGTCGTCGATCACCGGCAACCGGCGTACGGCGTAGGTGCGCATCAGGTCGGCTGCCGCGACGGCGTCGTCGTACTGGCTGACCGTGACCACGTCCTTGCTGGTGATCGCGTTGAGCTGGGTGGTGTTCGGGTCCATGTTCGCGGCAACGCCCCGGACCGTGATGTCCCGGTCCGTCACGATGCCGACCACGTTGTCGCCGTCGGTCACCACCACGTCGCCGATCGCGCTGTCACGCATCTCCTGAGCCGCGGCGGTGAGCGTGTCGCTGCCGTCCATCGTCACCAACCGGGTCGTCATGAACTCTCCGACCGTTGTCATGGTGCTCCCCTCTCGGTGTCGGCACCGCCGTCTACCCGCCGCTCCCGGACAGGTAACGCACGGTCACCGGTGCGGGGGCATGCCGTAGATCCGCTCGACGTGCAGGCGCAGCACGAGCCGCTCCTCGGCGACCATGGCGGCCCGGAAGTCGTCCCAGTCGGGGTGTTCGCCCTGCACCGTCCGGTAGAGCCCGATCAGTTCCTCCACGGTCGCATCGTCCGCCCGCCGCGCGACCGGGGTCAGCTCGGCCCGCGCCTCCGCCACCGCGTACGCCCAGCCGTCGTCGCTGCTGACGTGGAAGCTGGCGCGCGGGTCACGACGCAGGTTGGCGGTCTTGGCCCGCCCCTCGGTCACCGACACCCGGATCAGCCCACGCTCCCGGTCGAAGGAGTAGACCACGTTGGACAGCTGCGGCCGCCCGTCCCGTTTGATGGTCACCAGCACTCCCAGCCACCGGCTGGCGATGAGGTCGGTGAGGGCCTGCTGGGTCTTCTCGTCCGCCATGGTGCCTCCGCGTCGGCTCGTCGTACCGGTCTCCATCCCACCGCATCCGACGGCGATCGGCGGGTCGGACGCGTGAAGATCCGACCGGCGTGCGGCTGCGGTGACGCGACCGCCCGTCTCCCCGCCGGAGTCGACGGGGAGACGGGCGGGCGGCGGTCAGCGGAGGCCGGCGGCGACCAGTTCGGCGAGCTGCACCGCGTTGAGCGCGGCGCCCTTGCGCAGGTTGTCGTTGGCGCAGAAGAGCGCCAGCCCGTGCTCGACGGTCTCGTCGGCGCGGATCCGGCCGACGTACGTCGGGTCCTGGCCGGCCGCCTCCAGCGGGGTGGGCACGTCGGACAGGGCCACGCCCGGCGCGCCGTCGAGCAGCTCGCGGGCCCGGGCCGGGGTGATCGGCCGGGCGAAACGGGCGTTGATCTGGAGCGAGTGGCCGGTGAAGACGGGCACCCGTACGCAGGTGCCGGAGACCTTCAGGCCGGGGATCTCCAGGATCTTGCGGCTCTCGTTGCGGAGCTTCTGCTCCTCGTCGGTCTCGAACGAGCCGTCGTCGACGATCGAGCCGGCGAGCGGGAGCACGTTGAACGCGATCGGCCGGGCGAAGGAGCGCGGCGCCGGGAACTCGACCGCGGCGCCGTCGAAGGCGAGCCCGGTGGCGTCCTCGGCGACCTTCCGGACCTGCTCGTCCAGCTCGGCGACGCCGGCCAGGCCGGCCCCGGAGACCGCCTGGTAGGTCGAGACGACCAGGCTGACCAGCTCCGCCTCCTCGTGCAGCGGGCGCAGCACCGGCATCGCGGCCATCGTGGTGCAGTTCGGGTTGGCGATGATGCCCTTCGGGCGGTCGGCGGCGGCGTGCGGGTTGACCTCGGCGACGACCAGCGGCACCTCCGGGTCCATCCGGAACGCGGACGAGTTGTCGATCACCACCGCGCCGGCGGCGGCGACCCGGGGGGCGAGCTCCTTCGCGGTGCCCTTGCCCGCGGAGAAGAGCACGATGTCGAGCCCGGAGTAGTCGGCGGTGGCCGCGTCCTCGACCGTCACCTCGCCGTCCCGCCAGGGCAGGTTCCGCCCGGCCGACCGGGCGGAGGCGAACAACCGCACCTGCTCCGCCGGGAACTCGCGCTCCGCCAGCACCTGCCGCATCACGCCACCGACCTGGCCGGTGGCCCCCACAATGCCGATCCTCATGCCCGCGAGGCTACCCACGCCGCCGGTCCGGGCGGGAATGCTTTCCCACCGCCCGGACCGGATTCGCCCCGATCAGGGCGTGGCGTCGGTCACCTCACCGAGACCGGTCGCGGTGAGTTCGTCCCGGATCGTCGCCGCGTCACCCTCCACCACCAGGGTCAGCGCCTCCGGGTGCAGGTGCGCGGCGGCCGCCGCGGAGACCTGCGCCACGTCGGTGGCGAGCAGCGCCTCGCGCAGCTGGGCGTGGTAGTCGTCCGGCAGGTCGTGCACCACCAGGGTGGTCAACGCCGAGGCGATCGCCCGGGGGCTCTGCAGCTCCACCGAGAGCTGGCCGGCCCGCCAGAAGCGGGCCACCGCCAGCTCGTCCTCCGTCACCCCGTCGTCCCGGGTACGGGTGATCTCCCCGACCGCCTCGACCAGCGCCGGCGCGGTCACCGCCGTCTGCACCCCGGAGCTGACCGCGAACCGGCCGAACCGGCGGGAGGAGGCGAAGTCGCCCCGGATGCCGTACGTGTAGCCGCGCACCTCACGGATGAGGTGGTTGAGCCGGGAGGTGAAGGCGCCGCCGAGCACCGTGCCGGCCAGCGTCATCGGCACGTGGTCCGGGTGCGCGCGGTGCGGGGACGGGTGCCCCAGCCGCAGCGTCGACTGCACCGAGCCGGGCCGGTCGACCAGGATGATCCGCCGCCCGGGGCGGGACGGGACCTCGATCGGGCCGCCCCGCTCGACCGGGCCGCCACCGGTGCCGGCGAACACCGCCGCGCCGAGCGCGTCCAGGTCGAGCCGGTCCAGGTCACCGGCGACGATGAGCGTCCCGGGGCGGATGAACCACTCGGAGTGGAAGACGGTGACGTCCTCGACGTCGAGGCCGGCCACCGAGTCCGGGTCGCCGTACATGGGGCGGCCCCAGCGGTTGTCGACGCCGAACAGGTCGGCGCGGAGCACCGCGTCGGCCCGGGGGCCCGGGTTGGCCCAGTCCATCCGCAGCGCGGTGGCCTCGTCGTCGCGGACCCGCCGCACGTCGTCCGGGTCCAGCCGGGGTGTGCGCACCGCCTCGGCGAGCAGCTCCACCGCGGCGCTCAACCGGTCCACCGGCACCTGGACGCTGACCTGGAAGGAGTCCCAGTCCAGCCCGGTCACCAGCTCGGTGCCGAGCCCCTCCACCGCCAGCGCGTACGCGGTGGCGTCCCGCTGCGCGGTGCCCTCCTCCAGCGCCTTGGCCAGCACCGCGCCGAGCCCCTCCTTGCCCACCGGCTCGCGGCCGGCGCCAGCGTCGAGCAGCAGCAGCGCGACGGCGAGGTTCTGCCCCGGCAGGTGCGCGGCGACCACCCTGCCGCCGGCGACGTCCCGGCGGACCACCGTCGGGAACCGGTACGGGCGGGCGGTGCCCGGTCCGGGACGGGCGGTGATCAGCGTCATGAGGTCTCCTCCGGCACGTAGGTCAGGGTCGCCCGGTCACCGGCGCCGAGCACCTCGGTGGCGAGCTCGGCGATCTGCTCGGCGGTCACCGCCAGCCAGGCGGGCAGCCGCTCGGCGGCCTTCGCCGGGTCGCCGAACTGGGTGGCGTAGCGGCCGAGGGTGTCCGCCCGGCCGTCCACGGTGGACATCTGTCGCCACCACGACGTGCTGAGCAGCGCCTTGGCGCGGTCCAGTTCGGCGTGGGTGACCGGCACGGTGGCCAGTTCGTCCATCACCTCGGCGACGCCGGCGGTGAGCCGCTCGGCGGTCACCCCGGGACGGGCGGTGGCGGTGGCGATCAGCGGGGCCGGGGCGTGGGCCAGGTCCACCCCGTACGCCCCGACGAGATCCGGCTGGGCGATCCGTTCCCCGTCGGCGAGGCGTTGGTAGAGGCGGCTGCCCCGGCCGCTGCCGAGCACGGCGGCGAGCACGGTCGCCACGTCGTACCCGGGGGTGCCGAACGGATGGGTGCGGTGGGCGACGTACACCCGGGGGGCCGGCACGTCGGCGGTGACCGTCTCGACGGCGGCCGTGGCGGTCGCCGGGACGGTCCGGCCGTCCGGCGCGGCGGGGATGTCCGCGCGGGCGGGCAGCGCGCCGAAGTACTTGTCGGCCAGCGCGAAGACCTCGGCGGCCGAGGCGTCGCCGACGACGGTGAGCACGGCGTTGTTCGGCGCGTAGTACGTCGCGTGGAACGCCTGGAAGGTGGCCAGGTCGGCGGCGTTCAGGTCGGCCATCGAGCCGATCGTCGCGTGGTGGTACGGGTGCCCCGGCGGATAGAGCAGCGGGAGCAGCCGGAGCCAGGCGTCGCCGTACGGGACGTTCTCGTAGCGCTGCCGCCGCTCGTTCTTGACCACGTCGCGCTGGTTGTCCAGCGTCGCCTGGGTGAGCGCCGGCACCAGGCCGCCCATCCGGTCGGCCTCCAGCCAGAGCGCCAGCTCCAGGTGCTCGGCGGGCACCGTCTCGAAGTAGTTCGTCCGGTCCGGGTTGGTGGTGGCGTTGAGCGAGCCGCCGGCCCCCTGGATCAGCTTCATGTGCTCGGTCTTGGCGACGTTGATCGAGCCCTCGAACATCAGGTGCTCGAAGAGGTGGGCGAACCCGGTCTGCCCCTCCGGTTCGTGCCGGGAGCCCACGTCGTACCAGAGGTTGACCGCGACCGCCGGGGCGGTCCGGTCCTCACTCACCACCACGCGCAGGCCGTTGTCCAGTCGGGTCGTCTCGATGGGCCAGGGGTAACCGCTCTCGGGCATGACCCGACGCTATCCGATCTCCCGAGCGCAAAGGTGACGTGTGGGCCCCGGCGAGCCGGGTCCGGGGGGCATCGACCGCGCGGCGCGGGGTACCGGTGGGGGCATGCCCACCCCCTGCACCGCCGCGGCGGCCGTCGCCGTCGCCGGCACGGCCGCCGCACTCGCCCGTTGGCGGGGGGCCCGGCTGCTGCATCCGGCGGGCCGCTCGTTCGCCGCCGAGGTGATGATCTGGGGTACGCCCGGACCCCCGACCGGCGTGGACCTGCTCGACCTGCCCGGGCGGCACCGGGCCACCGTCCGGCTCTCCAAGGGGGTGCCCACCCCGGGCCGCTGGCCGGACGTCCTCGGCCTGGCGGTGCGGCTGCACCTGCCCGAGGGGCGCGCGTTCGACCTGCTGGCCAGCTCCAGCGGCGCGGCCCCGGTGCTGCGGAATCTGCCGCTGCCCCGCCGAGGCTTCACCGGGACGTACAGCACGATCATGTCGTACCGGGCCGGAGCCCGGCGGCTCTGGCTGGCCGCGCTGGCCGACCCGGACTCGCCCGACCTGGGCCGGGGCCTGGCCGAGCTGACCGGCGCGACACGGGCGGACGCGCCGCGGCTGGTGCTCGCGGTCGCGTCCGCCGTCGGCCCGTGGCGCCCGGTCGGCCAGCTCACCCTCGGCGATCAGTTGGACGCCCGGACGGACGCCGCGCTCGCCTTCGACCCGGTGGGGAACCTGCCGCCGGGCCTGCGGGCGGTGGGGCCGCTCACCTGGCTGCGCGAGCACTCCTACCGGGGGTCCCGCCGGGGCCGGGGCGCGTCGGTTCAGTCGGGGGGCTCGACCGGGGTCGCCGTCTGATCGGAGGTGCGGTGCTCCAGCACCGTGTCGGGGGCGGCGTTGCGGTCCTCCTCCCGGATGTCGGACTCGTTGAGGATGGCGTCGGCCTGGGCCTGCGGGTCGTCGCTGCCGACCGCCGCCTCCTCGGGCAGCAGGTGGGCACGGGACTCCACCCGCTCCTGGTCGCTCTGCTCGTGACTCATGTCGCGCCTTGTACCCCGCCCCCCACCCGCCTACGCCGGGCGGGAGGGACCGGCCCGGCGGACGGTTCGCTCAGCGGAACGGGCCGCGCACCTCGTAGGTGATCCCACCGGAGGAGGAGCCGGAGGTGCCGCGCTGGGAGGAGAAGTAGAACCGGGTGCCGTCCGGGGAGAAGGCCGGGCCGGTGATCTCCGAAGAGGACTGCCCGTTGATCCTGAGGAAGGGCGTGACCACCTCGTCCGGGGTGATCAGGACGATTTCCATGTTGCCGCCGTCCTCGGCGACGTACAGGTCGCCGGAGCGGGAGCCGGTGATGTTGTCCACCCCGGTCAGCGGGGCGCCGCCGCCGACCACCAGCGAGTCGTCGTACGCCAGGTCGATCCGCTGGTTGACCGCGTCGTACGCCCAGACCCGGTTGTCGCCCTTGGTGGTGAACCAGCAGGTGCCGTCGGCGTACCAGCAGCCCTCGCCGCCGTTGAACCGCTTCGCCCCGGAGACCTGGTTGCGGGTGTAGGTCGGGGAGCCGTCCGGGTCGGGGACCCGGGCCCAGCTCACCGGGCCGCTGGTGGCGGTGCCGGCGACCAGCACCTCCAGGGTGCCGCTGGACAGGTCGCCCCAGACGGTGGGGCGGAACCGGTAGAAGCAGCCGCTGCTCTCGTCCTCGGTCAGGTAGATCACCTTGCGGTCGGGGTCACAGGCGGCGGCCTCGTGGGTGAACCGGCCCATCGCGGCCCGCCGCACCCCGGCCCTGCCGCCCTGCGGGTACGTCTCGTAGACGTACCCCAGGTTGACCTCCTCCCCGGAGAGCCAGGTCCCCCAGGGCGTCGCGCCGCCGGCGCAGTTGCGGTTGGTGTTCGACAGGATCCGGTACGCCGAGGCGACGCTCCCGTCGGCGTTGAACCGGACCGCCGAGGCGCCCCCGGTGGCGGAGATCTCCGAGTTGGAGACGTAGATCCAGCCGGTGCCGGCGGTGAAGCAGGCGCCGCCGTCGGGCGCGTCGTGCCAGGTGTACGACGTCCCGGCCACGGCCTGCCGGGACCGGGCGACGATCCGGCTGGTGAACCCGGCGGGCAGCTGGATGCCGCGCGCGTCGGCGGCGCCGAGCGGCCCGTACGGGCCGGGGCCGGGTTGGGCGGGGGCGGCCAGCGCCGCGCCGGACCAGAGGCTGCCGGCGAAGGCGGCGGCTCCACCGGCGACGGTGGCGCGCAGGACGGTACGACGGTCCATCGGATACCTCCGGGGGTGCGGTGTGTGGCGATGAAGTTACCGCCGGAGGCATCGACGGAGGTGAAATCCAGGCGAGCCTTTCGGGACGACCGGGTGAGCCACCGGCGTCCGGTCGGGTACGCTGACCGACGTGACGCGTGCGTATCGATGGTTTAGGCAGCCGGCTGCGATGCCGGTGACCTCACCATGAGCTGACGTCACCGCGTTTCGAGCCGGCCGGGCAGGAGCTGAACGCTCCTGCCTTCTGCATTCGAGCAGCCGGCTCGACCCGGGCACCGGCCCCGGGGCACGGTCGGCGGAAGGAAAGCCCACCGTGACGACCCCGGAGACCGGCGCGGTCATCGATCAGCGCATCGACCGCGTCGTGCCGTTGACCACGCCCGCCCTGCTCCTGCACGAGCTGCCGTTGGACGCCCCGCTCGCCTCGGCCGTGCTGGCCGGCCGGCGCGCGGTCGGCCAGGTGCTGGACCGCGCCGACGACCGCCTGCTGGTGGTGGTGGGGCCGTGCTCGGTGCACGACCCGGCCGCCGCCCTCGACTACGCGCACCGGCTGCGGGAGGCCGCCGCCCGGCACGCCGAGGACCTGCTGGTGGTGATGCGGGTCTACTTCGAGAAGCCGCGCTCGACGGTGGGCTGGAAGGGCCTGATCAACGACCCGGCGCTGGACGGCTCCGGCGACGTGAACGCCGGCCTCCGCACCGCCCGCGCGCTCCTGCTCGACGTCCTGCGCCTCGGCCTGCCGGTGGGCTGCGAGTTCCTCGACCCGATCACCCCGCAGTACATCGCCGACACGGTGGCCTGGGGCGCGATCGGCGCCCGCACGGTGGAGAGCCAGGTGCACCGCCAGCTCGCCTCCGGCCTGTCCATGCCGATCGGCATGAAGAACCGCCCCGACGGCAGCATCGGCACCGCGGTCGACGCGATCCGGGCGGCCGGCGTGCCGCACGTCTTCCCCGGCATCGACGTCTCCGGCACCCCGGCGATCATGCACACCCGGGGCAACGCCGACGGGCACCTGGTGCTGCGCGGCGGTGGGGGCCGGCCGAACTACGACGCGGAGTCGGTCGCCGGCGCACTGGACCTGCTGCGGGCCGCCGGCCTGCCGGAGCGCCTGGTGGTCGACGCCAGCCACGCCAACAGCGGCAAGGACCACCGCAACCAGCCCCTCGTCGCGGCCGACGTGGCGGGTCAGCTCGCCGCAGGTCAGCGCGGCATCGTGGGGATCATGCTGGAGAGCTTCCTGCTCGAGGGCCGGCAGGACCTGGACCCGACCCGGGAGCTGACCTACGGCCGCTCGGTCACGGACGCCTGCATCGGCTGGGACACCACCGCCGAGGTGCTGGCGCACCTGGCCGCCGCCGTCCGCACCCGCCGGGCGACCCTGCCCACCCCCGCCTGACGGGAAGTTTGACCGTTTCGGGCCGGGGTAGGTGGGCGGGGTGAGCGATGAGGCACCCGTGACCGACGAGGTCGACACCCGGCAGCTCGACGAGCTGCTCGACGACATCTACCGCGGCCAGGAACGGATCAGCCAGGCGGACATCCACCGGCGGGCGATCGCCGCGCAGCTCCCGGCGGCGCTGCTCGCGCGGATCGAGGCACTCCCCCAGGGCGAGTACTCCGTGGACGAGGCGGCCGACGCGCTCGGCGGGTCGGCGACGTGAGCGCGCCGGCCAGCGGGTGCCCGAGGACGACCGAGAGGACGAGGGCATGACGCAGCACAGGGACCACGAGGACGAGGCGCTGCCCGCCCTGGGTCAGCCCCCCGAGGGCCGGGACACCCTTCCCGAGCCGGACTTCGCCAACGAGCACGACCGCACCGCGGTCGACCGGGACGTGGTCACGGGCGAGGACGAGGGCGAACGGGAGCCGGAGGCGGCGCGCGGCTGGGCCGGCGAGGACCACGGCACCACCCCGACCTGAGGTCGGACGACGCGAAGCGGGGCCGGCGGACGACGTCCGCCGGCCCCGTTCGTCGTCCGGTTCACTTCTCGTCGTGGTGTCCCCGCTCGGCCGCCTGCTGGGCGACCGCGTAGCCCATCTGGAGGAAGTCGGAGGCGGCGACCGCGGTCAACGCGGTGGCCACCAGGCGGGTCAGCCGCGGCGCCAGGACCAGGCCGCTGGTCAGGCCGGTGGCCACCCAGACGGCGAGGCAGAACGGGCAGCTGAGCAGCTCGCCGATGGCGTGCCGGGTGGAGCTGCCCTGATCACGGACCTGCTCCATCACCTCGCCGCTGCCGATCGGGTGGTCGTAGCGGGTGAACGGCGCGCGCAGCGGGCTGGTGATGGCGTCCTTGGAGAGCAGCCGGCTCAGCTTGTGGGTGGCGATGGAGAGCAGCACCACGTCGGCGGGGGCCGGCCGGTCGGGCACCGGTCGCCCGGTCGCCCTCACCAGCGTGACGATGGAGGCGGTCACCCCGGCGTACGTCCCCATCGCCGCCAGGTAGCCGCCCAGCGGCCGGTACTCGTGCGGCGCGTACGCCTGGCGCAGCCGCGCCACCTTCTGCTTCAGGCCACTCTCGGGCACCCTGGTCTCCTCGGTCGTCGGGCAATGGTGGTCGGCGGACTTCGTCAGCCCGCGGTCAGGTTGTCGGCCACCTCGCGCGCGAGATTGGCCAGGGACTCGTCGGCCAGCCCGTCGGCGGCATCGCCGGTGAGCTCCAGCCGGGCGAGGGAGCCACCGGAGTCGGCCGGTTCGACCCACAGCTCGGCGGACCAGCCGTCACCGGAGCCGCTGTCCCAACGGGCCCGCAGCTGCTCGGCGTCGGCCTCCGCCGGCTTGTCGCCGTCGTGGCGCAGCGGCGCGGGCAGCCACGCGGACACCCGGGCGGGGTCGGTGGCCGTGCTGAACACCACCTCGGGCGGGGCCGACATCCCCTGCTCGGCGCGCGCCGCCATCAGGCGTCCCGCAGCCGGCTCGGGTCGACCTCGCGCCCGGGGTGCCGCGCCAGGTACTCGGTCTCCATCTCGGCGGTGCGCCGCAGGTGGTTGGCGAGCGCGGAGTCGGCCGCGTGCCGCAGCGTGTCCAGCCGGGTGCGGTGCAGGCTCTGCAGCTCCCGGATCAGGTCCTCGTCGGCCAGCTCCGCCGGGTCCACCCCGAGCACCTCGCCGTCGACGTCCGCGCCGGTGCTCCGGCTGTCGTCGCCGTCCCACTCGGTGACCCGCTGCTCCGGGCTCACGTCACCGGACTGCCGTACTGATTCGGTCATGTCGCCCCCCTGGTTCGTTTGGGCTCGCGTCTAGACGGATGCCCACACCCGGTGTCACCAAACCCGCCTACGACACCGTGTCGGAGACGGCGGGCCAGCCCGGTACGCTCGACGCCATGAAGCGGCTCTGGACACCGGCGTGGATCGCCCGCCACGTGGCCATGGTCGTGCTGGTGGGCGGATTCCTGGCGCTGGGCTGGTGGCAGATCAGCCGCGCCGCCTCGGGCAACACGCTCAGCTGGGCGTACGCGGTCGAGTGGCCGATCTTCGCCGCCTTCGTGGTCTTCGTCTGGTGGCGTGAGGTCCGGCACACGCTGCGCGGGCCGGCCGCCGCCGCCGCCGAGCCGGCCACCGCCGACGACGCCGTGGTCACGGCCGGTGACGCCGCGTCCACCCGCACCATCGGCGCGGTACGGCGGCCGGTGCGGGTCGTCCGGGTGCCGGCCGCGGTCGACGAGCCGGTCGACGCCGACCTGGCCGAGTACAACCGGTACCTGACATGGTTGAACGCCAACCCGGGCGCGAAGCCCGGTGACTATCCCGGCTGAGGCCGGTGCGGAAGGACGGACGACGGTGGGCGGAGCCCTTACCCGGTACCGCGTGATCGCCTGGATCGTGGGCGTGGCGCTGGTCGTGCTGGTGCTGATCGGCATGCCGCTGAAGTACGCGTTCGACGAGCCGATCGTGGTGGCGGTCGTCGGCACCGCGCACGGCTGGCTCTACATGCTCTACCTGGCCGCCACCTTCGACCTGGGCCGTCGGGTGCACTGGCCGCTCAAGCGGATGCTGCTGGTGATGCTCGCCGGCACGGTGCCGTTCGTGTCGTTCGTGGCCGAGCGGCGGGTGACCCGGGACCTGGCGGTCGAGCGGCCGCGCACCCCGGAGCCGGCCGCCCTCTGAGCGGTCCTCAGCGCGCCGGCCGCCAGTAGGTGGCCGTGCCGGCCGGGTCGTCGGCGTCGTCGTACCGGGTCAGCTCGCGGGCCCGGCGCAGCGCCTCCGTGACCTGGTCGAGCTGCCGCTCGTCGTCGGCGCTGAAGAGCAGCACCTCGACGCCGCCACAACTCCCCCACAGCTCGTACGCCGGCGGCCGCCACCGGTCGCCGGCGAGCACCAGCAGCACCGGCAGCAGCGAGACCGCCCCCAGCACCAGGTACGCCCCGGCGGTGAGCCGTGCCAGCCCGCCGGTGAAGCCGAGCAGCACTCCGGCGCCGCCGATCATGACGGCGGTGACCACCACGGCCCGGACGGCCGACCGGTCGTGCGGCCCCCGGCCGGTCCGCAGGTGGGTGAGGTCGGCGACGGCGAAGGTGTTCCGGCCGACGGTGAACCGTTCGGTGGTCACCACGATGCCGGGGCGCGCGTAGAGCAGCGTGGTGCGACGCGCCGAGCGCGGCGCGCGGGCGAAGTGTTCTGCCTGCACGGCGTCCTCCCAGGGCCGGCGGCGCCGATGCTTCCACCGGCGACGGTCCTGCGTACGGCGGGATTTCCGGTGCCGGGCTCCATTCTGTTGCCGGTCCGCCAGCCCGCCGGACGGTTTTCGGCCCTGGTAGCGGCGGCGGCGGTCGGGGCGTCGCCGGCAACCGTCCGGCCTTTCGGATTTGTCCGTCGTTTCCCTCCCGATCCATGGCGGCATCCGTCGAGAACGACGAATCCGGCGAAGGCCGCGTTCACCACTTTCGCCTTCGACACGCCGGACGGAGCGACACGCCAGCATCACCGGTTGTCAGCACGCACAGCGGCAATAGCTGCCTCTTTGCCAACATTCGCCCCGGCTTCCACTGCGCGTCACTCCCGTCCCGGGATAGGTTGAGCGGGCCGGCACGGGGCGTCGCCATCCACCCGGATGGCCCCGCTGACGGTGCCGCCGGAGGCGTCAGCACCCTCCGGCGACCGAGCGAGAGGAGCCTTCCGCTCTTGTCGTCCTCACGATTGCTGATGCGCACGCTCGTGGTCGCCGGCCTCTCCGCCGTGTTGATCGCCCCGGCGGTGGAGGTTCGGGCCGAACCGTCGGTCACCGAGCTCACCGCGCGGATCGAGAAGTCCTCCACCGAGCTGGAACGGATCGTCGAGTCCTACAACAAGCTCAACGAGGAGATCAAGGCGAACAAGGCCACCGCGGCCTCGCTCCATGCCAGGATCGGGCCGCTGGAGGCCCAGACCGCACAGAGTCGCGCGGACGTCGGCGAGCTGGCCTCGACCGCCTACAAGACCGGCGGTCTGCGGACCGCCCGGGCCCTGCTGGAGCCGGGCTCCGCCTCGCTGACCGACCGGCTGGGCACGCTCGACCACCTGACCCGGCAGCGCCAGGCCCGCATCTCCGGCTTCACGACGCAGCAGCGGCAGCTGCTCGCCGAGAAGTCCCGGCTGGACGCCACCCTGGCCCGGGAGGCCGCGCAGGCCCGCAGCATGACCAACACGAGGAAGAGAATCGAGAAGGACCTGTCGCGGCTGTACGAGATGCGCCGGCAGGCGTACGGCCGGGCGACCGAGGAGGCACCGAAGCGGAGGCCGAAGTCGGCTCCCGCCGACGACGCGCCGGCCGTCTCCGGTCAGGCCGGGGTGGCGGTGCGCTACGCGTACGGGGCCCTCGGCAAGCCGTACGTCTGGGGCGCCGACGGGCCGAACGGGTACGACTGCTCCGGGCTGACCTCGGCGGCGTGGCGGGCGGCGGGCAGGTCCCTGCCGCACAACACCCGGATGCAGTGGGGTGTGGTGAGCCACATCAGCCGTGGCGAGCTGCGCCCCGGGGACCTGGTCTTCTACAGCGGCCTGGGGCACATGGGCATCTACGTCGGCGGCGGTCAGATCATCGACGCGCCGAGCGCCGGACGCAACGTGCTCAAGCGGGACATGGACATCATGCCCATCCAGGGCTACGGCCGGGTGCGCTGACCGGCGGCAGGTACGGCGAACGGCCAGCGTCCCCCTATCGGACGCCGGCCGTTCGCCGTCATTGCCGCCAGGTCAGGCGGCCTGCAGCCCCTCGGCCCGCGCCAGCTCCCGGAGCCGGCCGAGGGCCTGGATCTCCAGCTGGCGGATCCGCTCCCGGGAGAGCGAGAAGCGCGAGGCCACCTCGGTCAGCGAGTGCTCCCGACCGTCCTCGAGGCCGTAGCGGGCCCGCATGATGCCGGCCGAACGGTCGTCGAGGTGGTTGAGCAGGCCCTCGATGCGCTGCCGCTCCAGCCCGCTGAGGACGATGTCCTCCGGGGAGGGGGCGTCGCTGTCGGCGACCAGGTCGCCGAGGTTGGTGTCGCCGTCGTCGCCCACCGGGGTGTCCAGCGAGACGGTGTCCTGCGACCAGCGGCGCAGCTCGTTGACCCGCTCGACGGTGACGCCGAGGGCCGCGGCGATCTGCTCCGGCTCCGGGTCGCTGCCCAGCTCACGGGTGAGCTGCCGGGCCACGTTGCGCATCCGGTTGACGTCCTCCACCAGGTGCACGGGCAGCCGCACGGTGCGCTCCTGCTGGGCGATCGCCCGGCTGATGGCCTGACGGATCCACCAGGTGGCGTAGGTGGAGAACTTGTAGCCGCGCTCGTAGTCGAACTTCTCGACCGCGCGGACCAGGCCGGTGTTGCCCTCCTGGATCAGGTCCAGCATGGGCATCCCGGACCGGACGTAGCGGCGGGCGATGGAGACGACCAGCCGCAGGTTGGCCCGGATGAAGAGGTCCTTGGCCCGCTCGCCCTCGGCGACGAGGCGCTCCAGGTCGTCCCGGTCGACACCGGCGGGGACGCGGTCCTCGCCGAGCAGGTGCTCGGCGTAGAGGCCGGCCTCGATGGCCTTGGAGAGATCGACCTCCTTGGCGGCGTCCAGCAGTGGCGTCCGGGAGATCTCGTGAAGGTAGACGCCGACCAGGTCACGCTCCTCGGCGACCTCGTCGGTTCGCATGCCGATGTTCTTGTCCACGTTGCCCACGGTCCCCTCGCTCGCGCCGGTTGCCCGGTTCCTTGCCATCCCCACGTCCATCAGCCCTCCCCCGTAACCTCTGCTGTGCCCGTCGGTGCTGACACCTACACAACAGTTGAGACGTGTCGGGGATTCCATGTCGTGAGTCGAAAGTGTCACGAATGCCTGAGTATCAGCTGAAAGTGCGGTCCACGTTTGCTGTCAGCACCCCGCCGGTGCGGGGTGCGCCGGTGCCACGGACCGCGCTGACGGAGGCGGGACGTCGTCCGTCGCAGGAAATCGCACCATCGCGACTTCCAAGAGCACAGCGACGCTCGTCACCGCCCGACTGCGACCCTGGTCACTGCTGAATACGCGCCGGTGGGCCGGTCGGTTCATCCACGCAAGGTCGATTACCCCGCCCCCTGCACAACAATCCGAGGCGCGCTGGGCGTCCGCCCGGTGACGTGTTCCGCGTCTCACCCGCGCCCCACGTCCACCCCGGGGGCGGAGCACCCCGGCGGGGGTACGGCCCGCCGGGGCGGACGAGGATCAGGAGGCGAGCAGGGCGAGCGCGCCGCGTACCTGGTGGGAGGCGCGGGCCAGGGCGGCTCGCGCGGCGGTCACCTCGGCGCCGGAGACCAGCGAGACCAGGGCGATCTTGAGGTCGCCGTCGGCCTCGCGCAGTGCCCGCCGGCAGACCTCCTCGGCGCAGCCGGTGGCCTCCATCAGGATGGAGATCATCCGGCCCCGGAGCTTGGCGTTGGTCGCCACCATGTCGATCATGAGGTTGGAGTAGACCCGGCCGAGCCGGACCATCACCGCCGTGGAGAAGGTGTTCAACACCAGTTTCTGCGCCGTGCCCGCCTTCATCCGGGTCGAGCCGGTGACCACCTCGGGTCCGGTGTCCACCCCGATGAACACGTCGACCGTCGCGGCGGCCGCCGCCTCCGGGTTCGCGCAGAGCAGCACCGTCGAGGCGCCCTGCGCCCGGGCGGCGGCGAGTGCCCCGAGAACGTACGGGGTGCGCCCGCTGGCCGCCAGCCCGACCACCAGATCACCCGGCCGTACGCAGCCGGCCGCCTCGGCCGCGCCACCGCGGTCGTCGTCCTCGGCGTCCTCGACGGCCCGCCACATCGCGTCCGGGCCGCCGGCCAGGTGCGCGCAGAACCAGTCGCGCGGGGAGTTGAAGGTGGGTGCCAGCTCGGCCGCGTCGAGCACGCCCAGCCGGCCGGAGGTGCCGGCGCCGAAGTAGTGCACCCGGTGCCCGCCGCGCAGCGCCGTCACCGCCAGGTCGACCGTCGCGGCGATCTCGTCGAGGACCGCGGCGACCGCCGCCGGGACCCGCCGGTCGGCGTCGTTGATGACGGTGAGCACGTCCCGGGTCGACATCAGGTCGAGGTCGGCGCTGTGCGGGTTGCGCCGCTCGGTCGGCGCGCCCACCCGGACCACGGGCCGCAGGTCGACGACGGTCTCACCGCTGCCGTCCCCGCTCCGACGATGCTCCACGGCGCCGTCCGGCTCCACCCGACCGGCGGTCACGAGCGCCTCCGCCCGGGGCCGACCCGGTGCGTCAGCACGGCCTCGGCGGTCGCCTCCAGTGCCTTGCGGGCCCGCGCCCGGTTCCGGGCGGCGACCCCGACGAAGAGGCAGTCGACCACGGTGAGCTGGGCGAGGCGACTGGCCATGGCGCCCGAGCGGTAGGTCGTCTCGCGGGCCGCGGTGGTGAGCACGAAGTCGGCCACCTCGGTGATCGGCGAGCGGGGGAAGTTGGTCAGCGCCACGGTCGACGCGCCCCGGGCCCGGGCCTGCTCCAGTACCTCGATCACGTCCGAGGTGGTGCCGGTGTGCGAGATGCCGAACGCCACGTCGCCCTTGCCGAGCAGCGCAGCCGAGGTCAGCGCGGTGTGCACGTCGGGGAAGTAGAAGGAGGTGCGGCCGATCCGGTGCAGCTTCTGCTGGAAGTCGGAGGCGACGAAGCCGCTCGCGCCGGCCCCGTAGACGTCGATCCGGCCGGCGGCGACTATCGCCTCGACGACCTGCTCGCAGATCGCCGGGTCGAGCTGCTCGGCGGTCTCCTCGACGGCCCGCGCGTCGTTGAACGCGATGGTGGCGATGATCTGGGCCAGGTCGGCGCCGGGCGGGATGTCACCCCCGACCACCCGGGCGTCCGGCGGCTCCACCCGGCGGGCCGCCTCGGCGGCGAGCCGGATGCGCAGCTGCGGGTAGCCGTCCATGCCGACCGACCGGCAGAACCGGATCACGGTGGCCTCGGAGGTCTCGGCGGCCGTGGCGAGGTCGGTGATGGTTCGTCGCGCGGCGGCGGCCGGGTCGGCGACGACCAGCCGGGCGACCCGCTGCTCGGCGGGCGACAGCGAGGGCAGCAGGCCGCTGATGTGGACGATCAGTCCACCCGACTCGTGACTCGCAGAAATCTTCGGACTCTTCGCCACGGATGAAACTTACTTTCATGAGCCCCGAGCGTCAACCATGCCTCGCGGATCCGACCAAGTATCCCCCGCGCCCGCGCCGTCCCCCCACAGCCTGCCATCATCGCGGGCCGCCGCCCCTCGTCCGCTCCGGTCGAACCGGCTGCTCACCGGGGTGGCGGCGACGGCGCGGCCGGCGGAGGAGCACCGGAGCCGCGGGGCGGGACTACGGTGTGCGGCATGACGGGACGCAGCGTGCTGGTGACGGGTGGGACGGGCGGACTCGGCGGGGCGGTCACCGCCGCCTTCGTCGAGGCGGGCTGGCGGGTGGTCGTACCCGGGCGGGAGAGCCCGGCCACGACGGCGCCGGCGGGGTCGGGCCCGGTCCGGCTGGCCGCGGACCTGATGACCACGGAGGGCGCCGAACGGGCCGTCGAGGCCGCCGCCGGCGACCCGGCCGCGCCGCTGCGCGCCGTGGTCAACCTGGTCGGCGGGTACGCCGCCGGCGGCCGGGTGCACGAGACCGGGATCGAGGAGTTCGAACGGATGCTCTCGGTCAACCTGCGCCCCACCTATCTGGTCACCCGGGCGGCGCTGCCGCACCTGGTCGCGGCCGGCGGCGGCGCGGTGGTCTGCGTGTCGGCCCGGGCGGCGCTCGCCCCCTTCCCCGGCGCCGCCGGCTACGTCACCGCCAAGGCGGCGGTGCTCGCCTTCGCCAACGCGGTGGCGGTCGAGTACCGGGCGTCCGGTGTGCGCTGCAACACGGTGCTGCCCAGCGTCATCGACACCCCGGCGAACCGGGCCGCCCAGCCGGACGCCGACCACGGCCGCTGGGTCACCCCGGCCGAGATCGCCCCGGTGATCCGCTTCCTCGCCTCCGACGAGTCCGCGCCGACCAGCGGGGCGTCGGTGCCGGTCTACGGCCGGGCCTGAACCGCCAGCGGCACGGCGGGCGGCTCGACGGCGGCAGGCAGCCACTGCGCCAGGTGGGCCTGGATGCGCCGGGTCACCTCCTCGGGCGGGCCGCCCGCGTCGACCAGCACGAAGGTCGGGTACTCCGGCAGCGTGCGGTAGGCGCTGTCCGCCGCCCGCAACCAGTCCATCGTCTCGTGGTCGGTGCCGCGCCGCTCGATCCGCCGGTACGCCTCGGCCGGGTCGACGGTGAGCAGGAAGGTCACCTGCGGCGGCGGGAAGACCCGGTAGCCGACCCGGGCCAGCCGCTCCCAGCGCTGCCCCCCGTGCGCCCGGATGCTGGCGTACTGGCAGGCGGAGTAGCGGTCCATGACCGCGGTGCGGCCGGTCACCAGGCAGCTGAGCAGGGCGGCGGCGATGGCCAGCCAGCGCAGTACGGACTCCACCGCGAGCACCCCGTTGCGTCCGACAAGGCGCTGCGCGTCGGGGACCCCCAGCCGGTTGGCGACCCGGCCGAGCCAGCGTCGGCCCCCGGCGTTGCGGTGGTAGGTGGCCGGTCGCCCGGCCGAGGTGAGCGCGGCGGCGAGCCGGTACGCCTGGGTCGTCTTGCCCGAACCGTCGATGCCGATCAGGGCGACCCGGCGCAGTCGGGCCCTGCCGCCGGTCGCCCGCATTGATCTGGCCACCTTCCACACGCTATCCGACGCCCGCTCACACCTTGGCGTTTTGTCCGCCTGGTCACCCGCTCGTCACCTGTGGGTCGGGCCCGGGAGGTGTCAGCCGGGGGCCAGCCGGGTACGCGATGTCATTTCCGACCGCCTGTCCACCTTCACCACGACGGGAGAACCAGATGGCCGAGCGCGGGGACGAGAGCCTGTTGCACACCTTGAAGCGGGTCGCCGCCGTGCTCAAGCAGAACGACATCCCGTTCGCCCTCGGTGGCAGCTTCGCGGTGTACGCGCACGGCGGGCACTCCAGCGAACACGACGTGGACTTCCTGCTCCGCGAGGAGGACGTCGAGCGATCCCTGGAGGCACTGGTCGCCGAGGGCTTCACCGCCGAGCGCCCGCCGGAGGACTGGCTGGTGAAGGTCTACGACGAGGGCCGGATGGTGGACCTGATCCACCGGCCGGTCGAGACCCCGGTGACCGAGGAGACCTTCACCGACACCGTGGTCCGCCCGGTCGACGCCATCCGCATGCCGGTGCTCTCGGCGACCCGGCTGATGGTGCACAAGCTGCTCAGCTTCTCGCAGCACTACTGCGACTTCGCCCGCGGTCTGCCGCTGGCCCGCTCGCTGCGCGAACAGATCGACTGGGAACGGGTACGGAAGGAGACCGAGCACTCGCCGTACGCCGAGGCGTTCCTGGTGCTGCTGGACCGGCTCGACGTGGTCCCGTACACGGGCACGCCGGTGCCGTACGCGCGCACGCCCGAAGGGAAGGAGACACCGTGACCAGACATGGCGCCGGACCACCCGACGAGTACGTCGAGGCGGAGATCCACCGGATGCTCACCGAGGATCCCGACGTCGCCGAACAGGGGATCACCGTGCTGCGCAAGGAGCGCGGGCTCGTCCTCTACGGCGAGGTGGAGAGCCCGCACCGGCGGGAGGAGATCCTGCGCCGGGTCGCCGAGCGTTTCCCGGACGTGCCGATCACCAGCGACATCGGGGTGATCCGGACGCAGGCGCCCACCCAGGTCGAGGAGTTGCCGTGAGAGGGGTCCGAGCATGATCCGCATCGCCGCCGTCGGCGACGTGCACCTGGACGAGGACGTGGTGGGCCGGTTCCGGCCGGCCCTGGAGGAGTTGCCCGACTGCGCCGACGCGCTGCTGCTCGCCGGGGACCTGACCCGGCACGGCACCGAGTCCGAGGCGCGGTGCGTGGCGCGGGAGTTCGGCGACCTGGGCGTGCCGGTGATCACGGTGCTGGGCAACCACGACCACCAGTGCGACGAGGTGCCGCAGGTGGTCAAGGTGCTGGAGGACGCCGGCATCACCGTGCTGGAGGGGACCGGGACGGTGGTGGAGTGCGCCGGCGGCCGGCTCGGGGTGGCCGGGGTGAAGGGCTTCGGCGGCGGTTTCGCCGGGCGGTGCGCCAGCGACTTCGGCGAGCCGGAGATGAAGGCGTTCGTCCGGACGAGCAACCAGAGCGCCGACGCGCTGGGCGCGGCGCTGCGCGGGCTCGAGTGCGACCTGGTGGTCGCGCTGACCCACTACTCCCCGGTGCCGGACACGCTCGCGGGCGAGCCGCTGGAGATCTACCCGTTCCTGGGCTCGTACCAGCTGGGTCAGGCGATCGACTCGGCGCCGACCGCGCTGGCCCTGCACGGGCACGCCCACCACGGGACCGAGCGGGGCACCACCCCGGGCGGGGTCCGCGTCCGCAACGTCGCCCACCCGGTCATCAAGCAGGCGTACAGCATCTTCCACGTGGGAGATCAGGTGGACTGAGGACCAGGTTTCTCGGACCGGCGCCTCGGGTATTCAGCCGCCATGGAGCTGATTCTCTGGATTCTCGCAGTGGTACTCGTGGTCGCCGGCATCCTCGCGCTGTTCCGCCGGCAGATCCTGTGGGGCATCGTCCTCATCGTGGTCGGGCTGCTGGTCGGCCCGGGTGGTGTCAGCATCTTCAGCAATTGACGCGCGGCGTGCCCGCCGCTTCCGGACCCGCCGGGGTCGTCGGCACCGGGATCTCCGTCCTCCCAGACAGGAGACACCCGGAACCGACGACCCCGGCGCTGCGCTGTCCGGGGCCGGGTTTGTCGATCACGGGTCGCGGAAACATCTCGACCATGGAGATAACTGGGAGCCCCTCGCGGACCCACGGGGCGCGCACCTGGTGGGCGCTGCTCGGCTTCGGCGCGGCCGTGACGGTCGCCGCGGCGATCGGCGGGCTGGGGGTGCAGGGCACCGCCGACGAGTACGCCAGCCTCCGGCAGCCGGACTGGGCTCCGCCTTCGTGGCTCTTCGGCCCGGTCTGGACCGTCCTCTACGCGTTGATCGCCATCGCCGGCTGGCTGGTCTGGCGCCGGGTCGGCTTCGGTCCGGCGCTGTACGCCTGGATCGCCCAGCTCGTGCTGAACGCGATCTGGACCCCGCTCTTCTTCGGCGCCGGCCGGTACGGCCTGGCGTTCGCCGAGATCGTGCTGATGTGGCTGGCGATCGGGGTGACGGTGCTGCTCTTCCAGCGGATCTCGCGCCCCGCCGCGGCGCTGATGCTGCCCTACTGGGCCTGGGTGGCCTTCGCCGCCGCGCTCAACTTCACCATCTGGCGACTCAACAGCTGAGGCGCGGGCACGGGCCCCCGGCGCAGGGGAGCCCGTGCCCGCGCAAGGTCAGCAGCGTGGCACGTCCGGGATCCAGCCGTCGTGGCCGGTGTACACGTACGCGTCGGCGATGTACCGCCCGGCGCCGATCCGGTCCCAGATCGCGCTGGTGCCGTACGTGCCGGTGACGGTGCTGCCGCTGGTCTGGCAGTGGATGGTGACCCGCGTGCCGTCGGCGACCGAGCCGACCGCGGCGTACCCGGTGCCGGGGCCGGACCGGACGGTCAGGTCGGCGCCGGCGGTGTTCACCGTCCCGGAGCCGGTCGCCGAGGAGCAGGCGTTGTCGCTGGTGTACGTCTTCGTGCCCCAGTAGAGCGCAAGGCCGCCGTTGAACCGGACCTGGATGTCGTTGCCGTTGAGCCGCTGCTCGTAGTGCAGGTGGGGCCCGGTCGACCCGCCGGTGCTGCCGACCCAGCCGATCACCTTGCCGTAGCCGACGCTCTGCCCGACCGAGACGTTGAAGCCGTTGAGGTGGGCGTAGTAGGTGGTGTACCCGCCGCCGTGGTCGATGCGGACGTACTTGCCGTAGCTGGTGCCGCCGAGGTCGGTGACCCGGTCGACGGTGCCGGGAGCGCTGGCGACCACCGGGTCGCCCAGGTCGTCGGTGCGGTTGAAGTCGAGCGCGTACGCCGGGCTGTGGTCGGACCGGGTCTGGCCGGACCAGGACTGGCCGCAGGGGAACGGCACCTTGAACGTCGGGGCCGCCATCGCCGGGCTCGCCGGGACGAGGGTCCCCGCGGCGAGCAGGGCGGCCACCGCGACGCTCCACCACCGTCTACGCATCCAGCACCTCCGATGTCGAGAACCTTCGATGAGCTTCGGTCAGCGTGGCAGAAAATGCCATCGATGGGAAGGGGTGCGGACCCCGGGTGCGGGCCGTCGTTCTGGGAGCGCGACCATAGCCGGTGACCAGGTTTCGCGATTGTTACCGGGCCGTGTCCGCCTGGGGGTGGACCCGGAGCGATGCAAGCGCTTACATGTGTAGAAGACCATCGGACCGGCGCGAATTCGATCCCCCTGAGCGCCGGCAAGGAAGGAGATCGGCATGGCGTTTGCCAGATCACGCCAGGCTCTCGCGATCGCCGGCGTACTCGGCCTGGCGCTCGGCGCCACCGCCTGTGGCACCGGCAACGACAAGAAGAGCAGCAACGCGGGTTCCGCGGAGTGCGCCCCATACGAGAAGTACGGCGACAACGACGGCAAGAAGGTCTCCATCTACGCGTCGATCCGTGACGCGGAGGCCGACCTGCTGGAGAAGTCGTGGGAGCAGTTCGTCGAGTGCACCGGCATCGAGATCGAGTACGAGGGCAGCGGCGAGTTCGAGGCGCAGCTCCCCGTCCGGGTCGACGGCGGCAACGCCCCCGACATCGCCTTCGTGCCCCAGCCGGGCCTGGTGAAGCGCTTCGCGGACGCCGGCAAGCTGAAGGCCCTCGGGTCCGAGACGAAGGCCCTGGCCGAGCAGAACATGCCGGCCGACTGGCTGAAGTACGGCACCGTGAACGGGACGCTCTACGGCGTGCCGCTCGGCGCGAACGTCAAGTCCTTCGTCTGGTACTCGCCGAAGACGTTCAAGGAGAAGGGCTGGGAGGTTCCGACCACCTGGGACCAGCTCATCGCCCTGAGCGACAAGATCGCCGGCAGCGGCATGAAGCCGTGGTGCGTGGGTGTCGAGTCCGGTGACGCCACCGGCTGGCCGGCCACCGACTGGATCGAAGACGTGATGCTGCGTACGCAGGGTCCCGAGGTCTACGACCAGTGGACGACGCACCAGATCCCGTTCAACGACCCGAAGGTCGCCGACGCGGTCGAGAAGGCCGGCGCGATCCTGAAGAACGAGAAGTACGTCAACGGCGGCTTCGGCGGCGTCAAGAGCATCACCACCACCTCCTTCCAGGAGGCGGGCCTGCCGATCACCAACGGCAAGTGCGCCATGCACCGTCAGGCGTCCTTCTACGCCAACCAGTTCCCCGAGGGCACCAAGGTGGCCGAGGACGGCGACGCCTTCGCGTTCTACTTCCCGGCCATCGACCCGGCCAAGGGCAAGCCGGTGCTGGGCGCGGGTGAGGTCGTCGTCGCCTACGCCGACCGCCCGGAGGTGCAGGCGGTGCAGACCTACCTCGCCTCGGCCGAGTACGTGAACAGCCGCGCCAAGCTCGGCAACTGGGTCACGGCGAACAACAAGCTCGACATCGCCAACGTGGCCAACCCGATCGACAAGCTCTCCGTCCAGATCCTCCAGGACAAGAGCGGCGTCTTCCGCTTCGACGGCTCCGACCTGATGCCGGCCGGCGTCGGCGCGGGGACGTTCTGGAAGGGCATGGTCGATTGGCTGAACGGCAAGCCGACCGCCCCGGTGCTCCAGGGCATCGAAAACAGCTGGCCCAAGTGATCCCGGCGGTGGCCCGGCCCGCGACAGCGGGCCGGGCCACCGGCCGAGCCAACCCTGGAGGGAGGGTTGATGGAGTTCGACTTCGCGGATCAGCAGCCGAAGCTCCTCATGCTGATGTACGGGCTGGTCGCCTTCGTGGTGGTGGTGGGCGGTCTGCTTCTGCTGCTCGACGTCGTGCCGGCCTGGTTCGCCCGGCGACGTGAGGCGCAGCTCGTCGCCGCCTCTGCCAGCGGAGCCCCGCTCCCCCGGCGACCCCGGCAGCGGGAGGGCCTCTTCGCGCTCTTCTTCCTGCTGCCGACGGTGCTGCTGCTCACCATCGGCCTGGTCATCCCCGCCATCCGCACCACCCTGCTCTCCCTGATGGACGCGGGCAGTAACGACTGGGTGGGGCTGCGCAACTACGGCTGGATGTTCTCCGACGACTCCATCGTCCGCGTCCTGATCAACACCCTGGTCTGGGTGGTCCTGGTCCCGCTGGTGGCGGCCTCGTTCGGCCTGCTCTACGCCGTCCTGGTGGACAAGGCCCGGTTCGAGTCCGTGGCCAAGTCACTGATCTTCCTGCCGATGGCGATCTCCTTCGTCGGCGCCAGCATCATCTGGAAGTTCGTCTACGCCTACCGCGGCGAGGGCGAGCAGATCGGTCTGCTCAACCAGATCGTGGTCAGCCTCGGCGGCGAACCCAAGCAGTGGCTGCTCGAGTCACCGCTGAACACGCTGCTGCTGATCGTCATCATGGTCTGGATCCAGGCCGGCTTCGCCATGGTGGTGCTCTCCGCCGCCATCAAGGCGATCCCGGCGGACATCGTCGAGGCCGCCCGGCTCGACGGGGTCACCCCCTGGCAGATGTTCTGGCAGATCACCATGCCGAGCATCCGCCCGGCGCTGATCGTCGTGGTGGTTACCCTCACGATCGCCACGCTCAAGGTCTTCGACATCGTCCGGACCGCGACCAACGGCAACTACGACACCAGCGTCATCGCCAGCGAGATGTACAACCAGGCGTTCCGGTACGGCCAGAACGGGCAGGGCTCCGCGCTCGCGGTCTTCCTCTTCGTCCTGGTCATCCCGGTCGTGATCTACCAGATCCGCAACCTCCGTCAGCAGCGGGAGGGCTGAGATGACGACCGCAACGCCCACCGTCGCCGCCAGCACCCAGAAGACCGACGGCCGTACGCCCGGCACCGCCGCGCGGGTCCGCAAGCGGTTGAACAGCCGTACCGCGACCCTCGTCTCGATCGTCATCGCGGTGGTCTGGACCATCCCGACCTTCGGCCTGCTGGTCTCCTCCCTCCGGCCGGAGGACGAGATCAAGAGCACCGGCTGGTGGACCGCCTTCACCAACCCGCAGTTCACCCTGGAGAACTACCAGCAGGTGCTGTTCGGGCGGTCGGCGTCGTCCGGGCAGCTCGCCGGCTACTTCATCAACTCGCTGGCGATCACCGTCCCGTCGGTGCTCTTCCCCCTCGCCTTCGCGGCCCTGGCCGCGTACGCGCTGGCCTGGATCAACTTCCGGGGTCGGGACTGGCTCTACATCGCGATCTTCGCGTTGCAGATCGTGCCGTTGCAGATGGCCCTGGTGCCGCTGCTGAAGTTCTTCTCCACCGGGGTCACCCTCGGCGGCGTGACGCTGATGCCCGCCTGGGATCTGGTCGACGAACAGAAGTTCGCCCAGGTGTGGTTCGCGCACACCTGCTTCGCGCTGCCGTTCGCCGTGTTCCTGCTGCACAACTTCATCTCGCAGCTGCCGAAGGACCTGATGGAGGCGGCCCGGGTCGACGGGGCCACCCACCCCAGGATCTTCCGCACCATCGTGCTGCCGCTGATCACCCCGGCCCTGGCCGCGTTCGGCATCTTCCAGTTCCTCTGGGTCTGGAACGACCTGCTGGTCGCGCTGATCTTCGCCGGCGGCACCGCCGAGACGGCGCCGCTCACCGTCAAGCTCGCCGAGATGGCCGGCACCCGGGGCAACGAGTGGCAGCGCCTGACGGCCGGCGCGTTCGTGTCGATCGTCGTACCGCTGATCGTGTTCCTCTCCCTGCAGCGCTACTTCGTGCGAGGTCTGCTCGCCGGCAGCGTCAAGGGCTGACCGCCGTACCGCCGCCGCCCGGCAGTCCCGGGCGGCGGCGGGACCGACGCGGAGCGGGGGGAAGACCATGACCAGGATTGATGACGTCGCCCGGCTCGCCGGGGTGTCGACCGCCACCGTCTCCCGAGCGCTGCGCGGGTTGCCGACGGTGTCGGCCGCGACCCGCCGCCGGGTGCTCGCCGCCGCCGAGCAACTGGAGTACGCGGTCTCGCCGAGCGCCTCCCGGCTGGCCGGTGGCCGGACCGGGACGGTGGCCGTGGTGGTCCCCCGGATCACCCGCTGGTTCTTCGGCATCGTGGTGGAGGCGGTCGAGGACCACCTCCACCAGGCCGGCTACGACCTGCTGCTGCACAACCTCGGCGGGCGCGAACAGATCCGCCAGCGGGTGCTGCGCACCGCCAACCTGCACAAACGGGTGGACGCGATCATGCTGGTGGCCACCCCGCTGCGCCCCGCCGACCTGACCGCGCTGGCCACGCTCGACCTGCCCGGGATCACCATCAGCTCCGGCACCGTCGTCCCCGGCTGGCCCTGCGTCCGCATCGACGACGTGGCCGCCGCCCGGACGGCCACCCGGCACCTGCTCGACCTGGGACACCGCCGGATCGCCCACATCTCCGGCGACCCCGACGACGAGCTGGCCTTCACCACCCACCTGGACCGGCGCCGCGGCTACCGGGAGGCGTTGCGCTCGGCCGGGCTCCGCCCCGACCCGAGCCTGGACGTCGAGTCGCAGTTCACCATCGACGGCGGCACCCGGGCCACCGTCGAACTGCTCGCCCGGGGCGAGCCACCGACCGCGATCTTCGCGGCCTGCGACGAGATGGCGATGGGCGCGATGACGGCGCTGCGCGACGCCGGGCTCCGGGTGCCGCAGGACGTCAGCGTGATCGGGGTCGACGACCACGACCTCGCCGGCGTGCTCGGGTTGAGCACCATCGCCCAGCCCGCCGCCGAACAGGGCCGGCTCGCCGCCCAGCTGCTGCTCGACCCGCTCGGCGCCCGCCACGTCGGGCCGTACGCCGGCCGGATCCCCGAGCCGCGTGACCCCGCCGCCCCCGGCGGCGGGTCGGCGGAGCCGGTGATCCTGCCCACTCGCCTGGTGGTACGCGACTCGACCGCGCCACCCCGGGCACACTGACCGAATTCCACCATCCGCAACCAGCAATACAGAGGGAGTAAGGCTCTGAACACCGACGCTAGGCAGCCGGACCAGTCCGCGGGCGTGGCCCCCGGATGGTGGACCGAGGCCGCCATCTACCAGATCTACCCGCGCTCCTTCGCCGACTCCGACGGCGACGGCATCGGTGACCTGCCCGGCATCACCAGCCGTCTCGGCCACCTCGTCGAACTGGGTGTCGACGCGGTCTGGCTGTCGCCGTTCTATCCGTCGCCGCAGGCCGACGCCGGGTACGACGTGGCCGACTACCGTGACGTCGACCCGCTCTTCGGCCGGCTGGAGGACGCCGACAAGCTGATCGCCGAGGCCCGGGCCAAGGGGCTGAAGGTCATCGTCGACCTGGTGCCGAACCACACCTCCTCGGCGCACCGCTGGTTCACCGCCGCCCTGGCCGCCGCCCCCGGCAGCCCGGAGCGGTCCCGGTACATCTTCCGGGACGGCCTCGGCCCGGACGGCGACCAGCCGCCGAACGACTGGCAGAGCGTCTTCGGCGGTCCGGCCTGGACCCGGGTCCTCGACCCGGACGGCCGCCCCGGCCAGTGGTACCTGCACCTGTTCGACACCGGCCAGCCGGACCTGAACTGGGACAACCCGGAGGTCCGCGAGGAGTTCCGGGACGTGCTGCGGTTCTGGCTGGACCGCGGCGTGGACGGCTTCCGGGTGGACGTGGCGCACGGCCTGATCAAGCAGGCCGACCTGGCCGACTGGCAGGAGCCGCAGGAGATCCTCTCCGGCAACGAGGTGGCGAAGCCCCAGCCCCCGATGTGGGACCAGGACGGCGTGCACGAGATCTACCAGGACTGGCGCCGGGTGCTCGACTCGTACCCCGGCGAGCGGATCCTGGTCGCCGAGGCGTGGGTGGAGCCGGCGGAGCGGCTGGCCCGCTACGTGCGCCCGGACGAGATGCACCAGGCGTTCAACTTCGAGTACCTGCTCGCCTCCTGGACCGCCCCCGCCCAGTACGCCGTGATCACCCGCTCGCTGGAGGCCACCGACTCGGTCGGCGCCCCGACCACCTGGGTGCTCTCCAACCACGACGTGGTGCGGCACGCCTCCCGGCTCGGCCTGCCGATCGGCACGGTCCGGCCCAACGGCATCGGCGTCGGCGACCCGCAGCCGGACGCCGCGCTCGGCCTGCGGCGGGCCCGCGCCGCCACCCTGCTGATGCTGGCCCTGCCCGGCAGCGCCTACCTCTACCAGGGTGAGGAGCTGGGCCTGCCCGAGCACACCGCGCTGCCGGACGAGGTCCGGCAGGACCCGACCTGGGAGCGCAGCGGCCACACCCAGCGGGGCCGGGACGGCTGCCGGGTGCCGATCCCGTGGGAGGCCGACGCCCCGTCGTACGGCTTCGGCCCGACCGACGCCAGCTGGCTGCCCCAGCCGCCGCTCTGGGCCGAGTACGCCCTCGACCGGCAGCGCGGCGTGCCCACCTCGACGTACGAGATGTACCGGACCGCGCTGCGGCTGCGCCGCGAGCACGGGCTGGGCCGGGGCACGCTGGAGTGGCTCTCCTCGGGCGATGAGGTGCTGACCTTCCGCAACGGCGACCTGGTCGTGCTGACCAACTTCGGCGACGCCGCGGTGCCGGCGCCGGCCGGGGAGGTGCTGCACAGCAGCGCCCCGCTGGACGCCGACGGCCGGGTGCCCACCGACGTCACGGTCTGGGTCCGCGCCTGACGTAACGCCTGGTCCCGCCGGCCCCCGCTCCGCAGCGAGGGCCGGCGGTCGGCGTTTGGGAGACGGGCGGCCGCCAGACCAGCGGCGCGGACCGACGGCGCGGCGCGGACCGACGGCGCGGCGCGGACCGGCGGCGCGGACCGACGGCGCGGCGCGGACCGGCGGCGCGGATCGCGGTGCCGTCGCGCACTGCTGCCGGGCGGCGCTGACTGCGATGCGCGGTACGCGGCACGGTGCCATGCTCCGCGACGGCGGCCGGCGCGGGCTCGGCGCCGGTGGCAAGGACCTGAGCGGCGTCCTTTAGAGCTGATGACGCAAACGAATCAGACGCCCGCTGGCCGGCCGGCCGCGACCGGACCGCCGACCGGTCGCGGCGTTCACGGCCTGACCTGAGTCGTTTACGTCATCAGCTCTAAAGGGGCCGCACCAGCAATCGGACACCCTTCCCGCCCACAGCCCCAGCGAAGGTGCGGGCGCTGAGCGCCGATGGTGAGCAGCGGACGCCGGGCTCGGAGCGCGATGGTGAGCAGTGGGCGCCGGGCTCGGAGCGCCGATGGTGAGCAGCGGGCGCGGGCTCGGAGCGGTGCGGCGCCAGGCGCCAGGCGGTGGGTGCTGGGTGCTGGGTGCGTCGACGGTGGGGCGTCGGGCCCTGAGCCATGAGTGGCGGGTGGCCCGCGATGGGTGGCGGGTGGCGGGCGATGGGTGTCGGGTGGCCCGCGATGGGTGCCGGGCCCCGGCGGTGGGTGCCGGGTGGCGAGCGGTCGGCACCGGGTCCGCGCGGTGGGTCAGAGGCGGTCGGCGCGGGTGTGCAGCAGGTCGTGCACGGACTCGATGTCGCCGGGCGAGGTCCGGGAGGCGAGCCAGTACATCACCCCGGTCGGGATGAAGAAGAGTTGGAAGGCGGCCAGCCCGACGGCGTAGTTCAGCGGCGGCGGGAAGGCCGCCCGCAGCCCGTGAAAGGCCACCCCGACCAGGCCGTTGCCGGCCGCCCGACCCACCCCGTTGACCAGGTTGCCGAGGCTGTAGACCGTGCCCCGGTGCTCGGGGGGGTTGACGTCGGCGATCAGGGCGAACCAGTTCGGCGAGTTCGCCGAGGTGAGCGCCAGCGCGAGCACGGCGGTGAGCAGGCTCAGCCCGACCGTCGGCTCGGTCACCACGCTGGCCAGCACCGCCCGGACCACCTCGCCCGCCCCCGCGCCGTCCGGCACCACGATCCGTACCGGCACCAGGAAGAGGACCAGGTAGAACGGCACGGCCGCGAGGATGCCCACCGCCGCGACCAGGGCCCGGCCCCGGGGGGTACGCCGTTGCAGCGCGTCGCCGGCCAGCCCGCCGACGATCGAGAGCACCCCGCCGAGCTGGAACAGGGTGGCGAAGACGCTGCCCACCACCACGGCGGTGGCGGTCGAGTAGCCCTGCGCCTCCGCCCGCTCGGCGAAGAGCACCGGCAGCCACACCAGCGAGCCGAACGCCGCCTGTGCGGTCAGCCCCTGCAGGATCAGCCAACGGTTGGTCCGCCGGGCCAGGATCCGGGGCAGGTCGGCGCGGGTGATCCGGTAGTCGTACTCGGCACCGGCGTCGATCGCCCCGGCCAGCTCCGGTTCGCTCTGCCCGCGCCGGATGTCGTACGTGAAGAGGTAGGCCACCGCGGCGACCAGCCCGACCACGGCGAGCATCAGGAAGGGGCGCCGCCAGTCGGTGGCGCCGAGGATGCCGCCGGTGAGCGTGCCGGCGAGGGTGCCCACCCCCTGCGAGAGCCCCCAGAAGCTCATCACCAGCCCCCGGCGGCGCGGCGAGATCAGGTCCGTGACCACGGAGAACCCGACCGAACCGACCGCGCCGAGGCCGACCGCCGCCACCAGTTGCGCGACGAGGAACGCCGACCAGCTGTCGGCGACCGCGCTGCCGCCGGTGCCGGCCGCCCAGACCAGGGTGCCGAGCATGAGCAACGGCTTGCGGTTCGTCCGGTCGCCCACGTACGCCCAGGCCACCGACGCCACCGCGCTGAGCAGGAAGCTCACCGCGGTGACCAGGCCGAGCTGCCGCTGGGGTACGTCCAGCGCCCCGGAGATCGGCCCGTACAGCGGTGGGACCAGACCAATCGCCACGTTGTCCAGCGAGGCGAGCACCACGAAGACCACCACGCTGTAGTACCGGTGCGCCGCGTTCCCGCCCCGTGCGGCCCTGGTGCTGGTCATGACCCGCAGCCAACCAGGAACAGGTCACGGCCCGGTGACCGACCCCCGCCCCCGTTCACCCCTTCGGCGCGTCCACCCGGTCGACGGTCCGGTCGCGGGCCTGCGCGTACCGCTCCCGGACGGCGGGGACGGACTCCGCGTCGTACTCCTCGGCTCCGGTGACCGGCCACTCGGGTGGCGCCGCGCCACCCAGGGCGACCCAGGCGGCCTGGCGTGCCGCGCCGTCCGCCACGTACTCGCCCGGCGGCGGCACCACCACCGGGCGCCCGAAGACCTGCGGGGCGATCCGGCGCACCGCCGCGGACCGGGCGCCGCCGCCGACCAGGATCACCCGCTCGGCGACGGCACCCTGGGCGGTCAGCGCGTCGAGCCCGTCGGCGAGGGCGCAGAGCATCCCCTCGACGGCGGCCCGGGCCAGGTGCGCCGGGGTGGCGGTACGCAGCGTCAGCCCGTGCACCGCGCCGGTGGACAGCGGCCGGTCCGGGGTGCGCTCCCCCTCGAGGTAGGGAACCATGACCAGACCGTCCGCCCCGGGCGGGCCGGCGAGCGCCAGCGCGCTCAACTCGTCGAGGTCGACCCGGAGCATCGCCGCGGCGGCGTCGAGCACCCGGGCGGCGTTGAGGGTGCAGACCAGCGGGAGGTGGCGGCCGGTGGCGTCGGCGAAGCCGGCCACCGTCCCGGACGGGTCGGCGGCCGGCGCGTCGGCCACCGCGAAGACCGTGCCCGAGGTGCCGATGGAGACGACCACGTCGCCGGGTCGGGCCCCGACGCCGAGCGCCGCGGCGGCGTTGTCGCCGGTGCCCGCGCCGAGCCGGATCCCGGGGCCGGCCCCGCCGGACCGGGACGGCCCGCCGGCCGATCCACCGCCGGGCGGAGCACCGGTGAGCACGGCCGGGTCGAGGAAGCCGGCGGACTCGGCCGGGCCGAGCACCGTGGGCACCCGCACCGCCCGGCCGAGGGCCTGTTCCAGCAGGTCGAGACGGTATTCCCCGGTCCGCGGGGACCAGTAGCCGGTGCCGCTGGCATCGCCCCGGTCGGTGCGCAGCGCGTCGAGTCCGGGCGCGCCGGCCAACCGCCAGGTCAACCAGTCGTGCGGCAGGCACACCGCCGCCACCCGGGCCGCGTGCTCCGGCTCGTGCCGGGCCAGCCAGCGCAGCTTGGTGGCGGTGAAGCTGGCCACCGGCACGCTGCCCACCGCCTCCGCCCAGAAGCGGCGTCCGGCCTCACCGCCGCCGGCCTCGGCGATCAGGTCGCGGGCGGCGTCGGCGGAGCGGGTGTCGTTCCACAGCAGCGCGGGCCGGACCACCTCGCCCGCCTCGTCCAGGCAGACCATGCCGTGCTGCTGGCCGCCGACCGAGACGGCGGCGACGTCGGCCAGCCCGCCGGCCGCCTCGACGGCGCTGCGCAGCGCCTCCCACCAGGCCCGAGGGTGGACCTCGGTGCCGTCGGGGTGCGGCGCGCGGCCCTGCCGGACCAGCGCGCCGGTCCCGGCGTCGCGGATCACCACCTTGCAGGACTGGGTGGACGAGTCGATCCCGGCGACCAGCGGCATGGCGGCCCGCCTCAGCGCGCGCCGAGCAGGTGCTCGACGGCGAGCTGGTTGAGCCGGACGAAGCCGAAGCCCCGCGCGCCGGCGGCGTCGGCGTCGAAGTCCTCGAACGCGGACCCGTCGGCGAGCAGGTCGGCGTAGCTCTCCCCCGGCGCCAGGGTCGGGGTGTTCAGGTCGGCCACCCGGCTGGCGGCCAGCGCCTCGGCCACCTCCGGGTCGGCCCGGAACGCCGCGGCCCGCTCCTTGAGCAGCAGGTAGGTGCGCATGTTCGCCTCGGCCGAGGCCCACACCCCGGTCATGTCCTCGGTGCGGGAGGGCTTGTAGTCGAAGTGGCGGGGCCCGTCGTACGCGGGTCCGCCGTTCGGGCCGCCGTGCTCCAGCAGGTCGACCAGGGCGAAGGCGTTGAGCAGGTCGCCGTGGCCGAAGACCAGGTCCTGGTCGTACTTGATGCCGCGCTGGCCGTTGAGGTCGATGTGGAACAGCTTGCCCTGCCACAGCGCCTGGGCGATGCCGTGGGCGAAGTTGAGCCCGGCCATCTGCTCGTGCCCGACCTCGGGGTTGAGCCCGACCAGCTCGGGGTGGGCGAGGGTGGAGATGAACGCCATGGCGTGCCCGACGGTGGGGAGCAGGATGTCGCCGCGCGGCTCGTTCGGCTTGGGCTCCAGGGCGAAGCGCAGGTCGTACCCGCGGTCGACGACGTACTGGCAGAGCAGGTCGACCGCCTCGCGGTAGCGGTCCAGCGCGGCGCGGACGTCCTTGGCCAGGTCGTACTCGGCGCCCTCCCGGCCGCCCCACATCACGAAGGTGCGGGCGCCCAGCTCGGCGGCGAGGTCGACGTTGCGCAGCACCTTGCGCAGCGCGTACCGGCGGACGTCCCGGTCGTTGCTGGTGAAGCCGCCGTCCTTGAAGACGGGGTGGGTGAAGAGGTTGGTGGTCACCATCGGGACGACCAGCCCGGTCTCGTCGAGGGCCTTGCGGAACCGGGTGAGGTGGGCGTCCCGGGTCGCGGCGTCCGCACCGAAGGGCACCAGGTCGTCGTCGTGGAAGGTGATCCCGTACGCGCCCAGCTCGGCCAGGCGGTGCACCGCCTCGACCGCGTCCAGCTCCGGGCGGGTGGCGTCACCGAACGGGTCACGGGCTTGCCAGCCCACCGTCCAGAGCCCGAAGGAGAACTTGTCGGCGGGAGTGGGACGGGGTGCCATGGCAGACCTCCGGGGTGATCGTCCGCAATTTGTTCAGTGGTTGAATTAAATGACCGTCGTGTGGCACTGTCAAGCGGTGAACAGTTCCCGCACCGCCGGGGCGGTTCGGCAGGGCAGCCTGCGCGAGCTCAACCTCGCCGTGGTGCTCCGGCGGATCGCCGCCGCCGACCCCCCGCCGTCGCGGGCCCGGATCGCCGCCGACACCGGCCTCACCCGGGCCACCGTCTCGGCGGTGGTCGACGACCTGATCACCGGCCGGCTGGTCACCGAGGCCGACCCCGCTCCCCGGACCGGCGCCGGACGCCCCGCCCGGGTCCTGCTGCTGGCCCGCGACGGCCCCGCCGGGCTCGGCCTGGAGATCAACGTCGACTACCTGGCCGCCTACGTGGTCGACCTCGCCGGGGACGTCCGGCACCACGAGGTGCACCGCGCCGACCTGCGGCCGGTCTCCCCCGCCGACGCGCTCGCCCGACTGGTCGAGCTGGCCGGCCGGGCCCGCGCCGCCGCCGTACGGGAAGGGCTGACCCTCGCCGGCGCGACCCTGGCCGTGCCCGGCCTGGTCGACGCGCGCGGGCTGGTCCGGCTCGCGCCCAACCTCGGCTGGCGGGAGGTGGACGTCCCCGCCCTGCTCGCCGCGCACCCCGCGGTGACCGAGCCGGTGCCGGGAATACCCCCGCTGGTGGTCGAGAACGAGGCGAACCTCGCCGCCCTCGGCGAGCTGCACGCCCGACCGGACGGACCCCGCAGCTTCCTGCACGTCTCCGGCGAGGTGGGCATCGGCGCCGGGATCGTGCTCGACGGCGCGCTCTTCCGCGGCGCCCGCGGCTGGAGCGGGGAGATCGGGCACATCCCCGTCGAACCGCGCGGGCGGCCGTGCCGCTGCGGCGGACGAGGCTGCCTCGAGACGTACGCCGGGCAGGAGGCCGTGCTCGCCGCGGCCGGACTGGCCGGCGCGGACCTGCCGGCGGACACCGCCGCCCGGCGGCTGGCCGACCTCGCCGACGCCGGCGACCCGCCCACCCTGGCCGCGCTGCACGCCGCCGGCACCGCCCTCGGCGTCGCCGTCGCCGGCGTGGTGAACCTGCTCGACCTGGACACCGTGGTGCTCGGGGGCGGATACGCTCCCCTCGCCCGCTGGCTGCGGCCCCCCGTGGCCGCGGAGCTCACCGGCCGGGTGCTCACCGCCGCCTGGTCGCCGGTCACCGTCCGCGCGGCGGCGCTCGGGGCCGCGTCGGCGGCGGTCGGCGGGGCCGGCTCGGTGGTACGCCGGATCATCACCCGACCGTCCGGTTGGCTCTCCCGCCCGACGTGAGAAGGGCTTCCTCGACGGGCGATCGCAGGTCCGCCTCGGTACCCTTTCCCCGAGGCAACCATCTTCACCCGAGGAGTGCACCACCAGCATGCGCAGAGGTCGACAGGGCCCCGCGCCCGGCGACCGGCGGTGACGACCCGCCGGAGTGGCGCTGCCGGGCCGGTGAGCGACGACGGGCAGGCCGCCCGCCCGGATGCCGAGCCACCGCTACCGGCCGACCCCCGGCTCGCCCGCGAGCTGCTGGACGGCCTCGCCGAAGCGGTGGTCACCACCGACCACGCCGGGGTGGTCACCCTGGTCAACGCCATGGCGGCCCGACTCCTCCCCGAGCTGACCCCGGGCACCGACCTGTCCCGCTGCGCCGTGCCGGCGCTCGCCCACGCGGTCGAGCAGGGGGCGCGGTGCTTCGACGCCGAGCATCGGGGCCGGCGGCTGCGCGGCGTCTGCCGGCAGCTCACCACCGGCCGGTGCGCCTGGTACGTGCGGGACGTCACCGAGGAACAGACCCGCGCCGAGGCCCTGCTGGCCGAACGCTCCCGCACCGCGTTCCTGGCCCAGGCCGGCAGCCGGCTCGGCCTCTCGCTGCACCGGGACCAGACGTTGCGGGCCGCCACCACCCTGCCCGTCCCCTACCTGGCCGACGCCGCGCTGGTGATCCACCACCCGCCGTCGCCCGCCGAGACCGTGCCGCACTGGATCCGGTACACGGGGGACGACCCCGGCCCGGTCACCGGCATCGGCTGTCCGGAGCTGACCAACTCCGTCCCCGGCCTCGCCGAGGCGCTCGACGGCGACGTCACCGACCCCGTCCCCTGGCTCCACCCGGAGGCGGCCGCGCTGGCCCCGGTGCTGCCCGCCGGCTTCGGTCGGCCCGGCACCGTGCTGACCTGCCCGATGTCGCGCCCCGACGGACCGGCCGGTGCCCTGCTGCTGATCCGCCGGACCGACCGCCCGGGCTTCGCGCAACGCGACATCGAGCTGGCCCGTGAGTTCGCCGCCCGGGCCGGCGCCGCGGTCGCCACCGCCGACCTCTACGGCGAGCAGGCCCACCTGGCCCGGATCCTGCAGAACAGCCTGCTGCCGCCCGAGCTGCCGCCGATCCCCGGGGTGACCCTCGCCGGCGGCTACCGGGCCGCCGGGGACAGCCTGCGCATCGGCGGCGACTTCTACCAGGTCTTCCCCACCCCCGACGGCGGGATGTTCGCCCTCGGCGACGTCTGCGGCAAGGGCGTCGGCGCCGCCGTGCTCACCGGTCGGGTCCGCCAGTCCCTGCAGACGCTGCGGCTGGTCGAGCGGCGCCCGCTGGAGCTGATGCGGCTGCTCAACCGGGCGCTCTTCGACGCGCCGGACGCCGCCCGGCAGGCCCAGTTCACCACCCTGCTGCTCGGCACCATGGCCCCCGATCCGGACGGCGGGGTACGCCTGCGGATCGCCGGCGGGGGCCACCCGTCCCCGCTGGTCGCGCACCCGGGCGGCGGCGTCACCCCGGTCACCGTGGGAGGCATGCCGGTCGGGGCCTTCGGCACCGCCCGTTTCGTCGAGGTGGAGGTCCGGCTCGCCCCGGGTGAGCTGCTGCTGGCGTACACCGACGGGGTGACCGAGGCGCGCGGCGGCCCGGCGTCGGCGGAGATGTTCGGCGAGGGCCGGCTGCACCGGGCGCTCGCCTCGGTGGCCGGGCTGCCGCCGGGCGTGGTGGTCGACCGCCTGCTCCAGCTGGTGCACGAGTGGCTGGACGGGCAGAGCCACGACGACATCGCCATGCTCGCCGTCGCCGCGGCCGGCCGGGCGTGACCGCGCGGCCCGCCGGGGGTCAGGCGGAGCGGGAGATCGGCGGGACGGTCCCGGCCTGCCACGGCTCGGCGGGCACCTCCCGGTCCCGGGCGACCCGGTCGAACTCCTGGAGGCCACGCAGCAGCGCCAACCGCCCCTCCGGGCTCATGCCGTCGAGCACGTCGTCGAGTCGCCGCCGGCGGTCCCGGCGCAGCTCGACGAGGATGTTCCGGGCCGCCGGGGTGAGGTGCAGGGAGATCTCCCGCCGGTCCGTCCGGCCCGGTTCGCGTTCGAGCATGCCCGCGGCCACCAGCCGGTCGCAGAGCCGGCTGGCCGAGGAGAGCAGCATGTCGAGGAGGGTGGCGAGCCGGCGCAGGTTGATCCCGTCGTGCCGCTCCACCACCATGACGGCGCGGAGCTGGGCGCTGGAGAGGCGACTGGTGGTCTGCTCCCGCGCCGCCTCCCAGACGGCGAGCAGGGTCCCCGCCGCGGCGTCGACCTCGGCGGCCATACTCATTTCGGGTCCGTGTGGACCGCGTTCTTCGGCCATGGTGCGCCCGAGACTACCCGGCGTACCCGTCGACCGGCCCTGCCTGAAGGAGTGATGATGAGCGGACCGGAGGACCGGACCCGCCGGGTGCTGATCGAGGCCCCGGCCGACCTTCTCCTCGACCGGCTCACCGAGGAGCTGGCGACCGCCTACGGGGTCACCGAGAGTGAGCTATACCAGGTCGACTACCGGCTCTCGGCGCTGCTGCCGTTGGGGGACGGGGAGGCGCTCACCGGACCCGGCCACCCGGCCTGGCGGTGCTTCGACCACCAGGAGCCGGTGCTCGCCGACGGCGGGGGCTGGTTCCCGGTCGGGATGCGCGGCGAGCGGCGGGGGGTGCTGCGGCTGGCGCCGGTGCCGGACGACCGCACCGTGATCGCCGAGCTGGCCGGCATCGCCGACGCGCTCGGCCACGAACTGGCCGCCGTCTCCCCCGGCACCGACGTCTACCTGACGGCCCGGCGGGCCCGGCGGCTCACCCTCGCCGCCGAGATGCAGTGGGATCTGCTGCCCGGGCGCAGCCGGACCCGGCCCTCGTTCAGCCTGGCCGGCCAGCTGGAGCCGGCGTACGCGGTGCGCGGGGACAGCTTCGACTGGTCCGACAACGGGCACCGGCTCTGGCTCTCCACGGTCAACGGGATGGGCGAGGGGGTGGCCGCGGCGATGCTGACCTCGCTGGCCACCCACGCGCTGCGCAACGCGCGCCGGGCCGGGCTGGCCCTGGCCGACCAGGCCGCCCTGGCCGACCAGGCGATCTACGACCTGCACCGGGGTGAGCAGCATCTTTCGGCCCTGCTGCTCGATCTCGACCTCGCCTCCGGCGAGCTGACCGCGGTCGACGCGGGATCGCCCCGCCTGATCCTGCTGCGCGACGGCGAGGTCATCGAGCAGGTGCTGGAGAAGCAGTTCCCGCTCGGCATGTTCGAGGGGAGCGACTACCACGAGCAGCGCTTCCAGCTGCGCCGGGGCGACCGGCTCTTCGTGGTCAGCGACGGGGTGGTCGACGCCACCGGCGGGGACGTCCGGTACGGGGAGACGGCGCTGGACCGGTTCCTGCGCCGTACCGGCCCGATGGAGCCGTTGGACGCCGTCCGGTCGCTGATCGGCGACCTTCGGGCGTTCGTCGCCGGTGACCTGATCGACGACGCGGTGGTGGTCTGCCTGGACTGGACCGGACCGCAGCCCTGACCCGCCGCCGGGGTCAGTACGCTCCGCGCCCCCTGAGCACCGCGCCGAAGGTCTTCCAGAGGATGGTCAGGTCGGCGGCGAGCGACCAGTTCTCGACGTAGTAGAGGTCGAGTCGGATGCCGTCCTCCCAGCTGAGGTCGGAGCGGCCGCTGACCTGCCAGAGCCCGGTCATGCCCGGCTTGACCAGCAGGCGTCGGGCCACGTCGCCGTCGTAGCGGGCCACCTCGGTGGGCAGCGGGGGGCGGGGGCCGACCAGGCTCATCTGGCCGAGCAGCACGTTGACCAGCTGGGGCAGCTCGTCCAGGGACCACTTGCGCAGCATTCGCCCGACCCGGGTCACTCGCGGGTCGTCGCGCATCTTGAACATCAGGCCGTCAGTCTCGTTGCGGGCGGCCAGCTCGGCGAGCAGGGCGTCGGCGTTGACCACCATGGTGCGGAACTTCAGCACCCCGAACTCCTCGCCGCCCTGCCCGACCCGGACCTGCCGGAACAGCACCGGACCCCGGCTGTCCAGGCGGATGGCCAGCGCGATCACCGCGATCAGCGGCAGCAGCGACAACAGGGCGAGCCCGGCGGCCGTCCGGTCGACGAGCTCCTTGACCAGCTTGCGGGCGCCCCGGAACTCGGGCGCCTCGACGTGGATCAACGGCAGGCCGGCGACCGGCCGGGTGTGGATCCGCGGGCCCGCCACATCGGTCAGCGCCGGGGCGACGACCAGGTCGATCCCGGTGCCCTCCAGCTGCCAGCCCAGCCGGCGCAGCCGGGTGGCGGTCAGCTCGCCGGACGCGGTGACCGCGACGGTGTCCGCGCCGATCGCGGTGGCCGCCTCGGGCACGCCGCGCAGCGAGCCCACCACCGGCACGTCACTGAGCCGCTGCGGCACCGGCGCGAGCAGCGCGTCGGGGATGCACGCGCCGACCACCTGGTAGCCGGCGTACGGCTCGCGGCGCAGGGTGTGCACCAGCTCCAGCACGTGGGCGGTGTCGCCGACCACCAGCACCCGGCGGGACCAGCCGGCACCCTTGCAGCGGGCCCGGTGCAGCCGCTTGCGCGCGGCGAACCGGGACACCTCCAGCGCCACCGTGCCGACCGCGAAGGAGATCGCCAGGAAGCCGCGGGAGACGCCCGCGTCGGCGATGTAGGCGATGATGGCGACGGTCCCGGCCAGCCGCAGGCTGGCGGTGCTCACCCGCCGATACTCCTCCGCGCCGTAGCCGAGCACCCGGTCGTCGTAGCAGCGCAGCGCCTTGAGCGAGACCAGCCAGGCCAGCACCAGACCGGGCGCCACCAGCAGGTAGGGGATCTGCGAGCCGACCGGCACCCCGTCGCCGAAGCGGGCGGCGTAGCCGGCGAGAACGGCGAGGGAGAGCACGGCGGTGTCCAGCACCACCATGGTCCGCACGTACGCCCGCTGGTCGCCGTGGGTGGCCGGTCGCGGTGGCCGGGCCCGGGGGGCCGGCGGGGTCCGTACGGGCGTGGACAGCGTCGCCGAGGTCACTCAGCCTCCCCCACATCGCACCGGTCGGCCCCGGTCCGCCGCCGTCCCCACCGGGGGGCCGACGCCGGAGCACTGTCGACATCCTGCCCTGACAATGATGCTCACCGATTGCTTCCGACGTATTACCGTCAGTTTGCTCGCCCGGAGAATTCCTCAAATGCGAACCGCCGCACCGGATTGTCCGGCGCGGCGGTCCACCCGCACTGACTCGTGACTCAGCGAGGCGCGTTCGGACGCAGCGCGATCGCCTTCAGGAAGATGTCACCGATCTTCGTCGGGTCCTCGGTGACGAAGGGCGCGCCCCCGGTGACATCGGTGATCGACTTCAGCTCGGCCTTGGAGACCTCGTTGCCGATGCCGATGATGACCACCTGGACCGGCCGCTCCGGGTCGGCGAGCTGCTTGAGCCGCCTGATCAGCTCGGCCTGGGACAGGCCGTCCTTGTCGTCGTTCTTGCCGTCGGTGAAGAGCACCACCGAGTTGACCCGTCCGGGCTCCCAGTTCTCCTGGACCGTCTCGTACGCCGCCAGCATGGTGTCGTACAGACCGGTGTTGCCCTGCGACGGGCGGATCCCGGAGAGGCCCTGCTCCAGCCGGCTCCGGTTGGTCGACAGCGGGTTTATCGGGACCAGCTGCACCCAGTCCTGCGAGCCGCGCAGGTTGGTGGAGAAGGTCCAGAGGCCGATCGACCAGGAGTCGTCGAAGAGGTTCAGGCCCCGGCTCGCCGCGGCCACCGTGACCTGCTCGCGGGTGGCGTTGTTGGCCGACGGAACCGGCGCCTTCATCGAGCCGGAGACGTCGATGACGCAGAGCATCCGACCGGACTGGGTGGCGATGGACCAGCCGGAGACCGCACGGTCTATCGCGACCGGGTCCAGGCCGCCCGCCGCACCGACACCCGCCGGCGGCACCGTCGCCTGACCGCCGGCCGGGCTGGGCGCACCGGGCAGCGCCTTGAAACCGTCACCCCAGTTGCCGTCCGGCGCGCGCAGCGACTGCGCGGCCAGCCGGTTCTTGAAACCCTGCGTGGTCAGCAGCTCGTAGAGCACCCGGGCGGCGGACGCCTTGGCCGGCTCGATGCCGGGCAGCACCGCGTACGGGTAGTCCAGCGGCATCGGCGACGGTTCGAGGTAGAGCGCGGCCAGCGGGATCGGCGGCTTGGTGGCGTTGTACGCCATCACGTCCTTCTCGGACAGCGCCGCGGCGCCGAGGCCGTTCGCGATGGCGGTCGCATCGTTGGCCCGGGGGAAGCGGGCCAGCAGGTCCTTGCGGAGCGAGGAACGCCCTATGGCCAACGCGCGCAGCGCGCCGGTGGTGGCCTTCTGGGTGTCGCCGCCGGCGCCACCCGCCGCGGCGGTCAGCGAGAGCAGCCCGGACAGGCCGGCGGCGTCCTGGGTCGGCTCGACGATTCCGGCCCGCACCGGCTTGTCGCTGGTGACGGAGCGCAGCAGGTCGGTCCAGGTGAGCTTCTTGTCCGGCCAGCCGAACCGCGAGGCGACCGGCTCCGGCATGGCGACCACCACCGGGCTGCGGGCGATCGAGGCGCCGTTGGCCGGGGCGAAGGCGGTCGCGCCGCCGTTCTTCAGGCGCAGCAGCCAGGTCGAGGAGTCGGGCACCCAGACGTCCGGGGTGATCGCGGTGCCGCTCGCCTGGCCGACACCGGCGAGGGTGGCGCCGTGCTTGCTGGCGACGGCGGCCGCCACGTCGACCGACTCGGAGGCGGCGACGTTCACCTTGATGCAGGTGCCGCCCACCGCCGCGCCGTCCTGCTGCCAGCCGTCGGCGGCGGACCGGACGGCCGGCTCCAGCTCGGGAGCGACCGCGACGGAGAGCTGAATCTCCCCGGAGCAGGAGGGCCCGGCCAGCTGCTGGTACCCGAACCACGACCCGGAGACCACGACGACGAGAGCGGTCGCCGCAGCTGCGGCTCCTGCTCCACGGATACTTGAACGCATGCGATGGCGGCCAGACACGCTGACCATCTTGCGTATCTCGTTCGCTTACTGCCACAACCGTTCGGACGAAAGTTACGCAGGAGATACAGTTGATCGCGGTTTTGCCACTCTGAGTGACCGTTCAGTGCCGCCCAGTGGTCGCCATCCACATCGGACGGTGACTTTTCAGGGCAGGACGCAGGTGGGGCTCGGTACCGGAACCGGTTCGCCGACCGCCTCCGGCACGCCCGAGTCGGGGTCGACCCAAAACACCCGGATCATGTCGGCCCGCTCGTCCGCGACATAGAGGTGCTCCCCGGTGAGCACGAAGTGCCGCGGCCACTCCCCGCCCGTCGCCACCTCCGCCACCAGCCGGGGCAGCTCCCCGTCCAACGCGAAGACCGACACGGTGCCCACCCCGCGGATGCCGACGTAGAGGAACCGGCCGTCCGGGCCGACGGCGATCTCCGAGGGCTGGACGTGGCCCGTCCGCTCGCTGGCATCCACCCGTCCCCGCTGGTGCAGCGCGCCCTCCGGGGTCAGCTCGTACGCCGTGACCGTCCCGTCGAGCTCCCCCGCCAACCAGCAGCGCCGTCCGTCCGGATGCCGCGCCAGGTGCCGCGGCCCGGTGCCGGGGGCGGTACGGACCTGGGGCGCGCGGGGCACCAGCCGGCCGGAGGCGGCGTCCAGGTCGTACCGGTAAACCGAGTCGGTGCCCAGGTCGACGGCGAGCAGCGGCCCGCCTTCCGGGTCCGGGGAGACCATGTGCGTGTGCGCCTTCTCCTGCCGCTCCGGGTCCGGGCCGTGCCCCTGGTGCACGACGAGGTCGCTGCGCTCGCCGGGCACGCCCGCCGGATCCAGCGGGAAGACCGCCACGCTGCCGCCGCCGTAGTTGGCCACGAAGAGGTGCCGGCCGTCCGGCGCGACCGCCAGGTGGCACGGCTCGGCGCCGCCGGTCGGGCGGACGCCCAGCGGGGTCAGCTCGCCCCGCTCCCCCGTCCGGAAGGCGCTGACCTCCCCCTCCGGCAGCTCGTTGACCGCGTACAGCACCGGCAGGGTGGGGTGCCGGACGAGGAAGGACGGGGACGGGGTGACCGCGACGGTGCCGAGCGGGGTCAGCGCCCCCGTCCGCGGGTCCCGGCGCGCGGCGACGATGCCGTCACCCCGTCCGCCGCCGGCCGCCGTGTAACCCCCGATGTGGACGATCGTTGCCGTCACCGATCCACCCCTCCGCCGATTCTGCCGTCGATCCAACCAGAGGCTTCCCGGCGTACCCGGCGGTTAGACCTGTTTTCCCGGATTTCTCCGCCGCCGCGCCGGCCGGCCGGGTGCGTCACCCGGCGGCCGGCGGTCATGCCGGGACGGGTTCGCCCCGCTGCCGGGCGACGTGCTCGACCAGTGAGATCAGCACCAGCTTCGCGGACTGGCGGTCCCGCGCGTCGCAGAGCACCACCGGCACCTCCGGATCGAGGTCCAGCGCCTGCCGCACCGCCTCGGCGCCGAACCGTCGGGCGTCGTCGAAGCAGTTGACCCCCACCACGAACGGGATGCCCCGCTGCTCGAAGTAGTCGATCGACGGGAAGCAGTCGGCCAGCCGGCGGGTGTCGGCGAGCACCACCGCGCCGAGCGCGCCGAAGGCCAGCTCGTCCCAGAGGAACCAGAACCGGTCCTGACCGGGCGTGCCGAAGAGGTAGAGCTGGAGGTCCTCGTTGATGGTGATCCGGCCGAAGTCCATCGCCACCGTGGTGGTCGCCTTCGCCTCCACCCCGGAGAGGTCGTCGGTGCCGATGCCGGCGTCGGTCAGGACCTCCTCGGTCTGCAACGGTCGGACCTCGCTCAACGCGCTGACCAGCGTCGTCTTGCCGGCGCCGAAGCCGCCGGCGATGAGGATCTTGAGAGCCAGCGGCAACCGGGGCCGGGAGTGGTCCCGGTCAGAGCGCACGTAGTCCACTGACCACCGCCTTGAGGATGTCGTTGTCGGGTGCTCCGGCGGCCGGCGGCTGGTGCACCGCGACCAGCCCCCGGGCGAGAAGGTCGCCGAGGAGGACCCGGACCACGCCCACCGCGAGGTCCAGGTCGGCGGCGAGGTCCGCCACCGCGGCGGGGCGGCGGGCGCACTCGACCAGCCGCCGGTGCTCCGGTTGCAGGCCGCGCTGGCCGGCCGGGTCGGCGCCGGGCGCCGCGAGGACGAAGGCGACCAGGTCGAAGCCCTTCGCCGCCCGCACCCGGCCGCCGGTGAGGGTGTACGGGCGGACGACCGGTCCGGCGGCGGCGTCCAGCCACTCGTGCCGCGGGCCCGGCGGCTCAGCCCGCATCGGCGACTCCCGCCGCCGCCCGGCTCGGCGCGGTGAGGTTCTCGCCCACCCGGATGACCAGCATCGCCATCTCGTACGCCACCAGGCCGATGTCCGCGTCGGCCGCGCAGACCACGGCCAGGCAGGCGCCCTGCCCGGCGGCGGTCACGAACAGGTACGCCGACTCCAGCTCCACCATCGTCTGCCGCACCTCGCCGGCGTCGAGGTGCCGGCTGGCGCCCTTGGCCAGGCTGGAGAAGCCGGACGCCAGCGCGCAGAGGTGTTCCGCGGCGTCCCGGCCCAGCTCGGCGGAGGCGCCGAGCAACAGGCCGTCGGCCGAGAGCACCACGGCCTCCCGGGCCGCCGGCACGCGTTCCACCAGGTCGTCGAGCAGCCAGCCGAGGTCGGCGCTCCGCCTCGTCGTTTCCACCACTGGATGTCCCTCTCAGTCGCGGTCGGGGGATCGGGGGGCCGCCACCGGGTCACCCGGTGGCGGGGGTGGCGTGGGCACGTCCCGCCCCTCTGGGCGGGCGCCGCCGGGGGCCGGGGTGTCGGCCGGCCCGGACGGCACCGGCCGGACCACCGCGCCCTCGCGCCGGCCCCGGGCGGTGCCGGCCTGGAGTGCGGCCATCTGCCGGCGTACCTCCTCGGGTGAGCGGGCCGTCGCGGCCTCGCCGGCCTGCGGGCGGGGGCGGGCGGTGGGTCCCCGCCGGCGGACCCGGCGGGGCAGCCCGTCGCCGTCGGGGGGCTCCGCCGCGGCGGCCCGGGCGGACGCGAACGGCAGCACCGTCTGATCGGCCCGCTCCCGGGTGGTGCGGGTGGTCCGGGGTCGGGGCAGGGTGGCCAGCCGGGTCACCGACCCCCGCTGCGCCGGGTCGGGGGCGGCCGGCTGCGGCTCGGCGGTGACCAGGTCGGCCGGGACCAGGACGACGGCGGTCGTGCCGCCGGTCGGCCCGGCGCGGAGGGTGACCCGGACGTCGTGCCGGGCGGCGAGCCGGGCCACCACGAAGTGGCCGAGCCGGGCGCTGTCGGCCGGGTCGAACTCCGGCGCCCGGGCCAGCCGCCGGTTGGCCTCCTCGATCGCCGGGGCGGACATGCCCAGGCCGTGGTCGGTGACGTGCACGAGGTACCCCTCGGGGGTCGGCTCGCCGGTGATCTCGACCCGGGTCTCCGGCGGCGAGAAGGTGGTGGCGTTCTCGATCAGCTCGGCGAGCAGGTGGATGACGTCGGCGACCCCGCGACCGGCCACGCCGGCCGGCGGCAGCGCGCCGATCTCCACCCGGTGGTACGCCTCCACCTCGGAGACCGCCCCCCGCACCACGTCCAGCACGGCGACCGGTTGCCGCCAGCCCCGGCCCGGGGCCGCCCCCGCGAGGATGACCAGGTCCTCGGCGTGCCGTCGCAGCCGGGTCGCCAGGTGGTCGACCTGGAACAGCTCGGCCAGCTCGTCCGGGTCCTCGCTCCGGCGCTCCATCCGGTCCAGCAGGGCCAACTGCCGGTGCACCAGCCCCTGGCTGCGTCGGGCGAGGTTGAGGAAGACCTCGTTGAGGCCGCGCCGCAGGGTCACCTCGTCGACCGCCGCCTGGACCGCCGTGCGGCGTACCTCGTTGAAGGCCCGTCCGACCTCGCCGATCTCGTCACGGCCGTACTCCAGCGGCGGGGCCTCGCGGGCGACGTCCACCGCCTCGCCGCGGCGCAGCCGGGCCACCACGTCGGGCAGGCGCTGCTCGGCCATCTCCAGCGCCGCCGTCCGCACCCCGGTCAGCCGGCGGGCCAGGGTACGCCCGACCCGGACCGCGACCAGCACCGAGACCACGACCGCGAGCAGCCCGAGGAGCCCGGCGACGCCGAGCCGGACCAGGACCCCCACCGCCACCGGCACGGTGCGGTCGGTCAGCCCGTCGGCCTCGCTCAGCTCGAAGTCCCGCAGCCGCTGTTGGACGGCGTCGTGGCTGGCCTGCCAGGCCCGGGCGTCGATCGGGGGCCGGCCGGACGGGTCGGCCCGCAGCAGCCGCTCCTGCATGGTGCGCAGTCGGACGAACTCCTCGCCCTCGGTCAGGCGCTGATAGGCGCTGCGGTCCGCGGCGGGCAGGTCGGCCACCGCCAACTCGGTGAGGAACCGCTCGTTGCCGATGGTCTGGACCAGCCGCTGGTGCTCGTCCTCGGCGTACCGCCCGGCGGTGAACGCCCCGGCCAGCAGCGCGTCGCTCTGGTTGAGCAGCTCACGGGAGCGGCCGAGCGCGGTGAGGGCGAGCGCCTCCCGGTTGAGTTGCTCATCGGGCAGGGTGGCCATCGCCGAGAAGGTCTGGAAGGCCGAGGTGACCATGCCGGTGTAGAGCCCGATCGCGCCGGCCCGGTCGACCTCCCGGCGGTCGATGAAGCCGCGGCCGGCGGGGAGCGCGTCCAGGGCGGAGAGCAGGTTGTCGAGCCGGGCGTCGAGCAGATCGCCGGCCGCGTCGCGCAGCCGCTCGCCGCCGAGACGGCGGCGCAGCTCGGCGACCGCCGCGTCGGTGCGCCGCCGCTGCTCGACCAGGGCGGGCTGGACGGCCGCCCCGGCGAGCCGGACCACGGAGATCCGGCGTTCCCGTTGGAGTTCGGCGACCACCCGCTCGCCCGGGCGCCCGAGGTCGTAGAGGAGAGTCCGCGCGGAGAGCAGGTCCAGCGCCGGACCGAAGGTGAGCGTGGTGGCGAAGATCCAGAGTGCCAGCAGGGCGGCCACCGGGGTGACGACCAGGGCGGTCAGCTTGGCGCGGATCGGCCAGTCGCGCGTCTTCATGAGTCCTCGCCCGGAAGGGGTGGCAGCGGCGGCGCCGGCACCGGCCGGGCAGCGCCCGACCTCGGGGCCGGGGGCACCGGCGCGGGCACCTTGGGCAGGATACGTAATCCCGCGCCGGAGCACTACCGTCCGTCTATCGCCAACTACTGTGGATCAAGTCGGATCCGGGACAGACCGATCGCCCGGCCGGGTCGGGCCGGCGGGGCGTTCGGGTACGGCTGGTCAGCCCCGGGCGGAGAGGCCGAGCCCCTCGGCGACCCGACGGCCGTAGCCCTCGTCGCACTGGCTGAAGTGCCAGACCATCTTCTCCCGGATGTGCCTGTCGCACTGGCCCAGCACGTTGACCATGTTGTTGACCAGGTCGTCGCGCTCCCAGTCCGGCATGGTGCGGAAGCGCTCACCGGCCTGGCCGTAGTTGTTCTGCCGCTCGATCGGCGCGCGCACGACCTGCCCGGAGACGAACGGTCGGTACTCCCGGTAGGACTCGTCGGCCTCCCGGAGCCCGGCGACGGAGGACGGCTCGAAGTTGATGTGCGGGTTGCCGCCCCGGTCGTCCACGCCGTACGACATCTGGCCGCCGTCCTGGTTGGTGCTGACCCGGACGTCCTCCCGCGGCGCGTTGACCGGCAGTTGGAGGTAGTTCGGACCGACCCGGTAGCGCTGGGTGTCCGAGTAGGAGAACGTCCGGCCGACGAGCATCTTGTCGTCGGAGAAGTCCAGCCCGTCCACCAGCACACCGGCGCCGAAGGCGATCTGCTCGTTCTCGTTGTGGAAGTTGGTGACGTTGCGGTTGAGCGTCATCAGGCCGACCGGGCGCAGCGGGAAGGCGTCCTCCGGCCAGGTCTTGGTGTCGTCGAGCGGGTCGAAGTCCAGCTCGGGGTGCTCGTCGTCGCTCATGATCTGGACGTTGAGCTCCCACTGCGGATACTCGCCGCCCTCGATCGCCTCGTAGCAGTCCTTCGAGGCGTGCCCCAGCTCGGTGGCCTGGATGGCGGCGGCCTGCTCCTCGGTCAGCGACTCGACGCCCTGCCGCGACTTCCAGTGGTACTTGACGAGCACACCCTCGCCGGCGGCGTTGACCATCCGGTAGGTGTTCACCCCGAAGCCGTCCTGGGTGCGGTAGTTGGCCGGGATGCCGCGCGGGCTGAACAGCCAGGTCAGCATGTGCATCGACTCCGGCGTGTTCGACATGAAGTCGAAGATCCGGTTCGGCTCCTGGCGGTGCGTGACCGGGTCCGGCTTCAGCGCATGGATCACGTCCGGGAACTTGATCGCGTCCCGGATGAAGAAGACCGGCAGGTTGTTGCCGACCAGGTCCCAGTTGCCGTCCTCGGTGCGGAACTTGACCGCGAAGCCGCGCGGGTCGCGGGCCGCCTCGGAGGAGTCCCGGCCGCCGATGACGGTGGAGAAGCGAACGGACACCGGAGTCTTCTCGCCCCTGGTCTGGAAGAGCTTGGCCCTCGTGAATTCGGACGCCGGCACGGCCTGGTCCCCGGATCCGATCGTCCCGTACGCCTCGAACTCGCCGTGCGCGACGAAGCCGCGGGCGTGCACCACCCGCTCCGGGATCCGCTCCCGGTCGAAGTGGCTGATCTTCTCCAGGAAGTGGTAGTTCTCCAGCGTGGCCGGGCCGCGGGAACCGACCGTCCGCTGCTGCTGGTTGTTGGGCACCGGATGACCCTGACGGGTGGTGAGGATCGGCTTGTCGGCCCGGTCGCTCATCGCTCTCCTCCTGATCGGTGCTGGCATCGGGTGTCGTGATCGCCCCCAACCACCACCCCACTCAAGCGGGCTTTCTGGAACGAGTCAAGTTTTCTTCGGGCGGTCGCCCGGGCACCCCCGCCATGCCCAGCCGGATCCCGGGTACCGGAACGGACCAGGAAAGTCGGTGGGATCGGGATTGGCGATCAGTGGACGGAGGGAATACCGGTGGCGAAGGAGGAGCCATGTCGCCCACGCAGATAGTCGTTCTGGTTCTCGTCGTACTGGTCGTCGCGGCGCTGGTCGCCCTGGCCGTCGTGGCCGGCCGTCGGCGCGCGCTCAAGCAGCGCTTCGGCCCCGAGTACGACCGGGTCGTCGCCGAGCGGGAGAGCCGCGCCGACGCCGAGCGGGAGCTGCGTGACCGGGAACGCCGGCACGCGGAACTCGAACTCACCCCGCTCGCCCCCGAGGCACGGGCCCGCTACGCGGCCGCCTGGGAGGAGCTCCAGGTCCGCTTCATCGATTCCCCCGCCGAGACCGTCAGCGACGCCGACGAACTGGTCAGTCGGCTGATCGCCGAGCGCGGCTACCCCACCGGGGACTTCTCCGACCAGATCGCCCACCTCTCCGTCGACCACGCCCGCACCCTCACCAACTACCGGGATGCGCACGAGATCCGGCTGCGCACCGACCGGGGCGAGGCCAGCACCGAGGAGCTCCGCCAGGCCGTCGTCCACTACCGCGCCCTCTTCGCCGACCTGCTCGGCGAGGAGCCGGTCGGGCACCGGCCGGAGCAGCGCCGCCCGGACAGTTCGCACGACGTCACGAGCCGTTGAGGAGACCGCCACCATGCGCCAGGAAGAGCAGGTCAACAACGACCGACCGGAGGTCGTCCGGTCCGCGCCGGTGGCCGTCCCGCCGCCCGCCGACGAGGCGTCGCGGACCGACCGGGACGGGCGCGCCGACGTACCCGAGGACGTCCTCGACGACCGGGGCACCTTCGACGACCCCCGGGCGGCCGACGACACCCGCCCGTACGACGTCCGGGACGCCGACCGGGGCGACGCGCGGCGCGGCGGTGACCGCGGACCCGAGTTCCACGAGCCGGCGCCGCTGCCGACCACCTTCGGGGCGGCCTCGGTGGGCGACGCGGTCGCCGCGTCGGCCCTGGCCAGCGGGCGACCCGAGGACGAACGGGACGCCCGGGGCGAGGACACCGTGGCGCCCGGGGACGGCGCCCCGGGGCGGACCGGGCCCTTCGACGACGAGCGGGCCGACCCGACGGCGGCGGACCGGATCCACGACCGGCAGCGCTGGGCGTCGGAGCACGCCGCCGGCCTGGGCCACGACCGCCAGGACCGGTCGGCGACGGTACGGCGGGACGACGAGGCGGTGGTGGCCGGCGCCGCCGGGTACGGCAGCGCCACCCCGACGATGGTCGACCCGGACGCCGAGGCCCCCGGGGGTGGCGCCACCGCGGCCGCGGCCGGCGTCGGGGCGGCGGGCCTGTCGGCCGGCGCTCCCGTGCCGGCCCACGCGGCGACGCTCTTCGACGACGACACCGCGCAGAGCTTCCGGGACCGGTGGCGCGACGTCCAACTCCGGTTCGTCGACGACCCGCGGGCGGCCGCCGGCGAGGCCCAGTCGCTGGTCGAGGAGGCCATCCAGGCGCTCTCCTCGGCGCTCGCCGCGCAGAAGGCGAAGCTGGGCGGCTGGCAGGACGCCGGTTCCGCCGACACCGAACAGCTACGGGTGGCCGTCCGGCAGTACCGCGACTTCCTGGACCGCGTACTGGGCCGCTGACCTGCCCCGCGACGCCCCGGCCACCGTGGTGGCCGGGGCGTCGCGCGTCACAGCATGAAATTCGGCGGCCAGGGGTAGTAGCGCGCCCACGCAAGGCTCTCGATGAAGGGTACGGGATGGGCGGCGACGGTCTTCGACTCAACATGAACGCGCTGGATTACGGAATCCTGGCGCTCTACTTCGTCACCGTGCTCGGGGTCGGCTTCGCCGCCCGCCGGGCGATCAAAACCAGCGTCGACTTCTTCCTCTCCGGGCGGTCCCTGCCGGCCTGGGTGACCGGCCTGGCCTTCGTCTCGGCGAACCTCGGCGCGCTCGAGATCATCGGGATGGCCGCCAACGGCGCCCAGTACGGCATGATGACCGTTCACTACTACTGGATCGGCGCCGTCCCGGCGATGGTCTTCCTGGGCATCGTGATGATGCCCTTCTACTACGGCTCCCGGGTCCGCAGCGTCCCCGAATACCTCCGGCTGCGCTTCAACCGCCCCACCCACCTGCTCAACGCGATCAGCTTCGCCCTGGCGCAGGTGCTCATCGCCGGGGTCAACCTGTACGCGCTGGCGCTGATCATGCAGGCGCTGCTCGGCTGGCCGCTCTGGTTCGCGATCGTGGTGGGCGCGGCGATCGTGCTGGCGTACATCACCGTCGGTGGGCTCTCCGGCGCGATCTACAACGAGGTGCTCCAGTTCTTCGTGATCGTGGCCGGGCTGGTGCCGATCACCGTGCTCGGGCTGGTCAAGGTCGGCGGCGTGTCCGGCCTGATGGACGCGGTCCGCGACTCGGAACTCGGCGAGGCCGGCCTGCACGCCTGGGAGGGCACCGGCAGCACCGACAACCCGCTCGGCGCGCACTGGCTGGGCATCGTCTTCGGGCTCGGCTTCGTGCTCTCCTTCGGCTACTGGACCACCAACTTCGCCGAGGTGCAGCGGGCCCTGTCGGCGCGGAACATGAGCGCCGCCCGACGTACGCCGATCATCGCCGCGTACCCGAAGCTGCTCATCCCGGCGGTCACCGTGATCCCCGGCCTGATCGCGCTGGCGACGGTGAAGGGGCTGGGCGCCGAGGAGGGCGACCTGGTCTACAACAACGCGATCCCGCTGCTGATGCGCGACCTGCTGCCCAACGGGGTGCTCGGGATCGCGGTGACCGGCCTGGTCGCCTCGTTCATGGCCGGCATGGCGGCCAACGTCAGCGGCTTCAACACCGTCTTCACGTACGACATCTGGCAGGCGTACGTGCGCCGGGACCGCTCGGACGAGTACTACCTGCGGATCGGGCGGCTCGCCACGGTGCTCGGCGTGGTGGTCGGCATCGGCACGGCGTTCATCGCCGCCGGCTTCAGCAACATCATGAACTACATCCAGACGCTCTTCTCGCTGTTCAACGCGCCGCTCTTCGCGACCTTCATCATCGGCATGTTCTGGAAGCGGATGAGCCCCCTGGCCGGTTTCTGGTCGCTGCTGTCGGGCACGCTGGCGGCGCTGGCGACCTACCTGCTCTACAAGGGCGGGATCGTCCACTTCAACTCCGACCTGGAGGAGAGCTTCTGGGGGGCCGGCATCGCGTTCGTCACGGTCGCCGTGGTGGCCCTGATCGTCACCCCGCTCACCCGGCCCAAGCGGGACGAGGAGCTGACCGGGCTGGTGTACGGCATGGGCGGGGTGGACCTCAAGGGCGACGTGCTGGCCGGGGACGCGGTCTGGTGGCGCTCCCCCGTGCTGCTCGGCGCGATCGCCCTGGTCCTCTCCGTACTCCTCTACATCCCGGTCTTCTGAGCCGGACGCAGACCAGAAGGAGGCTGACCACATGGAGCACCACAGCGAGCGGGCGCACGACCCGCTGGTCGAGGAGACCGAACGGGAGCGCCGCGCCTCGGCGGCCGCCCGGTTGTTCGACATCCGCCGGGTCATCGGTGGGCTCTTCGTCGTGTACGGGGTGATCGTCGGGCTCGTCGGTCTCTTCGACTCGGCGGCGGACCTCGAGAAGGCGCAGGGCGTCCGGATCAACCTCTGGGCCGGCCTGGGGATGTTCGCCTTCGGGCTGCTCATGCTGGCCTGGCAGTGGATCCGTCCGGCCGAGCCGCCCACCGAGGAGGAGGCCCGGAAGGCGTGAGCCGCAGCGGCATGGGCCGGGCCCGACGGGGTACGCGAAATCGCAGAACGTCGGGGACAGGAGGGCAACGCCATGACGGATCGTGACCCGAACCGCGGCCGGCCGCTGGAGGAGAGCCCGGAGGTGGCGGCGGCGGTGGACGACGAGAGCACCGTGCCGCAGCTCGCCACCGGCGGCGGCGCCGATCCGGACAACCCGTCCTTCACCGCACCCGGGGAGCAGCCCGGCGGCACGCCGACGGAGGAACTGATCGGCGACCCGTACGCGGCGGGCACCGGCGCCACCGGCACGGGCACCGGTGCCGGTGGGGACAACATCCGCACCGGGGCCGAGCAGCCGTGGGAGCCGGAGGACCTGGTGAAGGCCCGAGGGCAGGACCTGTCGCCGAAGAACATCGAGCGGGCCCGGCGTGACCTGGCCGAGATGGGCCCGGCGGCGATCGAGCGTACGGTGCCCTGACCGTCGTACCGGCCAATGGTCGGGGGCCCGGGGAACCCGCCGCGGCAGTGCCTCACTCCTGCCGCGGCAGGTGGGCGTGCCGTCCCACCGTCGCTGTCCTACAGCGCCGGGTAGGCGTTCCGCATGAGCTCCTGGAACTGGGCGGAGAACCAGGCGCCGGAGATCGGCGCGTTCGGCAGGGCACCGGTCATGCTGTTGCCGTTGCGGGCGTTGCCGGTGTAGGTCGGGTCGCACATCCGGTCGAAGCCCTTGCCCTCGGTGTTCGGGATGAGCTTGCTGGAGCCGTCCGACTCGCCCGGGGGCTTGACCCAGACGTACGCGTCGATGCCCGGCTCCGGCGCGGCCTTCGGCCGCTCGCCGAGGCCCGCGCCGGCCTGGTTGCACCAGTTGCCGGCGTGGATCCGACGGTCGACGCGGCCACCGTTGACGTAGGTGTCGACGCTGGTGAGAGCACCCGGGCCGGTGGGCCGGGCGGCGCCGCCCCAGCCGTTGCGGGAGGTGTCGATCAGCATGCCGATGCCCGGCTCGAAGCCGACCGAGACCAGCTTGTTGCGGAACGCCTGGGCGAACGACAGCTCGTCGACGTACTGGTTCCAGTCGATCCACTTCGATTGGCGGACAGTCTGGCCGTTCACCGTGTCGGTGATCTTGATGTACGGCTCCCGAAGCGCGGAGTAGTTCGCGGTGTTGACGATGAAGCCGTGCACGTTCTTCACCGTGCTGCCGGAGGCGACGGCCGCGCTCTTCAGCATGTCGGCGGTCGGGCCGAAGTTGCTGTCCCAGCCGATCCAGCCGTGGTGCGCGGCGTCGATGTAGTTGTAGACGTTGCCGATCGCGCCCAGCTTGGCCAGGGCGTAGCCGACCCCGTTCACGTACGCGCCGTTGGCCTTGACCGTGTCACACATGGCCGTGCCGCCGGGCTGACCGGAGGTGTTGGTCACCAGGTTGGGCAGCGAGTCGATCTCGATGATGTTGATGATCCGCAGGCTGGCGTACTTCGGGTCGGCCTGGATCGCGGCGATCGGGTCGATGTACTCGGCCTTGTAGCGGGGCAGCTCGTCCGGGCCCAGCTCGCCGTTGGAGGCGAGGGCGGCGCAGTCCCGGCCCGGCAGGTTGTAGATCACGAACTGGATGTAGCCGGCCCCCTGCTTGAGCGCCTCGTTCAGGTGGTCACGCACCCCGAAGGCGCCGTTGGAGCTGCTGTCCGGGGTGCCGTTGATGGCGGCGATCCGGTCCAACCAGACGGCGGTCGGATTGTTCGAGACCCGGCTACCGCCGGGCTCGGCGTCCGCCTTGGCCTTCCACTCCGGGTTCACGTACCCCTTCACCCCGACGTACGGGTTGTCCACCTTCTGCCCCGGTGTGGGGGGCGTCGGGGTGGGGTTGGTCGGCGTCGGGGTCGGGTTGGTCGGCGTCGGGGTCGGGTTGCCGCCGTTGCAGACGACGCCGTTCAGGGTGAACGAGGTCGGCTTCGGGTTGCTGCCGCTCCAGGCCCCGTTGAAGCCGATGCTGGTGCTTGCTCCGGTGCCCAGCGCACCGTTCCAGGACTCGTTGGTCGCGGTCACGTTCTGGCCGGTCTGCGACCACTTCGCCGACCAGCCCTGCTGCACCTTCTGACCACCGTCAGGGAAGGTGAAGCCGAGGTTCCAGGAACTCACCGGGTCACCGACGTTCCTGATGACGACGGTGGCGGTGAAACCACCCGGCCAGTCGCTGGTGGTGTAGTCGACGCTGCACTGGGTCGCGGCCTGCGCCGCGGTGACCGGAATGGCCACCAGCCCGCCCACCACCAGGGCGCTCGCACCGGTGAGGGCGAGCGCCCGGCGCCGGCCGGACAGACTTCTCCACAGATTCATACCACTGAACTCCTTGGGCGAGACCGGGTCCGCGTACGGCCCGGCGAAATGGCCCGGCGGGCGCCCGGAACGGACGACCTCGGTGCCAACGGGGGATGTCTCGGGGTCTGCCCGTCCAGGACGGACGGGCGGTGGTGGTGGTGAGCTGACCGACCCCGTTCGGGGTGGTCGGGCGCAGACGCCGCCCGGTCGGACCGGTTGCCCTCGACATCTGCCGGTGCGGTGTGGCTCCCCGAACCGCGTGCAGCGATTCTCGCATGGGAGCGCTTCCATGGCAATGGTTCGATGCCTGTCGTCCACCCGGGAAACCCGGACGTACACCGGTCACGGTCGGGCACCACCCGGAGGGCGCGGCGGGGCGACAAGGACACCGCGACAGCGCAAGCCGCACAGAAGCCATCTAGCACCCCTTCCGCGCCGATCACCCGCAAACGCTAAAACGCGAATCTTTCCTCGGATAGCTCGCGAAACGGTCTAACGTTGGCCATAGCTCGACTGTCGTCGGGCTCAGGACAACAGGGATGGAGTGACGCAGGTCATGGCTAAGAAGATGCTCGGGAAGGTCGTAGCGGGTGCCGCCCTCGGTGGCGCGTCCCTCCTGGTTTTCACGCCGGGGATCGCGTTCGCGGACGGCCACCACGACGGCAGGGACCGGGACGGCAAGGTCTACGCCAAGCCGAAGATCGTCGAGCCCGGCGACAAGGTCAAGTTCCTCCAGGTCTGCGAGGACAAGCAGGAGCACGCCTACGTCTGGTCGAAGGTCACCGGCAAGGTCGATCTGAAGCGGGTCGACAACGACCGGCGCGGGGACCGCAAGGACTACAACGACAAGGACTACAAGGACTACAACGGCAAGGACTACAACGACAAGGACTACAACGACAAGGACGACAAGGACTACAACGGCAAGGACTACAACGGCAAGGACGACAAGGACAAGGACCACAAGGGCAAGGACGACAAGGACAAGGACCACAAGGGCAAGGACGACAAGGACAAGGACCACAACGGCAAGGACGACAAGGACAAGGACCACAACGGCAAGGACTGGAACGGCCAGGGTGGCGGCTTCGCCACGGGCGGCCAGGGCCCGGACCGGGACCACAACGGCTACGGCGACGACAAGGACCGCGACCACGACCGCGACCGGGACCGGGACCGGGACCGGGACCGTGACCGCGACCGTGACCGCGACCACAAGGACCGGGACTACGACCGGGACCGCGACCGCGACCACAAGGACCGGGACTACGACCGGGACCGCGACCGGGACCGCGACCACAAGGACCGGGACTACGACCGGGACCGCGACCGCGACCACAAGGACCGGGACTACGACCGGGACCGTGACCGCGACCGCGACCACAAGGACCGCGACCACAAGGACCGCGACCACGACCGGGACCGTGACCGGGACCGCGACCGCGACCGC
>NZ_JBAKHM010000007.1:0-71249 GCF_036902725.1 Micromonospora psammae | reverse complement strand
CACAAGGACCGGGACCACGACCGGGACCGTGACCGCGACCGCGACCACAAGGACCGCGACCACGACCGGGACCGTGACCGGGACCGCGACCGCGACCGCGACCACAAGGACCGGGACTACTGGGACCGGCACGACGGCTGGGACCACAAGGACCGGGACCACGACCGGGACCGTGACCGCGACCGCGACCACAAGGACCGGGACTACGACCGGGACCGCGACCGCGACCGCGACCGGGACCGCGACCGGGACCGGGACCGCGACCGCGACCACAAGGACCGGGACTACGACTTCGTCTACTACGGCGAGGCCAAGGTCGACAAGGACGCCCGTCCCGGCGAATACGAGCTCAAGGGCTCGTGCGGCGAGGGCAAGCTGGTGGTCCTGCCCAAGGGTGGCGTGGACGGCGGCGACGGTGGCATGGCCACCACCGGGGCCGACCGTGAGATGGCCGCCACTGGTGCGGGCATGATCGGCGCGGCCGCCCTCGGTGGCATCGTGCTGATGCGGCGTCGTCGGGCCAATGGGCTCGTCTGATCTGACGGCGACACGGGCCGGCGGCCGTCACGGGAAACCGTGGCGCGCCGCCGGCGCGGCCGTCGTCGTCCTGCTGGCCATGGGCGGTGCCGGGATGATCGGCGCGTCGCTGCGCACCGTTCCCCCGCCCCGCCCGCCGCAACCGGCGGCCCAGGCCACTCCCCAGGGAACTCCCCAGGCCACTCCCCAGGGCAATCCCCTGGCCACCGCGCCGGTCACCGACGGTGATCTGGGCGGCCCATCCCCCGCTGACGGGCCGGCCGTCGCGCCGCTCGCCCGGTCCGCACCCACCACCATCTCCATCCCCCGCATCGGGGTGGACGCCGAGGTCATGGCACTGGGCACCAACCCCGACGGCACCGTCCAGGTGCCTCCGCTGGACCAGGCCCAGCGCGCCGGCTGGTACGAACCCGGCTCCAGCCCCGGCGAGGCCGGTAACGCCGTGATCGTCGGGCACGTCGACTCGGTGCACCTCGGCCCGGCCGTCTTCTTCGAGCTGGGTTCCATGCAGCGGGGAGACCTCATCACGGTGGCCCGCACCGACGGGACGAAGGCGACCTTCATCGTCGACGAGGTGACGTCGTACCCGAAGACGGCCTTCCCCACGGAACGGGTCTACGGCCCGAGCGACCGACCGGGGCTACGGGTGGTCACCTGCGGTGGCACCTTCGACAAGGCCTCCGCCAGCTACCTGAGCAACGTGGTCGTCTACGCCACGATGACCGCCTGAAGCGCCGGGACACATCTGCGGCGGGCCGGGAACACCCGGCCCGCCGCAGGCACGTGCACGGTCAGGCCGCGGCGGAGGTTCGCACCAGGGTGCGGATCTGGCGCAGCAGCACCGAAAGGGCGGCGAGGTCCGCCCGCGACTCGTCGAACTCACCCATCGCCCGGCGGGCCCGGTGGATGGAGGTGGCGTTCGACTCCTCCCACTCCTGCACCCGCTCGTGTGGGGGCAGGCTGTCCGCGGTGGAGCCGAGGACCTCCGCGGTGAGCGCGGCCAACGCGGCGTACAGGTCGTAGCGCAGCGCCATCCGGGCCAGCGTCTGCCAGCGGTCCTCCCGCGGCAGCAGGGAGATCTTCGACAGCAGCGAGTCGACCCGGAACAGGTCGGAGAGGACGAAGTAGACCGAGGCCACCTCGCCGACGTCCCGTCCGGTGGTGGTGGCGGTCTCCACCACGTCCAGCAGGCCGAAGCTGTACATCAGCCGGGTCGCCTGCTCGGCCAGCTCGCGCGGCAGCCCCTTGGCGGACATCGAGTCGATGTGCGCCGCCAGCGACTCGCGCTCGCTGCCGTAGAACCGCTCCTCCAGGTTCGGCAGGAGTCGGGCCACCCCGTCCCGCAGCCGGGCGATCTCGGCCGGCACGTCGATCGGCGAGCGCCGGTTGGTGACCAGCCAGCGCACCGCCCGGTCGACCAGCCGACGGGTGTCCAGGTAGACGCTGGTCTGCAACTCCGGGGAGATCTTGTTGTCCAGCGCCTCCACGGCGTCCCAGAGCTGGCCCAGCCCGAAGACCTCGCGGACCACGACGTACGCCCGGATCACGTCCGCCGCGGACGCCGCGGTCTCCTCGACCACCCGGAAGACGAACGAGATGCCGCCCCGGTTGATGGCCTCGTTGACCAGCACGGTGGTGACGATCTCGCGCCGCAGCCGGTGCTGGGACATCCGGTCCGCGAAGCGCTGCCGCATCGGGGTCGGGAAGTAGTTGACCAGGATGTCGGTCGTCCACTCCTCGTCGGCCAGGCCCTCGGCCAGGATCTCCCGCTCGAGCACGATCTTCACGTACGCGAGCAGCACCGCGAACTCCGGCGCGGTCAGCCCCGACTCGGTGCGGACCGCCAGCTCCTCGTCCGGCGGCAGCGCCTCCAGCGCGCGGTCGAGCTGACCGGCCCGCTCCAGCTCGTTGATCATCCGGCGGTGCACCGGGAGCAGCGAACTGGCCTGGGCCTGGGCGTTGTTGATCGCCCGCGCCTGGTCGTAGTTGTCCCGCAGCACCAGCTCGGCGACCTCGTCGGTCATCTGGGCGAGCAGATCGTCCCGTTCGGGGACGTCCAGCGCGCCGTCGGCGACCGCCGTGTTGAGCAGGATCTTGATGTTCACCTCGTGGTCGGAGCAGTCCACGCCGGCCGCGTTGTCGATGAAGTCGGTGTAGATCCGCCCGCCCGTCAGGGCGTACTCGATCCGGCCGAGCTGGGTGCAGCCCAGGTTGCCGCCCTCGCCGACCACCCGGCAGCGCAGGCTCTTGCCGTCCACCCGGATCGCGTCGTTGGACTTGTCGCCCACCTCGGCGTTGGTCTGGCTCGACGCCTTCACGTACGTGCCGATGCCGCCGTTCCAGAACAGGTCCACCGGCGCGGTGAGGATCGCCTTCATCAGCTCCTGCGGGCTGAGCTGCGTGACGTCGTCGTCCAGCCCGATGGCCGCGCGGACCTGCGGCGTGATCGGGATCGACTTCGCGGTACGCGGGAAGATCCCGCCGCCCTCCGAGATCAGCTTGCGGTCGTAGTCCTCCCAGGACGACCGGGGCAGGTCGAACAGCCGCTTGCGCTCGGCGTACGAACTGGCGGCGTCCGGGTCCGGGTCGAGGAAGATGTGCCGGTGGTCGAAGGCGGCCACCAACCGGATGTGCTCGGAGAGCAGCATCCCGTTGCCGAACACGTCGCCGGACATGTCGCCGACGCCGACCACCGTGAAGTCCTGGGTCTGCGTGTCGTGGCCCATCTCCCGGAAGTGCCGCTTCACCGACTCCCAGGCGCCCCGGGCGGTGATGCCCATCTTCTTGTGGTCGTAGCCGGCCGAACCGCCGGAGGCGAACGCGTCGCCCAGCCAGAAGTTGTGCGCGGCCGAGATCTCGTTGGCGACGTCGGAGAACGTCGCGGTGCCCTTGTCCGCCGCCACCACCAGGTACGGGTCGTCGTCGTCGTGCCGCACCACATCGGTCGGGGGCACGATCTCACCGGCGGAGATGTTGTCGGTGACATCGAGCATCGCGCCGACGAACTCCTTGTAGCAGGCGACGGCCTCGTCCCGGTCCCCCGGCTTCTGCTTGAGCACGAAGCCGCCCTTCGCGCCCACCGGCACGATCACGGCGTTCTTCACCATCTGCGCCTTGACCAGGCCCAGCACCTCGGTGCGGAAGTCCTCCCGCCGGTCGGACCAGCGCAACCCGCCGCGGGCCACCGGCCCGAACCGCAGGTGCACAGCTTCGAACCGGGGCGAGTAGACGAAGATCTCGAACTTCGGCCGGGGCGCCGGCAGGTCGGGAATCGCCTGCGGGTCCAGCTTGAAGGCGACGTACGACTTCGGCCGACCGCCGACCGGCTTCTGGTAGAAGCTGGTCCGCAGGGTGGCCTGGATCATGGTCAGGTACGCCCGCAGGATGCGGTCCTGGTCCAGGCTGGCCACGTCGTCGAGGGCCGCGCCGATCGCGGTGACGAGCTCGTCGCCGCGCTGCCGGCGCTCCTGCATGCTCATCGGACCCGGAGCGAACCGCACCTCGAAGAGCTCGACCAGCAGCGCCGCGATCTTCGGGTACGCGATGAAGGTCTGCTCCATGTAGTCCTGGGAGAAGACGGTGCCGGCCTGGCGCATGTACTTCGCGTAGGCGCGCAGCACCACCACCTGCCGCCAGGTGAGGCCACCGCGCAGCACCAGCTCGTTGAAGCCGTCCACCTCGGCCTCGCCCCGCCACGCCGCGGCGAACGCGTTCTCCACGTGCGGGCGCACCTCGGCCAGCTCCTGGTGCGCCTCGGGCAGGCGCAGACCGAAGTCGTAGAGGAAGACCCGGCCGTCGACCCGGTCCACCTCGTACGGGTGCTCGTCGACCACCCGGACGCCGAGCGAGTGCAGCACCGGCAGCACGGCGGAGAGCATCATCGGCTCGCCGTACCGGTAGACCTTGAACCGGACGTCCATCGTCTCGTCGACGACGGCGCCCCGCAGGCTGGTCCGCGGTGCCAACTGCTTGCGGAACAGGTGCATCTCCAGCTGGCCGGGCTCCTCCAGCAGCTCCAGCTTGGCCAGGTCCTTCATCGCCTCGTACGGCGTGTGCCCGTCCTTGTAGCCCTCGGGGAACGCGTCGGCGTACCGGCTGAACAGGTGCTTGGCCTGCTCGTCGCCGAGCTTGCGCTCCAGCACCAGCCGGTAGTCGTCGTCCCAGAGCCGGGTGGCGTCGGCCAGCTCCTCGGCGAGCAGGTCGGCGTCGATGTCGCCGGGCGGGTTGGCCGGGTCGGTCCGGACGATGAAGTGCACCCGGGCCAGCATCGACTCGGTCACCCGGGTGGTGTAGTCCACCCCGACACCGTTCAGCTCACGCAGCAGGATGTCCTGCATGCGCAGCCGGTTCTGAGTGGTGAACCGGTCCCGGGGCAGGTAGATCAGGCAGGAGATGAACCGCCCGTACGCGTCCCGGCGCAGGAAGACCCGCAGCTGCCGGCGACCGGCCATCCGCAGGACACCGATCACCGCTTGGTACAGGTCGTCGGTCTTGATCTGGAACAGCTCGTCGCGCGGGTAGGTCTCCAGGATCTGGAGCAGGTCCTTGCCGGAGTGGCTGCGCTGGCTCAGCCCGGAGCGGTCCAGCACCTCGGCCACCTTGCGGCGGACCACGGGCAGCTCGCGGACGCTGGTCCGGTACGCCGCGGTCGAGAAGAGGCCCAGGAAGCGCCGCTCACCGACCACCTCGCCGGCCTCGTTGAAGATCTTGAAGCCGATGTAGTCCAGGTACGCCGACCGGTGCACGGTCGCCCGGGAGTTCGCCTTGGTGATGATCAGCAGACGCTTCTCCATCACCTTCTCGTGCGCCTCGGGGGTCATCGACGACAGCGTCCGGACCTCCGGTGAGTCGGAGCGCAGGATGCCCAGCCCGGTGCCGAGCACCGCCTCCAGCGCCGGACCGCCCTCGCCCGACTCGTCCACCAGCCGGTACTCCCGGTAGCCGAGGAAGGTGAAGTGGTCGTGGGCCAGCCAGCGGAGCAGCTCCACCGAGTCGGTGATGTCCTTCTCCGGCACCGGTGGGCGGTTGTCCGAGGTCCGCGCGGCGGCCAGGTCGTCGGCGAGGGCCAGGGCGCGCTGGCGCATCTTCGGCCAGTCCTCGACGGCCTCCCGGACGTCGGTGAGCACCCGCTGCAACTCGCGGCGCAACTGCTCGCGGTGACCGGCGTCGCGGACCGGGTCGATCTCGACCCGCATCCAGCTCTCGACCAGATCGCCGGCGATCGCGTCGTCGGGCTCCACGTCGGCGGCGACCTCGGTGAGCCGGCCCAGCGGCTCCCGCCGGACCACCACCAACGGGTGCACCAGCAGATGGACGTCGAGGTGGTGGGCGTTGAGCAGGGCGGTCACCGAGTCGACCAGGAACGGCATGTCGTCGGTGACGATCTCGATCACGGTGTGGTGCTGCTCGGCGTGGGGCTCGTGGATGCGGAGCTTCAGCTCCCCCGGTACCCGCTGCTGGGCCAGGTCGCGGTGCGCCCGGGCCGCTTCGAGCATCTCCTCCGCGGTGAACCCGATCAGCTCCTCGTCCGGCGCGAACCGCCAGAACCGGCCCACCAGGGCCGCCGCGTCGTGATCCTCACCGGCCAACGCCATCGCCTGGGCGACCAGGCGCTCCGCGTTGGGTACCGGCTCGTCGAGCTCCGCGTCCTCCACGTCGTCGCCGAGGGCCTCGGCGGGATGCCCCAGCTCGTAGAGGGTGTCGATACTCGAACCGGTCCTGCCGGTCACTCCTGTGTCGAGTCGGCCGGGGCCGTCCCCGTCGGTCGCCGAATCGAAGTTGTCGTCCCGGCCGGTGTCAGCCTGCCGGAGGTCGGGTCCCGGTTTGAACGCCGGACGCCGGTCCATCGGTGCCACTCCCCTCGACCCACCGCGTTGTGGGTCACTCTGCCGCTCAGCCTAGGCCCTGCCGTTCGACACGTTCGTCGGCGGACCACCAGCCGGACGTCCGGTTCGGGACTTTGTCCTTTCACCCGTTGCAGATCCACGGTCGGCCGGTCGCGGAGTACCCGGACTCGCGATGTTCATCACACTCCCGCAGCTCCGTCTTCGCCGCAGCGTGCGGCCCTGCGGGACAGTGCCGCAGGCGCGGGCGTACTAGCGTGCAGGGCGGACCCGAGATCGCGGAGGTAAGGCTCCATGCCCCTGTCGTACCCATACCGCCGTCACCGTACGCACCTCCCGCGGGTCCTCGCGGCGCTGACCGCCACCGTGCTGACGGCCGGCGGGCTGGTCGGCTGCTCCGACGGCGAGGGGCCGGAGGGCAGCGTGGACGCCTTCCTCACCGGCTGGCGCTCCGGGGACCTCAACGCGGTCGGCTTCATCGACCCGACCGGCGCCCGGGTGCCGGCCACCGAGGTCGCCCAGGAGCTCAAGGCGCTTACCGGGGAGCTGGCCGCCACCCCGCCCACGCTGCGCCGCTCCGGCGAGGCCGAGATCACCAAGGACATCGCCACCGCGAAGATCCGGGTGGAGTGGGCGTTGCCGGGCCAGACCACCTGGGCGTACGACCGGCCGGTGCGGCTGCGCCGCGCCGGCGGCGACCAGTGGCAGGTGATCTGGGAGCCGCAACTGGTGCACGAGCAGCTCACCGAGGGCGACCGGTTGGCGCTGCGCCGCGACGCGAGCCCCCGCGCCGGCGTCCTGGACGGGGCGGGCCAGCCGATCGTGGCCCCCCGGCCGGTGGTCCGGGTCGGGCTGCACCCCCGGGAGGTCACCGACGTACCCGCCCTGGTGAAGCAGCTCGACGCCGCCTTCAAGGCGGTCAAGCCGCCGATCACTCCTCCGGTGGACCTCTCCGACCTGCCGAAACGACTCAAAGAGGCCGATCCGGAGGCCTTCGTGGAAGTGGTGACGCTGCGGGACGAGGCGTACCGGCAGATCCGCTCGCGCATCCACGACCTGCCCGGCACCCTGTTCCCGACCGACAAGCTGGACCTGGCCCCCACCCGGGAGTTCGCCCGGGCCCTGCTCGGCACGGTCGACCCGGCCCGGGCCGACGACCTCGCCGCCCACCCCGACCGGTACGTCCAGGGTGATCTCGTCGGCCACGGCGGTCTCCAGGGCCGTTACGACGACCGGCTGCGCGGCGTCCCCGGCCTCACCGTCGTCACCACGCGTCCGGGCCCCGACGGCAAGCTGGCGCCGACCGGCACGGAGCTGTTCCGCCGCGAGCCGAAACCCGGGCAGGCGCTGCGGACCACCCTGGACGTGGCCACCCAGAACGCGGCCGACGCCGCCCTGCGCGGCGAGAAGCGGCGCTCCGCCCTGGTCGCCGTACGGATCAGCGACGGCGCGGTGCTCGCCGTGGCCAACGGCCCGGGCGCGGCCGGGGAGAACCTGGCGTTCACCGCACAGGTGCCCCCGGGCTCCACCTTCAAGATGGTGAGCGCCCTCGGCCTGCTGGACCGTGGCGCCGTCACCGCGGACGCCATCGTGGACTGCCCGAAGAACGTCTCCGTGGAGGGCCGCCAGTTCAAGAACTCCGACGACTTCGTCCTCGGCAAGGTGCCGTTCCGGACGGACTTCGCCAAGTCCTGCAACACCGCCTTCGCCTCGCTGGCGGCGCAGCTCGGCCCCGACGGGCTCGCCCAGACCGCCCGTACCCTCGGCCTGGAGGGCAGCTGGGACCTCGGTGCGGAGGTCTTCACCGGCAAGGTCTCCGCCAACGGCCCCCCGGTCGAGCAGGCCGCCGCGGCCATCGGCCAGGGCACCACCGTGGTCAGCCCGCTGGCCATGGCCGGCGCCACCGCCGCCGTGGCCCGGGGCCGCTGGGAGCAGCCGAAGCTGGTGTCGGACCCGGCCCCGACCAAGCCGGCGGAGCCCGGCCCGCAGCTCAAGGCCGCGGCGGTGGAGCCGCTGCGGGCGATGATGCGCGAGGTGGTCACCGCCGGCACCGCGAAGGCCCTCGCCGACGTGCCGGGCGGCCCGGTGCACGGCAAGACCGGCACCGCCGAGTACGACAACAACCCGAAGAACACCCACGCCTGGTTCGTGGGCTGGCAGGGCGACGTCGCGTTCGCCGTCTTCGTCGAGCGGGGCGGGTCGAGCACCGACAGCGCGGTCCCGATCACCGAGCGCTTCCTCCGCGCCCTCCGCTGACCCGCCCCTCCAGACCCGCCGGCCGAACGACTGCCGGTCACCCCGTTTGCGGCGGGTCGGGGTGTCCGCCCGCCGGGATACCCCGACCCGCCGCAAACGGAGTCGATCATGCGGGCGGCACCGTCGGGACCGGCCCGGGCAGGGTGGCCGCACGGCAGCGCGCGGATGGCCGCAGGGCCGGAGGCGGAGCCGTCAGGCGATGCCGGCGGACGACGACGGGCCGTCCTCCGACGCCCCGTCCTCCTCGGCGCGGGGCACCCGGCGGAGCAGGCCGGGCCCGACGGCGGCGGGCGGTCCGACCGGCTCGACGGCGACCGCCGGCACCGGCGTCTCCCCCGGCGCCGGCGCGAGGTCCCCGGCCACGAGGACTCCCGGGCCCGGCATCGGCTCCCCCGTCGCCGGCCCGGTCGGCCCGACCGTCGTGCCGGGCACGGGGGTGCCGGCCAACGGCGAGCCCGGCCCCGAACGGTCGGCCGCGCCGGCGCCGTTGTCGGACGGGGTGGCCGCACCGACGAGGAGCCCCGGCCCGACGGAGCGGACGCGCTGCGGCGGCGGGGCCGACGGCAGCAGCCGGGGCGGCACCGCCCCCGGTGCGGAGACCGGGGCCAGCCCGGCCACGACGGTGTTGACGATCTCGGCGGCGTACGAGCCGTCCGGGTCGTAGTCGGGGTCGAAGACGGTCAGCTCGACGCCGAGGCAGTGCGGGGTGTCCACCAGGCCGGCGAGCAGGATCTCCAGCTCGGCGAAGGCGATCCCGCCCGGGTCGGGCGCGTCGACGGCCGGCATCACGGCCGGGTCGAGCACGTCCACGTCGATGTGCACCCAGTAGCCGGCGCAGTCGGCGAGCTGCTCGTGCGCCCACTGGGCGGTCCGGGCGGCGCCCTCGGCGCGCAGCGCCGGCACCGGCCGGGTGGTGATGCCGGCGGCCTGGAGGTCGAGGCGGTACTCGTCCTGCGCGCGGATGCCGAGCACGACCACGTCGATGTCCCGGAAGTAGGGCCGTCGTCCCTCGATGGCGGCCAGGTCGGCCTGTCCCCGCCCGGTCACCAGGGCGAGGTCCTCCCCCGCCGCCGCGCCCACGTAGGAGGCGTTGCCGGGGTGCCGGAAGTCGGAGTGGCCGTCGACGAAGACCAGCCCGATCCGCCCGCCGACCGCCTCGCCCAGCCGGTGCATGGCCAACGCCGAGCCGAGCAGCACCGAGCAGTCCCCGCCGAGCACCAGCGGGAACTCGCCCCGGTCGATGATCTCGCCGATCCGGTCGGCGAGGGTCAGCGAGTAGCCGGAGATCTCCCGGGCGTGGCAGACGCCGTCGCCGGGCCGCCAGTCGCCCGGGTCGTACCGGGGCGGGGTGAGGCAGCCCGCGTCGCGGGCCCGCAGCCGGGCGAGCAGCCCCTGGTCACGCAGCGCGCCGGGCGCCTTGGCGCAGCCGGGCACGGAGGTGGACGTGGGTGGTCGCAGACCCAGGTTCGTCGGCGCGTCGAGGACGGCGATCCGGCGCATCATGGGCTCCCGTCCTCGGTGGTCGGGCGGGCCGGCCGGAACGCCGGCCCGCGCTGGCGTACTGGGAACTCAGAACAGTGCGCTGGCCAGGGCCCGTCGGGCCGACGCGACCGCGGGGTCGTCCGGGCCGGCGATGGTGAAGAGCGAGACCAGGTGCTGGCGTACCTTTTCCCGGTCGTCGCCGGAGGTCCGGCGGACCAGGCCCACCAGGCGGGCGTACGCCTGGTCGGCCAGGCCGCTGAGCACCTCGATGTCGGCGGCGAGCAGCTGGGCCTCGACGTCGTCGGGGGCGGCCTGCGCGGCGGCGACCGCCGCCTGGGGGTCGACGCCGGCGACCCGGCGGGCGACCCCGACCTGGGCCAGGCCGGCCTCGGCCGCGGCGTCCGCGGGGGCGTCGGCCAGGATCTTCCGGTACGCCCGCTCGGCGGCGTCCAGGTCGCCGCTCATCAGGGCGTCGTCGGCCTCGTCGAGGCGCGGGTCCTCCGGCTCGGCGACGCTCACGCCACCGGCCTTGAGTACCGCCTGGATCCACTGCCGCAGCTGGGCCTCCGGCACCACGCCGGAGAAGGCGTCGACCGGCTGCCCGCCGACCACCGCGTAGACCATCGGGATGCCCTGCACCCGGAACATCTGGGCGATGCGGGGGTTGGCGTCCACGTCGACCTTGGCGAGCACCCAGGCCCCGCCGCCCTCGGCGGCGAGCCGCTCGAGCACCGGGCTGAGCTGCTTGCAGGGCTCGCACCACTCGGCCCAGAAGTCCACGACCACCGGTGTGCTCAGCGAACGTTCGAGGACCTCGGACTGGAAGGTGGCCTCGGTCACGTCGATCACGGCGACGCCGCCACCTGCGGCGGGGCCGCCCGGTAGACCGGCGGGCGGGCCGGCCTGGGTCGGTGTGGCGGGGCGGGTGGGGGCCGGTGCGGTGCTGCGCAGCGCGCTGAGGTCGACCGCGCCGCGGGTGAAGATCGACGAGGTGATCCGTGGGTCGCTCATGGTTACCTAGTCTCGCACGTGTCCCGCTGAACTCAGATCAACCGCGACGGCGACAGTTGCAACTCTCACCCCTGCTCATCCCCCTGCCGCGTCGCACGCCACCCCACCCCGCGATCTCACGGTCGGGACCCCGACAGCAGCGGCGGATGCCGCGTCCGAGGGGCCGGAGCCGAGAGCTGGCGGGGTGGGGTGGACGGGGGTCAGAAGCGGGCGGGTTCGCGGTAGGTGCCCCACTCGGCGCGGAGCGCGTCGCAGATCTCGCCGAGGGTCGCTTCGGCGCGGACGGCGTCGAGCATCGCCGGGACCATGTTCTCCGTGGTGCGGCTGACCTCGACCATCCGGGCGACCGCGGCCCGTACGGCCGCGTCGTCGCGGGTCGACTTCCGCTCGGCCAGCAGCCGGCGCTGCTCCAGCTCCACCTCGTGCGAGATGCGCAGGATCTCCAGGTCCTTGGCGACGGTGCCGGTGTGGCAGTTGACCCCGACGATCTTCTTGTCGCCCTTCTCCAGCGCCTGCTGGTAGACGAAGGCCGACTCGGCGATGTGGCCGGTGAACCAGCCGTCCTCGATGCCGCGCAGGATGCCGGAGGTCATCGGGCCGATCTGGTGCGGGCCCTCGCCGCCGAGCTGCCGGATCCGGGCGAAGATCTCCTCCGCCTCGGCCTCGATCTTGTCGGTGAGCGCCTCGACGTACCAGGAGCCGCCGAGCGGGTCGGCCACGTTGACCACCCCGGTCTCCTCCATCAGCACCTGCTGGGTACGCAGGGCGATCTCGGCGGACTCGTCGGTGGGCAGCGCCAGGGTCTCGTCCAGCGCGTTGGTGTGCAGCGAGTTGGTCCCGCCGAGCACCGCGGCGAGCGCCTCGACGGCGGTCCGCACCACGTTGTTGACCGGCTGCTGCGCGGTCAGCGACACCCCGGCGGTCTGGGTGTGGAACCGCAGCCAGAGGGCCTTCTCGCTGGTGGCGCCGTAGACGTCGCGCAGCCAACGGGCCCAGATCCGGCGGGCGGCCCGGAACTTGGCGATCTCCTCGAAGAAGTCCACGTGCGAGTCGAAGAAGAAGCTCAGCCCGGGGGCGAAGACGTTGACGTCCAGCCCGCGCGACAGGCCCAGCTCGACGTAGCCGAAGCCGTCGGCGAGGGTGTACGCCAGCTCCTGCGCGGCGGTCGAGCCGGCCTCGCGGATGTGGTAGCCGGAGACCGAGAGCGGCTTGTAGCGCGGGATCTCCCGGGCGCAGTACTCCATCAGGTCGCCGATCAGGCGCAGGTGCGGCTCGGGGTCGAAGAGCCACTCCTTCTGCGCGATGTACTCCTTGAAGATGTCGGTCTGGAGCGTCCCGTCCAGCTTGGACAGGTCGGCGCCCTGCCGCTCGGCGGCGACCAGGTACATGCAGAAGACCGGCACGGCCGGGCCGGAGATGGTCATCGAGGTGGTGACGCCGGCCAGGTCGATGCCGTCGAAGAGCGTCTCCATGTCGGCGGCGGTGTCGATCGCCACGCCGCAGTGGCCGACCTCGCCGAGCGCCTGCGGGTCGTCGGAGTCGCGCCCCATCAGGGTGGGCATGTCGAACGCGACCGAGAGTCCACCGCCGCCGGCGCCGAGGATCATCTTGTAGCGCTCGTTGGTCTGCTGGGCGTTGCCGAACCCGGCGAACTGTCGGATCGTCCAGGTCCGGCCGCGGTACCCGGTCGGGTGCAGACCCCGGGTGTACGGGTACTCGCCCGGCCAGCCGATCCGCTCGAAGCCCGGGTACGCGGTGCCCTCCGGTGGGCCGTACACCGGGTCGACGGTCATCCCGGACAGCGTGGTGAAGTCGGCGTCCCGCTTGCGCGCGGCGTCGTAGCGGGCCTGCCAGCGTGCCCGTCCGGCTGCGATCTCGTCGGCGTTCATCCGCGGGGCTCCTCCTCGGGTCCTCGACTGAAGACCGAGTGTAGAACGGGTGCCTGAACGATCGCTAAGGAAGTTCGTACCGGCCGGTAACGTGACCGGCCGGTACGCGCTTCGACGGCTACCGGGACGCGGCCGGTCCCTCCAGGCGGCGGAACTCCTCCACCGGCAGGCCGCCCCGTCCCCAGTTCTCGGTGTCGACCTCGTCGATCACCACGAAGGTCGAGGAGAGCGGCTTGTTCAGGACGTCGAGCAGCAGCTGGCTGACCCCCTTGATGAGGGCCGCCTTCTCCTCGGCGGTGGCCGCCGAGGTACCGGGCGTGCTGCCCTCCCGGGTGATCTGGATGGTGACGATCGGCATCGCACTGGTCCTTTCAGGGGTTGCGGGTCGGTAGGGGTCGCGGGTCAGTGACCGGCGTTCTGGCCGCCGTCGACGTGCAGGATCTCGCCGGTGACGAAGGGCGCGGACTCGAGGTAGACGACGGCGTCGACGATGTCGCTGGTCTCGCCCATTCGGCCGACCGGGTGCAGGCCGGCGAGCGCCGCGTGGGTCTCCACCGGGTGCATCGGGGTCTTGATGACGCCGGGCGAGACGGCGTTGACCCGGAGCCCGCGGCTGGCGTACTCGATGGCCAGGGACTTGGTCGCGGAGTTGAGGCCACCCTTGGTCAACGACGCGAGCACCGAGGGGACGTTGCGGTTGGGCTGGTCCACCAGGCTGGTCGTGATGGTGACGATGTGCCCGGCGCCGGAGGCCAGCAGGTGCGGCAGGGCGCGCTGGGTGAGGTGGAAGAAACCGGCCAGGTTGATCCCGGTGACCTGGTCGAAGTCCTCGTCGGTGTAGTCGGTGAACGGCTTGGCGACGAAGATGCCGGCGTTGTTGACCAGGGTGTCGATGCGGCCGAAGCGCTCGAGGGCCGCGCCGACCACCCGCTGCGCCGTGGCGGCGTCGGCGATGTCGCCCCGGACGGTGACGATCTCCGGGTCGTGGGCGTCGCCGATCGAGCGCGAGGTCGCCACGACGCCGTACCCGAGCTTGCGGTAGGCCTGGACGAGGCCGGCGCCGATGCCCTGGGACGCGCCGCTGATCACGGCGACCTTCTGTCCCTGACTGGTGGTCATGAGGTGTCCCTTCCTGACGGGCGAAGACCCTGTTGGCCCGGCCCTGGATGGCCAGTAGACGACTGGTCGACAAAAAACTAGCCGACCGGTCGTGTATCGTCCAAGGCATGGGCCGGACGAGTGACGCGCGGAACAAGATCCTGGAAGCGGCCGCGACGCTGCTGGAGCGGCGCGGATATTCGGCGCTGGGCGTGGCGGAGATCTGCGCCACGGCGGGCGTGCCGAAGGGCAGCTTCTACTACTTCTTCGAGTCCAAGCAGGCGCTCGCGCTCACCGTCATCGACGAACACTGGGCGAACCAGCGCCGGCGGTGGGTCGAGCTGCTCGGCGACGACCGCGACCCGCTGCGGCGGCTACGGGACCTGTTCGAGGCGACCGAGGAGGTGCAGCGCGCCGGGCAGCGCGAGGCCGGCCTGGTCGCCGGCTGCCTCTTCGGCAACCTCGCGCTGGAGCTGAGCAACCAGGCCGAGGAGATCCGCAGCCGGCTCCAGGAGATCTTCGAGGCCCAGATCGACCTCATCGAGCAGGTGATCGTCGAGGCGAAGGAGCGGGGGCTGGCCGGCCCGTCGGTCGACACCCGCGAAGCCGCGCGGTCCATGGTCGCCCAGATCGAGGGACGCGCGCTGCTGGCGAAGCTGCTCAACGACCCGGCCCAGCTCGAGACGCTGTGGCGCAACAGCCTGGACCTGCTCCAGGTGCCGCCACAGATCCGGGCCACGCTCACCTGAGCGGCGCCCGTTCGCGGACCGGCCGTTTCGGCGTTCCGCACCGGCCCCCGCGGGTCGTCTCAGGCCGGCGGCAGCGGCGGACCGCCCAGGGCCACGTCGTCGACCCGGATGTTGATCTCGTCGGCGCGCAGCCCGTAACCCTCGACCGCCGCCGTCACCGCGGCCCGCACCCCGTCGGTCACCTGCGGCACCGGGTGACCGGCCTCGATCACCAGCACCAGGTTGACCACCGCGGCGCCGTCCGTGACGTGCGCGGAGCAGCCCCGCCGGGCGTCGCCGACCTGGTCCAGGCCCACCTTGTCGAGCACCGCGTTGAAGAAGCGGGCCACGTCGCCGCCCAGCTCGGCCACGCCGGGTACGGACTTCGCGGCGGCCACCGCGATCTTCTCGACCACCTCGTCGGAGACCTGCGTCGTCCCGCCCGCCACCGCGTCCGGCGTCACCGACAGCTCCTGCGTCGCCTCGTCCATGCTCTCCCCACCACGGCTCGCACCGCCCCACGCGTCGTGGGGCGGTGCGAGCGTACTAGTCGGGGACCGTCCGCAGTGGAACGGTCAGGAGCGGAGCTGGGCGAGCAGCTCGTCCGCGGCGGCGTACGGGTCGGTGCCGCCCTCGGCCACCTTCGCGGCGAGCGTCGGGAGCTCCGTACCGTCGCGCAGTGAACCGATCCGGGCGCGGAGGACGCCGAGCGCGATCGCCTCGATCTCGGCGGCGGCCCGCGCCTCCCGGCGGCGGCGCAGCTCGCCGTGCTGCTCCAGCCAGCCGCGGTGCTTGTCGATCGCGGCGGCGATCTCGTCGATCCCCTCGCCCCGCGCGGCGATCGAACGGACCACCTGCGGGCGCCACTCCCCCGGCCCGCGCTCCCCCAGGGCGATCATGCCCTGGATGTCGCGGACCGTGGCGTCGGCGCCGTCCCGGTCGGCCTTGTTGACCACGAAGACGTCGGCGATCTCCAGGATGCCGGCCTTGACCGCCTGGATCGCGTCCCCCATGCCGGGCGCGAGCAGCACCAGGGTGGTGTCGGCCAGGGAGGCGACCTCCACCTCGGCCTGACCGACGCCCACGGTCTCCACCAGCACCACGTCGCAGCCGGCGCCCTCCAGCACCCGGACCGCCTGCGGCGTCGCCGCGGAGAGGCCGCCGAGGTGGCCCCGGCTGGACATGGAACGGATGTAGACGCCCGGGTCGGTGGCGTGGTCCTGCATCCGGACCCGGTCGCCGAGGATCGCCCCGCCGGTGAACGGGCTGGACGGGTCGATGGCCAGCACCCCGACCCGGTGTCCGCGCGCCCGCAGCGCCCGGACCAGCTCGTTGGTGGTGGTGGACTTGCCGACACCCGGGGAACCGGTCAGGCCCACCACCTGCGCCTGGCCGGCGTACGGCGCGAGCGCCGCCGCCACCTGCGGCAGCACCTCGTCGCCGGACTCGACCAGGGTGATCAGGCGGGCCACCGCGCGGGGGTCACCCGCGCGGGCCCGCTCCACCAGCAGGGGTACGTCCCGACTGCGCCGCACCGGTACGGCGGACGCGGCCGGGACGTCGACAGCCTCGCTCACTGTGCCGCCTTCGTTCGCGACTGCGGGGCTCGCAGACCCGGCTCACTCCTCGCGCTCACTACGCGGTCTCACCGCCTGCCGGGACGTGGATGATCAGTGCGTCGCCCTGGCCGCCACCGCCGCAGAGGGCCGCCGCCCCGGTGCCACCGCCCCGCCGCTTCAGCTCCAGCGCGAGGGTCAGCACCAGCCGGGCGCCGGACATGCCGATCGGGTGGCCCAGCGCGATCGCGCCGCCGTTGACGTTGACCTTGTCGAGGCTGATGCCGAGGTCGCGGGTGGACTGGATGCCGACCGCGGCGAACGCCTCGTTGATCTCGATCAGGTCGAGGTCGTCGATGCCCAGGCCGCCCTTCTTCAGGGCGTGGTTGATCGCGTTCGACGGCTGCGAGTGCAGGGAGTTGTCCGGACCCGCGACGTTGCCGTGCGCGCCGATCTCGGCGAGCCAGGTCAGCCCCAGCTCCTTGGCCTTGGCCTTGCTCATCACGACCACGGCGGCGGCGCCGTCGGAGATCGGCGAGGAGCTGCCGGCGGTGATGGTGCCGTCCTTGGCGAAGGCCGGGCGGAGCTTGCCGAGCGACTCGACGGTGGTGTCCGGGCGGATGCCCTCGTCCTCGCTGATCACCAGCGGCTCGCCCTTGCGCTGCGGGATGACCACCGGGGTGATCTCGTCGGCGAAGTGGCCGTTCTTCTGCGCGGCGGCGGCCCGCTGGTGGCTGGCCGCGGCGAACGCGTCCTGCTCCTGCCGGGTGATGCCGTGCTTCACGCCGTGCCGCTCGGTGGACTCCCCCATCGAGCAGCAGTCCCAGGCGTCGGTCAGCCCGTCCAGCGCCATGTGGTCCTTGACGGTGACGTCGCCGTACTTGTAGCCGGTGCGCTGGCCGAGGAGCAGGTGCGGGGCGTTGGTCATCGACTCCATGCCGCCGGCCACCACGATGTCGAACTCGCCGGCCCGGATCAGCTGGTCGGCCAGGGCGATCGCGTCCAGCCCGGAGAGGCAGACCTTGTTGATGGTCAGCGCCGGGGTGGACATCGGGATGCCGGCCTCGACGGCGGCCTGACGGGCCGGGATCTGACCGGTGCCGGCCTGGAGCACCTGACCCATGATCACGTACTGGACCTGGTCGGGGGCGACGCCGGCGCGCTCCAGCGCGGCCTTGATCGCGACGCCGCCGAGCTTCGTCGCCGGGAGATCCTTGAGGTTGCCGAGCAGGCGCCCCATCGGGGTCCGCGCGCCGCTGACGATCACCGAAGCCATTGCCTGCCTCCGAGGGGGTGCCGACCTGTACGCCTTAACGATTGTTCGGTCAGACTAGCGCCATGGCTGAGAACTCCCCCGTCGAGACCGCTGCCGACTTTGTCACAGACGTCGGGCTGCGCCGCATCGACCACGTCGGCGTCGCGGTGGCCGACCTGGACGCCGCGATCGACTTCTACCAGCGCACCTTCGGCATGCGCTGCGTGCACGTCGAGACCAACACCGAGCAGGGCGTACGCGAGGCGATGCTGGCCGTCGGCCCGACCACCGAGGGCGGCTGCGTGCAACTGCTCGCCCCGCTGACCCCGGAGTCGACCATCGCGAAGTTCCTGGACCGCAACGGCCCGGGCGTGCAGCAGGTGGCGTACACGGTCGCCGACATCGACGCGGCCTGCGCGGCGCTGCGCGAGCGGGGCGTGCGACTGCTCTACGCGGAGCCCAGGCGGGGCACCGCGAACTCCCGGATCAACTTCGTGCACCCGAAGGACGCCGGCGGCGTCCTGGTCGAGCTGGTCGAGCCGGCCGCCGACGCCCACTGACCACCGCGCCCGCCCGCCCCGGCCCGGTGCCGCCGTTTGCGGCGTGTCGGACTGTCCCTGTCGCCGGACACCCCGACACGCCGCGAACCGGAGCCGCGCTGACGGCCGGCGGCGAAGGCGACGACGTGACCGTCCCAGGAGACGGGACGGAGCGCGGCGGTGCGCGGTAGGCGTGTCCCACGGACAGCTCCACGCATCGGCCAATGCAGTTTTTCACAGAGGACTTCCGACCCTAGCTACCGTTCAGTAACGTCCCGGCCCACAAGGAGCGCGACCGGTGCCGGATGTGTCGATTGCCGACATGGCGGTCGGTCGCACCGGCGCCGACGATGGCAGCACCCCCTGCCCCCGGCGTGGGTGCGGACGAACGGGAGGTCACCGTGCAGGACATCCTCGAAGCGATCATGGCAGCAGAAGGCTCCGACCAGCCGGAGCGCGAGCTGGCCCGCATTGCCGGACTGCCCGTACCCGAGAGCTACCGGGGCATGGTGGTCCGCGCCGACGAGACCCGGATGTTCGACGGGATGGCCACCCGGGACAAGGACCCGCGCAAGGCGCTGCACCTGCAGGAGGTGCCCACCCCCGAACTCGGTCCGGGCGAGGCCCTGGTCGCGGTGATGGCCAGCGCGATCAACTACAACACGGTCTGGACCAGCATCTTCGAGCCGCTGCCGACCTTCAAGTTCCTCCAGCGCTACGGCCGGCTCTCCGAGCTGACCCGCCGGCACGACCTGCCGTACCACGTGGTGGGTTCGGACGCCGCCGGCGTGGTGCTGCGTACCGGCCCGGGCGTGACGAAGTGGAAGGCCGGCGACGAGGTGGTCGCGCACTGCCTGTCGGTGGAGCTGGAGGACGCGGCCGGCCACGACGACACCATGCTCGACCCGCAGCAGCGGATCTGGGGCTTCGAGACCAACTTCGGCGGGCTCGCCGAACTGGCCGTGGTCAAGGCCAACCAGCTGATGCCGAAGCCGCGTCACCTCAGCTGGGAGGAGGCGGCCAGCCCGGGGCTGGTCAACTCCACCGCGTACCGGCAGCTGGTCTCGCACCACGGGGCCAACATGAAGCAGGGTGACGTGGTGCTGATCTGGGGCGCCTCCGGCGGCCTCGGCGGGTACGCCACCCAGATGGCGCTCAACGGCGGCGCGATCCCGGTCTGCGTGGTCTCCTCGCCGGAGAAGGCCGAGCTGTGCCGGTCGATGGGTGCCGAGCTGGTGATCGACCGCACCGCGGAGGGCTTCCGGTTCTGGTCCGACGAGCAGACCCAGGACCAGGACGAGTGGCGCCGCTTCGGCGAGCGGATCCGCGAGCTGACCGGCGGCGAGGACCCGGACATCGTCTTCGAGCACCCGGGCCGGGAGACCTTCGGCGCCAGCGTCTACGTGGCCAAGAAGGGTGGCACCATCGTCACCTGCGCCTCCACCAGCGGCTTCCTGCACCAGTACGACAACCGTTACCTGTGGATGCACCTCAAGCGGATCGTCGGCAGCCACTTCGCCAACTACCACGAGGCGTGGCAGGCCAACCGTCTCGTCGCGCTCGGCCAGATCCACCCGACGGTGTCGAAGACCTACCCGTTGGAGCAGACCGGCCAGGCGGCGTACGAGGTGCACCGCAACGCCCACCAGGGCAAGGTCGGTGTCCGCTGCCTCGCCCCCACCGACGGGCTGGGGGTCCGGAACACCGAGATGCGGTCCCGGCACGAGAGCGCGATCAACCGGTTCCGCGGCCGCTGAGCCGTCCGGGTGAGGGCGGCTCACCCATTGCGGCGAGGCGGCCATTGCCTTTCCGCACCGGTCACCGGACCGCCATTCGAGTGAGCGGGACAAAGGGCCGCGGGCATGTCCCGCGGCCCTTTTCACGCTCACCTTGCGTGACCCCGGGTGCGCCCGGGAGCTGCCAAGATCGCCGTTTGGTCCGGTCTCCTGCGGCCTTGTAGTTGACCATGTAAAGAGGACACGAAAGCTCGGGACCGCTCTTGCGAACGACCCCGGGGGGTCTGCGAGTATGTCCCAATGCCCCAGCAGCAGTCCTCCCCTCTCGCGTTCTTCGATAACGCGAACTCGCAGCCAGATTTCACCGTTGGCCTGCGCGGATACAACACCCACCAGGTCGACGACTTCATCGGCCGGATGACCGCCGCGCTGACCCAGTCCGAGCAGGCTCGGGCCGAGGCCGAGCAGCGGATGAACGACGCGCAGCGTCGGCTCCGCCAGGCCGAGCAGCGGCAGACCGCGCTCGAGCAGAAGCTCACCGACACCAACAAGCAGCTCGAGGAGAACAGCCGGCCGACCCTCTCCGGTCTCGGCACCCGCGTCGAGCAGATCCTCCGGCTGGCCGAGGAGCAGGCCAACGACCACCGCAACGAGGCCAAGCGCGAGTCGGAGGGCATCCTCTCCGCCGCCCGCCTCGAGGCTCGGGAGATCACCGACAAGGCGCGGGCCGAGGCGGCCGCGATGAAGGCCACCGCCGAGCGGGAGGCCGGCACCGTCCGTACCGCCGCCGAGCGCGAGGCCGCCGAGGTCCGGGTGCAGGCCCGCCGCGAGGCCGACACGCTCCGTGCCGACGCCGAGCGGGAGACCAAGCAGCTGCGTACGGTCACCGCGCACGAGGTGGCCGAGCTGAAGTCCACCGTCGAGCGTGAGGTCGCCACCCTCCGCGCCACCGCCGAGCGGGAGATCACCCAGCAGCGGGCGAAGGCGGCCCGCGAGGCCGAGGAGAAGCGCGCCGAGGCGACCAAGCTGCTCACCGACGCCCGCGACAAGCGCGACAAGGACCTCCAGGCCCTGGAGCTCCAGCTCGCCGAGCGCCGTGAGAAGGCCGAGCGCGAGGAGTCGGAGCGGCACGCCGCCCAGGTCGCGCAGACCCAGAAGCTGGTCGGCGAGGCCGAGCAGCGCGCCCGCGCCGCCCAGGAGCGGGCCAAGGAGATCGAGCAGCGCGCCGAGGCCCGCCGGGTCGACTCGGAGCGCACCGCCAACGAGACGGTCGACAAGGCCAAGGCGCTGGCCGACAAGACGCTGAACGAGGCGAAGGCCGAGGCGAAGCGGCTGCTCCACGAGGCTCGCACCGAGGCGGACCTGACCACCCAGGCGGCTCGCCGCGAGGTGGAGGACCTGACCCGCCAGAAGGACGCCGTCACCTCGCAGCTCGGCCAGATGCTCTCCGGTCTCGCCGGGATCGTGCCGGGTGTGCCGGCCCAGTCGGCCGCCGCGGCGGCCAAGCCGGAGCCGGCCAAGGCCGGCACCGAGCAGCGGGCCACCGCGGAGACCACCAGCTGACCCACCGCAGCGTCGGGGCTAACGGCGTGGGGTGACACCGGGTGACCGGTGTTGCCCCACGCCGTGACCGTTTCCCACCCCTTGACACCGAGTCGTCCGAAGCGAGTGAAGTAGCTCCCAACAGGGGCGTCCGTATCGCCCCAGCAGGGCGGTATGCGTGTGAGGATGGGGTCATGTCGCACGGCGAGGAACTGTTCGCTCTCGGCGGGGACGTGACCACGGAGCCCAGCTTCGAGTCCGCTCTGCGGGGGTACGAGAAACGACAGGTAGACCGCTACGTCGCTCGTGCGGAGCACGAGATCGCGACCCTGGCGGCCGAGCGGGAGCAGGCGTACACGCAGATCCACAAGCTGGCCGGCCAGGTCGAGCACCTCCAGCGGGATCTGGCCCAGGTGCGTAAGCAGGTCGGCGCGGTGGACCGGGCCTCGTTCCGACACCTCGGGCCCCGGGTCGAACAGATCCTCAGCCTCGCCGAGGAGCAGGCCGACGCGATCCTGGCCGCCGCCCACGAGGAGATCGAGGCTCGTCGAGGCGCCGCCGAGCACATCATCGACGAGGCGCGTGAGCAGGCCGCGAAGGCCCTGAAGGACTTCGAGATCGCGCTGGCCGCCCGACGCTCCGAAGAGGAGCGGCACACCGCCGCCCGCAAGGCCGAGGCGGAAGCCACGCTGCGGTCGGCCAAGGAGGACGCCGCCAAGCTGCGCGCCACGGCGCAGGACGAGTCCACCCGGCTGCGCAAGGCCGCGCAGGACGAGTCCACCCTGCTGCGCGCCACCGCCCAGGACGAGTCCACCCGGCTGCGCAAGGCCGCGCAGGAGGCGCTGGCCAAGGCCCAGCAGGAGGCCACCCAGCTGCGCGACACGGCGAAGGAGATCCACGCCCGCGCCCAGCAGGAGTCCACCAAGCTGCGCGACACGGCCAAGGAGGCGTTGGCCAAGGCCCAGCAGGAGGCGACCGAGCTGCGCGAGGCGGCAAAGGAGGTGCACGCCAAGGCCCAGCAGGAGGCCAAGCGGCTCACCGAGTCGGCGGCCGAGGCCGGCCGGGCCACCCACGCCAAGGCCCTCCAGGAGGCGAAGCGGATCACCGACGACGCCGAGGAGGCCGCGAAGTCCACCCGGGGCCGAGCCCGGCAGGAGGCGCACCGGCTGACCACCGAGGCCGCCGAGGCGGCCCGGCGCAACCGCGCCGAGACCGAGTCGTACGTGCAGCGGATGCGGTCGGAGACCGAGGCGTACGTGCAGCACGCCCGCGCGCAGACACAGCAGGAGCTCGGCGCCTGGCGGGCCGGGGTGGAGCAGGAGGTCAACGGCCGGCGCGAGGCCGCCGACCGGGAGCTGGCCCAGCGTCGCGCCACCGCCGAGCAGGAGTTCGCCAAGCGCCGCGACGAGCTGGACAAGCAGCACCGGACCCGGTCCGAGGAGCTGGAGAAGCAGCACAAGACCCGGCACGACCAGCTGGAACGCGAGTGGACCGCCCGGCGCGACGAGATCGAGCAGGGCGCCGCGGGCATCCGCCGGGCCGCCGAGGAGGACGCGCTGACCATGCGCCAGCGCGCCGAGGAGGAGGCTGCGACGCTGCTCAGCCGGGCCGAGACGGAGTCCGCCGACAAGCGCCGCAAGGCCGACGAGCACGTCGCCGCCTCACGCCGCCAGTTCGAGGAGTACGCGGCCACCACCCAGCAGCACCTGGCCACCACGCAGCAGCACCTCGCCGCGACCCAGCAGGAGGCGGCGGCGGGCCGCCAGCAGCTCGCCCAGGTGATGCTGGAGATCGCCCAGGCCCAGCAGCAGCTCGCCGACCTGCGCCAGGAGACCTGGCAGGCGCGGCAGGAGTTCGACGAGCTTCAGCGGCAGATCACCGAACTCCAGCTCCGCAAGGTCACCGGCACCGCGGCCGTACCGTCGATGGACGGGGCCGGCCCGGCGGGGGACGGCGCCCGGCCGCTTCCGACCTCGGGGAACGGCGCCAAGCCGGCCGCCGGCAGCAAGCCGGTCGCCGTGGACGGTGGCAGGCCCGTCGCTGCCGACGGTGGCAGGCCCGTCGCGGTGGACGGGGGCAAGGCGGCCCGGAAGCCCGCCACCGACACCGGCGCGGGCCGGACGACGCCCGCGGCCGACGGCGCGAAGTCGACCGTGACGTCCGCCGCGAAGGGCGCCAAGCCCGCTCTCACGCCCGCCTCGGACGGCGGGGGCGCGAAGTCCCGGCCGGGCGCCGAGTCGGTGACCACGGTGGACGGTGCCACGGCCAGCGCCGGAGTCGACGGCGAGCCGATCGTGGCGGCGGTGCCCGGCGCCGGTGGGCGGGAGGCCACCCCGACCAGGATCACCAGCACCGGGGAGAACGGCAAGCGGCCCACCAAGCCGACCACCGACGAGCGCAGCGCCAAGCCGAGCACGGTCACCGTCGAGTCCGACTGACCCGCGCCCCGCGCGACGGTGACGGGTCAGTCCCGCTGCGGTCCGGGTACCGGCGTGTCGGCGAACGAGGCCACCGTACGGTCGGCGTACGCGCTGACGTCGCCGGTCTCCATCGGGCCGTCCCAGGTCGTCGGCAGCGGCAGCGGCACCGCCGGGTTGACCCGCCGGACGATCTCGTTCAGCGCCGTCTCGGCGTCGCCCACCCAGAGGTGCTTGGCGCCGTCGACCCCGACCACCTCGGCGTGCGGCACCGCCGCGAAGCGCTCCCGGGCCTCGGCCGGCCGCAGGTAGTCGTCGAACTCGGGCACCAGGGCGGTGAGCGGCTTGCCGGTCTCCGTCCAGATGGTGAGGTCCCCCGGCTGGGAGTAGCGCAGCGGCGGGGAGAGCAGGATCGCCCCGGACACCGCCGGGTCGCAGCCGAACTTCAACGTCAGGTCGGTGCCGAACGACCAGCCGACCAGCCAGATGTTCGGCAGCTCGTGGAACTCGGCGTACTCGATGGCGGCGGCGACGTCGAAGCGCTCCCCCACCGCGTTGTCGAAGGCGCCCTCGCTGGTGCCGCGGACGCTGCTGGTCCCCCGGGTGTTGAACCGGAGCACCGCCAGGTCGGCCAGCGCCGGCAGCCGCCAGGCCGCCTTGCGGAAGACGTGGCTGTCCATCATTCCGCCGTGCGTGGGCAGCGGATGAAGGCAGACCAGCGTGCCAACGGGCTCGCGGTCGAGCGGCCGGGCCAGCTCACCGACGAGGCGGAGGCCGTCGGCGGTGTGCAGCTCGATCTCCTCCCGGCGGGCGGGCAGGATCGACGACGCGCGGATCGGTGTGCTCACCGCTCAAGTCTGGCGCGAAGTCGCCGCCGCCGCCCACCCGGGCGTGACAGGGTGACCCAGATCGCTCAGCCGTACCTCGGGGCGCTGCGGCCCCGCTGGATCGCCGGGCCCCGCCGGTCCCGGGCCCGCCAGCAGCCGCTGTGCCAGTGCCGCCGGTCGGTGAGGTCACCGGTGCCGTCCGCCGGCCAGGCCACCAGGTGCGCCACGCCGGGGCGGATCTCCTGGTCGCAGCCGGGGCAGCGGTACGTCTTGGTGGACGCTCCGCCGCCGATGCCGCGTACCTGCCACTCGCCGTCGCGCCACTGCTGGACCGTCTCCACGCCCTGGCGGACCCGGGTCGAGTCCAGGTGGTCGGTGTCCTCGCGGCGGGGACGGTTGCGACGGGGGCTCACGTCCCCCAGATTACGGTCACCGCCAGTATCCGGCGCACGTAGACGTCGGGCCGGTCGTCCCGGGCGATCCTGCGCCAGTGCACGTAGGCACGCGCCAGCACGTCCTGGCTGAGGTCCTCGGCCCGGTGCTCGTCCCCCGTCAGGAGCCGGGCCAGCCGGACGAGCGCCGGCCCGCGACTGCTGACGTACTCCTCGAAGGTCACATCCTCAGGACGCCGTCAGCGGCGTCCGGCGTTGACCGGAGTCAGCGACGGGTGTGGTCGCGGAAGCCGCGGCCGCTCTTGCGGCCCAGGTAGCCGGCGGTCACCAGGTGCTCCAGCAGCGGCGCCGGCGCGAAGCCCGGCTCGCGCAGCTCCAGGTAGAGCTCCCGCTGGATGGCCAGCGACACGTCCAGCCCGACCACGTCGAGCAGCTCGAACGGCCCCATCGGGTAGCCGCAGCCCAGCTTCATCGCGTGGTCGATGTCGTCGGCGGTGGAGTAGCTCGCCTCCAGCATCTTCACCGCGTCGTTGAGGTACGGGAAGAGCAGCGCGTTGACGATGAAACCGGAGCGGTCACCGCAGACCACGCCGGTCTTGCCGAGCGCGGCGCAGACCGCGCGGGCCGTGGCGGTGGTCTCCGCCGAGGTGCGGATGGTCCGCACCACCTCGACCAGCGGCATGATCGGCGCCGGGTTGAAGAAGTGCAGCCCCACCACGTCGGCCGGCCGCTGGGTCGCCATCGCCACGTCGATCACCGGCAGCGACGAGGTGGTGGTGGCGAGCACGACACCGGGCTTGCAGATCTCGTCGAGGCTGGCGAAGAGGGCCTTCTTGACGCTCAGCTCCTCGACCACCGCCTCGACCACCAGGTCGACGTCGGCCAGGTGCTCCAGCGTGGCGGACCAGTTGATCCGGCCGAGTGCCGCGTCCCGATCGGTCTCGCTGAGCTTGCCGCGGACCACGCCCTTGTTGAGGGAGGTCTTGACCGCCTCGAAGACCTTGGCGGACTTCTCCGCGCCCCGGGTCACCGAGACGACCTCGTAGCCGGCCTTGGCGAAGACCTCGATGATGCCGGTCGCCATCGTCCCGGATCCCACCACGCCGACCTTCGCGATCGCGCGGGCGCCGTCGGCGAGCGCCGACTCCGCCGCCACGGGCGTCTGCTCGTCGGGTACGACCACCGGGGAGCCGGGCCGCTCGTAGGTGTAGAAGCCCCGGCCGGACTTGCGGCCGAGCAGACCCGCGGTGACCATCTGCTTGATCAGCGGCACCGGGGCGTGCCGGCGGTCCCGGCCGCCGCGCCGGTACATGGTGTCCAGGATCTCGTACGCGGTGTCGAGGCCGATCAGGTCCATCAGGGCGAGCGGGCCCATCGGCAGGCCGCAGCCGAGCTTCATCGCGGCGTCGATGTCCTCGCGGGTGGCGTACCGGCCCTCGAACATGCTGACGGCGTGGTTGAGGTAGCCGAAGAGCAGCGCGTTGGCGATGAAGCCGGCCCGGTCGTTGATGGTGACGTCGACCTTGCCCAGCCGTGCGCAGAGCGCCTCCACGTCGGCGACCACGTCGGCGGAGGTGACCACCGTGCGGACCACCTCGACCAGCTTCATGACCGGGGCCGGGTTGAAGAAGTGGATGCCGATGACCTGGTTGGGCCGGGTGGTGGCGACGGAGATCTCGGTGACGCTGAGCGAGGAGGTGTTGGTGGCCAGGATCGCCTCGGGCTTGCAGACCCGGTCCAGCTCGGCGAAGATCCGCTGCTTCAGGTCGAGGTGCTCGGGGACGGCCTCGATCACCAGGTCCACCGAGTGCAGGGCGTCCAGCCCGACCTGGAAGTCGACCCGGGAGAGCAGGGCGTCCCGGTCGGCCTCGGCGAGCTTGCCCTTGGCGACCGCCCGGTCGGTCGAGCCGGTCAGGGTGACCCGGCCGCGCTCCACGGCCGCCTCGGAGATCTCCACCGCGACGACGTCGATGCCGTTGCGGGCGAAGACCTCGACGATGCCGGCACCCATGGTGCCCAGACCCACCACACCCACACTGGTGAACTCGCGCGCCACGACCGGCCTCCCCTGTTCGCTCCGCAGCCGACTTGAACGGCCGCTAAGGTTATGCGCCGGAGTCTGCCACGTGACGTCGGGTTGTCGAGACGCCGTGGGATATTTCACGCACCCTGCCAGGGTCAGGTCGTGGCCGGCGCTCCGGTGAGGGCCAGCAGCTCCGCGACGAACTCGGCCGGCCGTTCCAGGTGCGGGCTGTGCCCGCAGCCGGGGAGCACCACCTCCCGGTACGTGCCGCCGGCCGCGGCGTACCGCTCCAGCACCGCCCGGGTCTGCCCGACCATCGGCTGCGGCGGGCAGTCCGCCTCCCCGGGCCAGCCCGGCACCACCCCCAGCGACCCCAGGTACGCCAGGTCGAACAGCGAGGTGTCGGAGACGATCACGTCGGCGTCGCCGCGTACCCAGGTCACCGGCGGCTTGACCGCGACGGCGATCAGCTCGTCGGCGATCCGGAAGTGGGCCGGGGCGAGCGCGTTGAGCACCCCCCGCTCACCGGGGGCCGTACCGGGCCAGTGCGCCGAGCCGGTGGCCGTGCCCGGGTAGTTGTCGTCGCCGGTCGCGGTGGACAGGACGCTGTCCAGCAGCAGCTCCTCGTCCTCGGCCAGGGTGGCCGGGTCGGCCACGTACGTCGTCCGCAGCACGTTGCGGGGGCTGGTCGGGGCGTCCGCGCCCCGGTCACCGGCGGCGAGCCGGGCCACGAAGTCCGGGTTGGCGGTGCCGGCCCCGGTGCCGGCGAAGTCGGGGCTGGTCGGGGTGCCGTCGAGGTCCCGGGTGCCGCCGAAGCCGTACGGGGAGACCGGCGCCTCCAGCAGCAGCGCCGCGACCCGCTGCGGATGGTCGACGAGCAGCCGCATCGCCACTCCCCCGCCGAGGGAGTGCCCGACCACGACGGGCCGGGCGTCGGCGGGGAAGAGCCCGGGGGCGTCGAGCAGACCGGCCACGTCGTCGGCGAAGTCGGCCAGCCCCCGGGTGGCGTCCACCGGGGCGCGGTCGGTGTCGCCGTACCCGCGCAGGTCGGGCGCGATCACCCGGAGCGTGGCGGGCAGCCGGCGCAGCAGCGGCTCCCAGAAGGCCGACGAGGAGGCGTTGCCGTGCACCAGCAGCACCGGCGTGCCGTCCGGCGGCCCGGCCACCCGGACCCGTTGGCCGATGCCGTTCGCCGTCACGGTCCGTTGCGCGATCTCCATCCGCGGCATGGTGCCACGACACCCGGGGATGGTCCATGGGCCGGCCACCCACGATCGGCGGCCCCGCGATGTGCCGAGCACCCGTCCATCGGTCGGCCCCCACGACCGTCCGCCCCGCGACCTGCCGGAGCGTCGCCGGTGGGCGGCCACGGCGGCGGGGCCCGGTGGATGGCGCCTGGAGCGCCGTCAGCCCTCGCCGACCCGGGACGGCACCGGCTCACCCGTGGGCAAGGCCTCCGTCGGCCCGTTCGCGGGTGAGGCCAGCGGCAACGGCAGCGTCGGCCGGTGGTCGCGGCGGACGCCGCCCGAGGCGAAGCTCAGCCCGACCGGGTCGGTGGTGGCCAGGCCCGGATCGGAGTAACGCAGCTCGGTGCGGCCGATCCGGATGACGTCCCCGTCGGACAGCAACTCCTCGACGCCGATCCGCCGGTCGTTGAGCCAGGTCCCGTTGGTGGAACCCAGGTCGACCAGGGTGACCCCGGCGTCGGAGACCTGCACCGCCGCGTGCCGGCGGCTCAGGTGCGGATCGGGTACGGCGATGTCGACGGCCGGCGCGCGGCCGATCACCAGCTGCCGTCGCCCGAGCCGGAAGATCGCCCCACGCATCTGTCCGCCCGCCACCCGTAGCAACGGGACAAGTTCCGGATGATCCTCCATGGACTCTCAGCTCCCCACCCCGGCACGGCCCCGGCGTCAGCCTGCCAGGTCGACCGGACCCAGCTCACCACCCGGCCGGCCACCTCCGCGACCCCGGCCGGTCAACTCCCGGTAACCGATTCGGTCGGGAGCGTATCGGGTCGCCGGGCCTCGCTGGGCCTACCGATGGGTAATCTCCGGGTCTAGACTTCCGCCATGACGGCTGTGCATGTCCCGGGAACCCCGGTCATCGAGGACGGTCGACTGGTGTCGACGAGCCCGGCGACCGGCAAGGAGGCCGGACGCCTCCCGGTCGCCACTCCGGCCGACGTCGCCCGCGCGGTCGACCGCGCCCGGGCAGCCGGCGACTGGTGGGCCGGGCTGGGCTTCGGTGGACGCCGGGAGCGGCTGCTGCGCTGGCGGAGCCTGCTCGCCCGGCGGATCGAGCCGCTCGCCGAGCTGGTCCACGCCGAGGGCGGCAAGCCGGTCTCGGACGCGATCGTCGAGATCCTCACGGCCATCGAACACATCGACTGGGCCGCCCGCAACGCGCCGCGGGTGCTCGGTCCCCGCAAGGTGCGCTCCCGGCTGATCCTCGCCGAGTTCTCCGGCCACCTCGAATACCAGCCGTACGGGGTGGTCGGCGTGATCGGTCCGTGGAACTATCCGGTCTTCACCCCGATCGGGTCCGCCGCGTACGCCCTCGCGGCCGGCAACGCCGTGGTCCTCAAGCCCAGCGAGTACACCCCGGCGGTCGGGCAGTGGCTGGTGGACGCCTTCGCCGAGGTGGTGCCGGAGCAGCCGGTGTTCACCGCGGTGCACGGGCTCGGTGACGTGGGCGCGGCGCTGTGCCGCTCGGGGGTGGACAAGTTGGCCTTCACCGGCTCCACGGCCACGGCCAAGAAGGTGATGGCGGCCTGCGCCGAGTCGCTCACCCCGGTGCTGCTGGAGGCGGGCGGCAAGGACGCGATGATCGTGGACGCGGACGCCGACCTGGACGCCGCCGCCGAGGCGTGCGTCTGGGGCGCGCTGACCAACGCGGGCCAGACCTGCATCGGCATCGAACGGGTCTACGCGGTCGAGCCGGTCTTCGACGCCTTCGTCGGCAAGGTGGTGGCCCGCGCCGAGCGGCTCACCGTCGGCGCGGAGGGGGCGGACATCGGCCCGATCACCATGCCGGCCCAGCTCGACGTGATCCGCCGGCACATCGACGACGCGCTGGCCGCCGGCGGTCGGGCCGTCCTGGGCGGGGCGGAGGCGGTCCAGCCGCCGTACGTGCACCCGACCGTGCTGGTGGACGTGCCGGAGTCCTCGGCCGCCGTACGTGAGGAGACCTTCGGCCCGACGCTCACCATCAGCCGGGTCCGCGACGCCGACGAGGCGGTACGCCGGGCCAACGCGCTCTCGTACGGCCTGGGGGGTTCGGTCTTCGGCCGGAAGCGGGCGGTGGCGATCGCCCGCCGGCTGCGCTCCGGGATGGCCTCGGTCAACTCGACGCTCACCTTCGCCGGCATGTCCACGCTGCCGTTCGGCGGGGTGGGCGACTCCGGCTTCGGGCGGATCCACGGCGAGGACGGGCTGCGCGAGTTCGGCCGGGCCAAGTCGATCACCCGGCGGCGGGCCCGGTCGCTGCTGCCCTCGATGACCTTCGAGCGGACCCCCACCGACGTCGCCCGCCTGGTCAAGGCCGCCAAGCTGATGTACGGGCGGCGCTGACCGGGCGTCGGCTCAGAAGAGCGTGAGTTCGTCGCGCTCGATGCCGCGCAGCTTGTCGTAGTCGACGACCACGCAGCGGATGCCCCTGTCGGTGGCGAGCACCCGGGCCTGCGGCTTGATCTCCTGCGCAGCGAAGACCCCGGCGACCGGGGCGAGCAGCGGATCCCGGTTCATCAACTCGAGGTAGCGGGTGAGCTGCTCCACCCCGTCGATCTCGCCGCGCCGCTTGACCTCGACGGCGACCGCGCGGGAGTTGGCGTCCCGGCAGAGCAGGTCGACCGGGCCGATCGCGGTCATGTACTCCCGCCGGACCAGGGTGAAGCCCTCGCCGAGGGTCTCCGGATTGGCGGCGAGCAGCTCCTGCAGGTGCGCCTCGACACCGTCCTTGCGCAGCCCCGGGTCGACGCCCAGCTCGTACGAGGTGTCCTGGAAGACCTCCTCCAGGGTGATCCGCAGCTCCTCGCCGGCCTTGTTGACCACCCGCCAGACGCCCGGGGCCTCCTCCAGCCGGCACGGCGGGCTCATCCAGTTGAGTGGCTTGTACGCCCGGTCGTCGGCGTGGATCGACACCGACCCGTCCGCCTTCACCATGAGGAGCCGGGTGGCCAGCGGCAGGTGAGCCGAGAGCCGTCCGACGTAGTCCACCGAGCACTTCGCAATCACCAGCCGCACCCGACGAGGGTAGCCGAGGACCGGACCGTCGCCACCGAGCGGCACTGGCGTGCCGGTGCGATGCTGATTTCGTGTTCGAAGTCCTCACCGGTACCGGACTCGCCGCCTCGGCGGGCCTGAATGCCTACATTCCCCTGCTCACCATGGGTCTGCTCGCCCGCTACACCGACCTGATCGACCTACCGAGCGGCTGGCAGTGGCTGGGCAACGGCTGGGTCGTCCTCATCCTGGCGGTGCTACTCGCCGTCGAGGTCGTCGCCGACAAGGTGCCGGTGGTCGACCACGTCAACGACATCGTGCAGACCGTGGTCCGGCCGACCGCCGGCGGCCTCGCCTTCGGCGCGGGCTCCAGCTCGGAGACGGTCACGGTGAGCGACCCCGGCAGCTTCTTCTCGTCGAACCAGTGGGTGCCGGTGGTGAGCGGCGTCGTCATCGCGCTCGGCGTGCACCTGCTGAAGTCGGCGGCCCGGCCGGTCGTCAACGCCACCACCGCGGGCTTCGGCGCACCGGTGGCGAGCACCGCTGAGGACGCGACGAGCGTGGTCATGTCCGTGGTGGCGATCATCCTGCCGGTGCTGGTGCTGGCCTTCCTGCTGGGGCTGGTGGCCTTCGGCTTCTGGTTCCTGCGCCGCCGCTCCGACCGCCGCCGGGAACGCCAGGCGGCCCGCGCGGCCGGCTTCCGCGTCTGACCCCGGGTACGCCCCCAGCCCGCCGGCGCTACCTGCCGTGCGGGTCGGCGGCGTTCAGCGTCTCGACCACCTGGTCGTAGTCGCCGCGCGCCTCGGCGTACCGGAGGAACTTGACCCGCTCGACCTGGATCTCCTTCGCCTCGGGCTGCGTCTCCAGCAGCCCGAGGACCTCCGCCACGAACTCGTCCAGCGGCACCGCGAACTCGCTGTCCTCCTGGCCGGGCAGCAGCGCGGTACGCACGGCCGGCGGTTCGAGCTCCACGATCTTCACGCTCGTGTCGGCGAGCTGCAGCCGGATCGACTCGCTGAGCATGTGGATCGCGGCCTTGGACGCGTTGTAGCTCGGGGTGGCCCTGAGCGGCGCGAACGCGAGGCCCGACGAGACTGTCATGATCGTGGCGTCCGGCTGCGTCCGCAGGTGCTCGACGAACGCGGCGATGAGCCGGATGGGGCCGAGCACGTTGGTGGTCACCACCGCCTCGGCGGAGGCGAGGAACGTCTCGGGCTGGTGCCAGTCCTCGACCCGCATGATGCCGGCCATGGTGACGAGGACGTTGAGGTCCGGGTGCCTCGCCAGCACCTGCCGCGCGGCCGAGGCGATGCTCGCCGGGTCCGCCGTGTCGATCGTGACCGTGTCGAGGCCGGGGTGCTCGGCGGCGATCTGCTTCAGCAGCTCGGTGCGGCGGCCGCCGACGATGACGGTGTTCCCCCTGGCCCGCAGTTCGAGGGCGAGGGCGAGACCGATCCCGCTCGTGGAGCCGGGAATGAAGACGGTGTTTCCGGAGATGTTCATGCACCCACCTTCGCCGGTTCGCCGGGGGCGGGTGCAGAGAGCGCTCATCGAGGGATCGGCAATCCCTGGTTCGTCCCCACGGCAGGCGGATACTCGGATCGTGGACCGTGCAGCCCTGGCCGATTTCCTCCGCCGCCGCCGGGAGACGCTGCAGCCCGGGGACGTCGGGCTGGCAGCCGGCGCGCGGCGGCGCGCGCCGGGCCTGCGGCGCGAGGAGGTGGCCGCCCTGGCCGCCATGTCGACCGACTACTACACCCGGCTGGAGCAGCAGCGCGGCCCGCAGCCGAGCCCGCAGCTGCTCGCCGCGCTGGCCCGGGCGCTGCGGCTGACGACCGGTGAGCGCGACTACCTGTTCCGGGTGGCCGGGCAGAACGCCCCGGCGCGGGTGACGACGGCGACGCACGTCGCTCCGGCGCTGCTGCGGGTGCTGGACCGGCTCGACGACACCCCGGCGCTCATCCTGTCCAACCTCGGCGAGGTCCTCGTGCAGAACCGGATGGCCGAGGCCCTGTTCGGGGACCGGTCGGGCCACACCGGACTCGCCCGCAGCGAGATCTACCGGTGGTTCACCGACCCGGCCGAGCGGCTGCGCTACCCGGAGGACGACCGCCCCCGGCAGAGCCGGGCCCAGGTCGCCAACCTGCGCGCCGCGTACGGGTCGATGGGCCCGCGGTCGCGCGCCGGTGAGCTGGTGCGGGTGCTGCAGAAGGCGAGCCCGGAGTTCGCCGAGCTGTGGGAACGGCACGAGGTCGCGCAGCGCTTCGCCGACCACAAGACGCTCATCCACCCCGAACTCGGCGCGATCGAACTGGACTGCCAGGTCCTGTTCACCGAGGACCAGTCCCAGGCGCTGCTCGTGCTCACCGCGCCACCGCGCAGCGAGGGGCACGAGAAGCTGCGGCTGCTCGCCGTGCTGGGGCACGAGCGCTTCCCCGCCGACACCACACCTGGTTAGCCTCGCCGCCAGGCGGAAGGGGCCGTTCGGGGGCCACCACGACACCGCACCCACTGCCATGATCACCCGGTGCTCGCGAAGAATTCCCGCGTCCTGCTCACCGCCGCCACCCTCGCGCTGGCCGCCAGCGTCGCGCTCCTCGTCGGCCCGTCACCCGATCGGACCCCGGGACGGGCCGCCGTGCTGGAGGCGCCGGCCGGCCACCGAGCCCCCACGGCGGGCGGGACCGCCGTACCGCCGACCCCCGGGCAGAGCGGGCAGCCCGGCAACGGTGGGCGGCCCGGCGAGGACTCCGGGCTGCCCGGCGCGACGACGCCGGGCACGCTGCCACCGGTGGTCGACCACGGACCCCGTACCGGGGGCAAGGTGGCGCTGACCTTCGACGCCGACATGACCGACACCATGCGCCGGCAGCTGCGCGGGCCGCGCCCGCCGTCGTACGCGAACCTGGCGATCGTCGAGCTGCTGGAGCGCGAGCGGGTGCCGGCCACCTTCTTCCTCACCGGCAAGTGGGTCGAGGAGTACCCGGAGCTGACCCGCCGGCTGGCCGAGAACCCGCGCTTCGAGCTGGCCAACCACACCTACGGGCACGCGGCGTTCACCCCGCGCTGCTACCACCTGACGCCGCTGCCCCGACGGGAGATGACCCGGGACGTGGCGCGGACCTTCGAGGTGATCGGCCGGTACGGCGGCCGGCAGACCCGCTACTTCCGCTTCCCCGGCCTCTGCCACGACCGGGCGGCGCTGACCGAGCTGGCGCCGCTCGGGCTGACCGTGGTGGACGGTGACGTGGTCAGCGGCGATCCCTTCGCCACCGCCTGGCAGCCGATCGTCCGGGCGGTGCTGAGCCAGGTCCGGCCCGGCTCGGTGATCATCCTGCACGTCACGGAGGCGAACGCGGCGATGACCGACGAGGCGCTGCCCCACATCCTGGCGGGGCTGGCCGAGCGGGGCCTGGCGCCCGCCCCGCTCTCCGAGGTGCTCGCCCGGTGAACCGGACGTGGGCGGAGGGCTTGCGCGACCGATCTAGCCTGCGGCCATGACGTACCAGCCGATCCCGGTGCCCCCACGTGACAACCGCCGCACGCTGCGGATCGTGCTGATCGTGGTGGGCGTGGTGCTGGCGGTCTGCTGCCTCGGCGGCGCGGTCGGCGGCTTCTTCCTCTACGGCGCCGCGAAGGAGGCGGTCGGCCCTGTCCGGGAGGCCACGACGGGCTACCTGGACGCGGTCCGGGCCGGCGACCACCAGCGGGCGTACGAGCTGCTCTGCCGCGAGGAGCGCGAGCGGACGTCGCGGGCCGACTTCGACCGGCGGCAGGCGGCGGAGCCCCGCCTCGTCGACTACGACATCGCGGGGCTGACCGTGAACAACACCAACGGCCGGGTCCGGGGCACCGCCACCGTACGGCTGACGACGGAGACCGGCGGCGAGAGCACCCGGGTGCTGACCCTGGTCAAGGAGGACGGGGCCTGGCGCCTGTGCGGGTGACGGTCCCGCCGAACACCGTGCCGGACCAGGGCAGATGCCTACCATCGGGATAGAAGCCGAGAGGGAGGCCGTCATGACCGCAGCAATCGAGATGCCTCGGGTACAGGAGTGCACGGTCGTGTCCTGCGCCTACAACCGCACCAACGACTGCCACGCCTTCGCCATCACCGTCGGCAGCAGCGACCACGCCCGCTGCCACACCTTCGTCGAGCTGCCGGTGCGAGGCGGGATCGAGCAGCTCATCGCCCAGGTCGGCGCGTGCAGCCGGTCGGACTGCCGGCACAACTCGGAGCTGGAGTGCCACGCCCCGGCGATCACCGTCGCCCCGGACGAGGACATGGCCGACTGTGTGACGTACCAGAGCCGCTGACCACGCCCGCCCGCGCGACCGGACGGTCGCGCGGGCGGTGGGCCACGGGTCAGGCGGTCAGCCCGTTGACCTCCCGGATCACGCCGACCAGCTCGTCGATGATGCCGGTGAGGGCGAAGTCCTTCGGGGTGAAGACCCGGGCCACCCCGGCGGCGCGCAGCGCCGCCGCGTCGCCGGTGGGGATGATGCCACCGACCACGACCGGCAGGTCGCCCCGACCGGCCGCTCGCAGCCCGTCGAGCACCGCCGGCACGGCCGCCAGGTGCGAGCCGGAGAGCACCGACAGGCCGACCAGGTCGACGTCCTCCTCGACCGCCGCCGCCACGATCTGCCCGGCGGTCAGCCGGATGCCCTGATAGACCACCTCGAAGCCGGCGTCGCGGGCGCGGACCGCGATCTGCTCGGCGCCGTTGGAGTGCCCGTCCAGGCCCGGCTTGCCGACCAGCAGCCGCAACCGGCCGCTGCCCAGCTCCCGCGCGGTGGCCGCGACCCGCTCCCGCACGGCCACCAGGGTGGCGTCCCCGCCCACGCCGGCGGCGCCGGTCAGCCCGGTCGGCGCCCGGTACTCGCCGAACACCTGGCGCAGCGCGCCGGCCCACTCGCCGGTGGTCACCCCGGCCCGCACGCACTCCAGCGTCGCCGGCATCAGGTTGGTCGTGGTCGCGGCGTCCGCGCGCAGCCGGGCCAGCGCCGCCTCGACCACGGCGTCGTCCCGGCCGGCCCGCCACCGGCGTACGGAGGCCGTGGCGGCCGCCTCCACCGCCGGGTCGACCTGCTCGACGGCCTCGGCGCCGGCCGCGGTCAGCGGCGACGGCTCGGTCTCGGTGAACCGGTTGACGCCGACCACCACGTCGGCGCCGGACTCCATCCGGCGCCGCCGCTCGGCCAGCGAGGCGACCAGCGCGCTCTTGAGGTAGCCGGTCTCCACGGCGGCCACCACGCCGCCCATCTCCAGCACCTTCTCCAGCTCGGCCCGCGCGCCGGTGACGATCCCGTCGACCAGTGCGGTCATCACGTGCGAGCCCTCGAAGAGGTCCGGATACTCCAGCAGGTCCGACTCGTACGCCAGGACCTGCTGCATGCGCAGCGACCACTGCTGGTCCCAGGGGCGGGGCAGGCCCAGCGCCTCGTTCCAGGCGGGCAGCTGCACCGCGCGGGCGCGCGCGTCCCGGGAGAAGGTCACGCCGAGCATCTCCAGCACGATCCGCTGGATGTTGTTCTCGGGCTGCGCCTCGGTCAGGCCCAGCGAGTTGACCTGTACGCCGTAGCGGAAGCGCCGCTGCCTGGCGTTCTCGACGCCGTAGCGCTCCCGGGTGATCTCGTCCCAGAGGGCGCCGAAGGCGCGCATCTTGGCGATCTCCTCGACGAAGCGCACCCCGGAGTTGACGAAGAAGCTGATCCGTTGGACCACGTCGCCCATCCGCTCGGCGGGCACCTGGCCGGAGTCGCGGACCGCGTCGAGCACGGCGACCGCGGTGGCGAGGGCGAAGCCGACCTCCTGCACCGGCGTCGCGCCGGCCTCCTGGAGGTGGTACGAGCAGATGTTGACCGGGTTCCACTTCGGCATCGTCTTCAGCGTGTGGGCGATGATGTCCGCGGTCAGCCGCAGCGACGCCGCCGGCGGGAAGATGTACGTCCCCCGGGACAGGTACTCCTTGATGATGTCGTTCTGCGTGGTGCCGGAGAGCGCGTCGACTGTCCAGCCCTGCTCCATGGCCACCGTGCCGTAGAGGCCGAGCAGCCACATGGCCGGCGCGTTGATGGTCATGGAGGTGTTCATCTCGGCGAGCGGGATGCCGTCGAAGAGGGCCCGCATGTCGCCCAGGTGCGCCACCGGCACGCCGACCCGGCCGACCTCGCCCGCGGCGAGTTCGTGGTCCGGGTCGTACCCGGTCTGGGTGGGCAGGTCGAAGGCGACCGACAGGCCGGTCTGCCCCTTGGCCAGGTTGCGGCGGAAGAGCGCGTTGGTGGCCGCGGCCGAGGAGTGCCCGGCGTAGGTGCGCATCACCCAGGGGCGGTCGCGCTCGGGCAGCCGGCCCGGGAGAGCCTTCTCATCCATGGCCGGAGTCTAAGTTACCGTTCAGTAAAACGGGCTGTGGAAAATTACACAGCTCCATGGAGCGGACAGCCGGGTCGGCGCGACCCGACATGGTCGACACCACCACACCCCCGGGCAGCCGCGACGCCGGCCGGGGCCGCACACTTGACGGCATGGATGACGAGCTCGCGATCTCCGTCCGGGGACTGCGCAAGACGTACGGCGACAACGTCGCGGTGGCGGGCGTGGACCTGGACGTCCACCGCGGCGAGGTGTTCGCCCTGCTCGGCCCGAACGGCGCGGGCAAGACCACCACGGTGGAGACCCTGGAGGGCTACCGGCGGCGCGACTCCGGCGAGGTACGGGTGCTCGGCAGCGACCCGGCCAACCCGGACCCGCACTGGCGCTCGCGGGTCGGCATCGTGCTCCAGGGCACCGGCGAGTTCGACGAACTGACCGTCGCCGAGGTGGTCCGCCACTTCGCGGGCTTCTACGCCGACGCCGACGACGCGGACAAGGTCATCGACCGGGTCGGGCTGTCCGGCAAGGCGACCGCCCGTACGCACACCCTCTCCGGCGGGCAGAAGCGGCGGCTGGACGTGGCGCTCGGCATCGTCGGCCGCCCGGAACTGCTCTTCCTCGACGAGCCGACCACCGGCTTCGACCCGGAGGCGCGGCGCGAGTTCTGGGAGCTGATCCGCGACCTGGCGGCGGCGGGCACCACCATCGTGCTCACCACGCACTACCTGGACGAGGCCGAGGCGCTGGCCGACCGGGTCGGCGTGATCGCCGGCGGCCGGCTGGTCGAGGTGGCCCCGCCGAACCGGCTCGGCAACCGGCAGGAGGCGCTGGCCACGGTCTCCTGGCGTACCCCGGACGGGACGTCGCAGACGGCGCAGAGCGCGACGCCGACGGCCCTGGTGGCGGAGCTGGCCGCGCGCTTCGGCGGCGAGGTCCCCGGCCTGACGGTGACCCGGCCGACCCTGGAAGACGTCTACCTGAAGATGATCGGACAATCATGACGACCACCACGAAGCCGGCGGCCGGAACCGCCGCCGCCCCGGGTCGCCGCCTCGGCCCGGCGGCCCTCGCCCTGCGGCAGGGCCGGTTGGAGATCACGCAGTTCCTGCGCAGCCGGGAGTCCGTCGTCTTCACGCTGGGCTTCCCGATCATCATGATCCTGATCTTCGCGGCCATCTTCAGCGGGGAGATCGGCGGCGGGGTGAAGTTCACCCAGTACTTCATCACCGGCATGATCGCGACCGGCCTGATGACGGTGAGCTTCCAGAACCTCGGCATCTGGATCCCGATCGAACGGGACCGGGGGGTGCTCAAGCGCTACCGGGGCACCCCGATGCCGAAGTGGGTCTGGTTCGCCGGCAAGGTGATCATGGTGGTGGCGATCGGGGTCGCCGAGACCGTCCTGCTGCTGGCCGTCGCGGTGGCGCTGTTCGACCTGAACCTGCCCGACACCGCCGCGAAGTGGCTCACCTTCGGCTGGGTCTCCGCGCTCGGAATCACCGCCTGCACCCTCTGCGGCATCGCCATCTCGTCGCTGGCCCGCACCGCGCGCAGCGGGTCGGCCGTGGTCACCCCGGTGGCGCTGGTGCTCCAGTTCATCTCCGGGGTGTTCTTCGTCTTCACCGAGCTGCCGAACTGGATGCAGCAGGTGGCGGCGCTCTTCCCGCTCAAGTGGATGTGCCAGGGCCTGCGCGCGGTCTTCCTGCCGGAGAGCTTCGGCGCCCAGGAGCCCGGCGGCTCGTTCGAACTGGGCCGGGTGGCCCTGGTCCTCGCCGCCTGGTGCATCATCGGCCTGCTCCTCTGCCTGACCACCTTCCGCTGGACCACCCGGCGCGACGGCTGAGGCACGGGAAGGGGGCGGGCGCCCGGCGCCCGCCCCCTTCCCGCTTGCTCGGCTCAGTACGAGTAGAAGCCGGTGCCGGTCTTGCGGCCCAGGTCGCCGGCGGTGGCCATCCGCTGGAGCAGCTCCGGCGGGAAGAACTTCTCGTCCGCGGTGTCGGTGTAGATGTTCTTCGTGGCGTTCAGCAGCACGTCCACGCCGGTCAGGTCGACCGTGGCCAGCGGGCCCATGGCGTGGCCGAAGCCCAGCCGGCAGGCGGTGTCCAGATCCTCCGCCGAGATCACGCCGGACTCCACCAGCTTGACCGCCTCCATGGCGAGGGCGCAGATCAGCCGGGTGGTGACGAAGCCGGCGATGTCCCGGTTCACCACCACCACCGTCTTGCCGATCCCCTCGGCGAACGCCTTCGCCACCGTCAGGGTCTCGTCGCTGGTCTTGTAGCCGCGGACCAGCTCGCAGAGCTTCATCATCGGCACCGGCGAGAAGAAGTGCGTGCCGACGACCGACTCCGGCCGCTCGGTGGCCGTGGCGATCTGGGTGACCGGGATGGCCGAGGTGTTGGTGGCCAGGATCGCGTCGGACTTGCAGATCTTGTCCAGCGCGCGGAACACCTCGTGCTTGATCTCGATCTTCTCGAAGACCGCCTCGACGACGATGTCCGCGTCGGCGGCCGCCTCCAGCTCGGTGGTCGGGGTGATCCGGCCCAGGGTCGCCTCGACCTCGGAGGCGTCGATCTTGCCCTTCTCGGCGAACTTCTCCAGCGACTTCCGGATGCCGTCGACGCCCCGCCTGGTGGCCACGTCGTCCACGTCCCGCAGCGTCACCTGCCAGCCCGCCTGCGCCGCCACCTGGGCGATGCCCGAGCCCATCAGCCCGGCACCGACGACCGCGAGTCGACCCGCCATCTGCTTCTCCCTCGCCTGTTTGAGTGTCTGTCTGCACCCTAGTCGGCGAGCCTGAACGAGGACTAAGGCCCTCAGATCGTCGGGTCGGGAGCCTCCGGCGCGGTGCCCCGCTCCACCTCGACCCCGAGCGCCCGCAGGTCGGCGACGAAGTCCGGGTAGCCGCGGTCGACATGGTGCACGTGGGAGACCTCGGTGGTCCCGTCCGCGCAGAGCCCGGCGATGATCAGCCCGGCGCCGGCCCGGATGTCGGTGGCGCGGACCGGGGCGGCGGAGAGCCGGTCGCGGCCCCGGACCACGGCGTGGTGACCGTCGGTCTTGATGTCCGCGCCCAGCCGCATCATCTCGTTGGCGAACATGAACCGGCCGTCGAAGATGTTCTCGGTGATCAGGGAGGCGCCGTCGCTCACCGCGGCCAGGCCGATCGCCATCGGCAGCAGGTCGGTGGCGAAGCCCGGGTACGGCAGGGTGACCACGTCGACGGCGGCGGGCCGCTCGTCGGCGCGTACCCGGAAGGCGTCGCCGCGGGTCTCCACCAGCGCACCGGCCGAGACCAGCTTGTCCAGGGCGACCTCCAGATAGGCCGGGTCCACGCCGGTGACGGTGACGTCCCCCCGGGTCATCGCGGCGGCGAACGCCCAGGTCCCGCCGACGATCCGGTCCCCCACCGTGGCGTGCCGCACCGGGTGCAGCTCGGGCACCCCGACGATGCGCAGCGTCGAACCGCCGGCGCCGGAGATCCGCGCCCCCATCTGGTTCAGCATGGTGCAGATGTCGACGATCTCCGGCTCCCGGGCCGCGTTCTCGATCACCGTCACGCCGCGGGCGAGCACCGCCGCCATCACCAGGTTCTCCGTGGCGCCCACGCTCGGGAAGTCCAGCACGATCTCCGCGCCGTGCAGGCCGTGCGGGGCCGAGGCGATGACGAACCCGTGTTCGCCGGAGATGTCCGCGCCCATCCGGGTCAGCCCGGCGACGTGCATGTCCAGGCCCCGCGAGCCGATCGCGTCTCCGCCGGGGTGGGCCACCCGCACACAGCCCCGGCGGGCCAGCAGCGGGCCCAGTACGCAGATCGAGGCGCGCAGCCGGCGGACCAGGTCGTAGTCCGCCTCCACGCCGGGCTGCTCGGGCACGTCGATGACGACCGAGCGGGACCGGGCCACCCCGCCGACCGCCACCATCGGATCCACCGGGTCGTCGGCCTCGAACCGTACGCCGCAGCCCAGCCGGCGCAGCACCTCGCCCATGATCGCGATGTCGGTGATCCGTGGGACGTTGGTGATCACGCTGCGCCCCGGGGCCAGCAGCGCGGCGGCCATCAGCTTGAGCGCGGAGTTCTTCGCGCCGACCACGTGCACCGTGCCGGCCAGCCGGGCGTCACCGCGGACCCGGATGACGTCGACGTCGGTGACCGCCGGGTCACCGGCGTGGCCGGGGCCCACCCCGACGGGCCAACCGCCCGCCGGGTCCGGCCGCGCCGGGATCGTCAGGTCCGGGATACGTAGGCTGTGCGTCATGGCCGTCCACCTCACGCGCATCTACACCAAGGCCGGCGATGCCGGCATGACCAGGCTGAGCAACAACGAGCAGGTGCCGAAGACCGATCCACGGATCGCCGCGTACGCGGACGTCGACGAGTGCAACGCCGCGATCGGCGTGGCGCTCGCTCTGGGGCAGCTCGACGAGGAGCTGCGGGCGGTGCTGGGGTCGATCCAGAACGACATGTTCGACGTGGGGGCCGACCTGGCCACCCCGGTCGAGCCGGACCCGCAGTACCCGCCGCTGCGGGTGACCGAGGAGTACGTGGAGCGTCTGGAAGGCTGGTGCGACGAGTACAACGCGCGCCTGAGCAAGCTCGACTCCTTCATCCTCCCCGGCGGCACCGCGGGCGCGGCGCTGCTGCACGTGGCTCGGACGATCGCCCGGCGCGCCGAACGGGCGGCCTGGGCACTGGTCGCCCACGATCCGGATCGCACCAGCTCCCTTCCGGCAAAGTATCTCAACCGCCTCTCCGATCTGCTCTTCATCCTGTCAAGAAGCGCAAATCCGGACGGGGATGTGCTATGGGTGCCGGGCGGTAACCGCTGAGCGTCGGCGCGCTGCACCACGTCGAGGTCGGGGTGCCGGACCGCGACGCGGCCTCGCGCCACGGCCCCGGCGTACGGCTGGGTGCTGCTCCTCCCGGAGCGGCACCCGCACGCCGGCGGGTGCCCGGCACCTACGCCGGCCACCTGGCCGACGGGCAGGGGTACGAGGTCGGGCTGGTCGCCGTCACCGGGACCCGGTGACGCGCGAGGTGAGAGGCGTCCGAGCCGGCGCGTCGACGGGTGCGCGGGTCAGGCCGCGGGCCAGTCCTGGGACGCCAGACGCGGCGAGGCCGCCCCGGGCGGGGCGGCCTCGAGCCACGAGAGGAAACCGGTGACGGTGGAGCGCGCCATGGCGATCTCGACCGGTGCGTGCTGACTGGTACAGCGCAGGATCACCCAGTCGGCGGGCATGGAGAGGCGTTCCTGGCCCTCGGGCAGGCGCCGCCGCTCCACGACCAGCTCCTTGCGGGAGAGCACCCGCTTGGGCCGCAGGGCGAAGCTGAACATCCGGTACCACCGGAGTTCGTCGCCGGCGAACCGGCCGAAGCCGGGCGACCAGCCCCGGCCGTCGAGCATCGTGCTGACCCGGACGCTGAGCCGGATGATGCCACCGCTGCGGGTAACCAGGGCCCGCCGGATGAAGAGGATCAGCACGGCGGCGAGCACTACCGCTACGCCGATTCCGATCCCTTCCAAGATCTCCATCGGCGGGTCGGCTCAGCGCGCGGGGGCCGCGGGGGTGGCGCTCTCGGCGAGCACCGTGACGCCCTCACCGGTCACCGAGAGGAAACCACCGGCGACGTCGTAGGCGACCTGCTGCCCACCGGCCTGCTTGATCCGGACCTGGCTGGGCTCCGCCAGCTGACCGAGCAACGGCGCGTGCCCCGGCAGCACGCCGAGCTCACCCTCGGTCGTCCGGGCGACGACCATCTCGGCCTCGCCCGACCAGACCTTCTCCTCGACGGCTACGAGCTCGACGTGAAGCTGCTGTGCCACGCTGTCTCCTTGCTGCGGCGGCGGATTGTCGAAAGTCTAGTCCCGCCCGGGTGGGCGCCCCAACGCGGGTGGCGAGACCTGCGCCACCCGCGTCGCCGACACGCCGGCCGGGACCCACGACACGCCGCACCGGGCCGGCCGCAGGGCCGGCCCGGTGCGCGCGCCGGTCACTTGTTCTTGTTACGGAACTCCGGGTGCTCCAGGATGAACGCGTCGAGTTGCTCGTTCTTCAGGGCGGTGAAGAAGTCGTTCACGGCCGGCAGGAACCGCTCGCCGCGGTACGCCGATCCGGTGCCGACGCCCTCGCCCGGCAGCTTGATCAGCTCCACGTTCTCCGGCCGGATGCCCTTGAGCGCGATGGCGAAGTCGACCACGCTGTTGCCCCGGCCGTTGAAGGTCAGGGACTGGCCGGCGGCCCGGATCACCCGGTCCAGCTTGAGCGGGTTGGTCACCACGTCGGCGCTGAACGCCTGGCTGACCATCGCCTTGATGAACTGCTGCTGGTGCCGCTGGCGGCCGTAGTCGCCGTCCGGGACGCCGTTCTTGGGGTAGCGCTGCCGGACGTAGTCCAGCGCCTGCCAGCCGCTGAGGTGCTGCCGGCCCTTCTTGTACTCCGCCTGCGGCCCGATGTAGCCCTGGCCGTACGGGTTGCCCTTGCGGTGCGTGCCGTTCGGCTCGCGGTGCTCGGACTTCACGTCCCGCTCGATGTACATGTCGACGCCGCCCATCGCGTCGACGATCTTCTGGAAGCCGGTGAAGTTGATGATCGCGCCGGCGTCGAACCGCTCGATCCCGGTCACCTTCTGCACCGTCTTGGCGAGCAGTTCGAAGCCCTGCGACGCGCTCGGATTCTGCCCCTGCACGATGCTGCCCTTCGACATGGCGCCGTTGAGCTTCCCGGTGCCGCCCGAGTAGCCGGCCTTGTCGAACCGGGGAATGTCGACGATCAGGTCGCGCGGCAGGGAGAACAGGTACGCCCGGTCCAATGAGTCCGGTACGTGCAGCACCATGATCGAGTCGGCCAGCGGCTGGTCTTCCGGCTTGCGCGGGTCGGTGCCCACCAGCAGGATGTTGAGCGGGCCCTTGATGTTGCTCTTGCGTTCCTGGGCGCCGGCCGCCTGGTCGCCGAAGAGGTCGGCCTTGCCCACCGCCCCCTCGTACCGGGTCAGCAGCGCCTCGTAGCCGACCAGCACCGCGCCGCTGAGCACCATGAGCACGGCGCCGAACACCGTGCAGGCCCGGGCCCACCGCGGCACACCCGACCAGACGGACGGCTTGCGCCCGCCCTTGCCGGTTTCACCCACCAGCATCTCCATTCGTCGTCACGCCCACGACAAGGAGACGGGCGTACGAAGGTGAAAAGTTGCATCGGATCGACACCCGTTCGCGAGCGTCGCGCCGAAACGGTACCGCGCGCCGCTGGGAATCGCGTACCCGGTGGCCGCGGTACGGACCCCGGGGTCGGAGACCGCCCGCCGCTGGGAACGGGAACGGCCGAAGGCCACCCCGGCGCGTGCCGGGGTGGCCTTCGTGGAATCTGCCGGAGGTCAGCCCTCCGCCATCAGCTCCTTCGCCTTGCGCTCCAGGTCCTCCAGACCACCGCACATGAAGAAGGCCTGCTCGGGGAAGTGGTCGTACTCCCCCTCGCTGATCTTCCGGAACGCGTCGATGGTCTCCGCGATCGGGACCGTCGAGCCCGGCACGCCGGTGAACTGCTCGGCGGCGTAGGTGTTCTGCGACAGGAAGCGCTCGATCCGCCGGGCCCGGGCCACGGTGATCTTGTCTTCCTCGGAGAGCTCCTCGATACCGAGGATGGCGATGATGTCCTGCAGGTCCTTGTAGCGCTGCAGGATCCGCTTCACCTCGGTGGCGACCTGGAAGTGCTCCTCGCCGACGAACTCCGGGGCGAGGATCCGCGACGAGGACGCCAGCGGGTCCACGGCCGGGTAGATGCCCTTGTCGGAGATCGACCGCTCCAGGTTGGTGGTCGCGTCGAGGTGGGCGAACGTGGTGGCCGGGGCGGGGTCGGTGTAGTCGTCCGCCGGCACGTAGATCGCCTGCATCGAGGTGATGGCCTGGCCCCGGACGGAGGTGATCCGCTCCTGGAGCTGGCCCATCTCGTCGGCCAGGGTCGGCTGGTAACCCACGGCGCTCGGCATGCGGCCGAGCAGCGTGGAGACCTCCGAACCGGCCTGGGTGAAGCGGAAGATGTTGTCGATGAAGAGCAGCACCTCCTGCTTCTTCACGTCCCGGAAGTACTCCGCCATGGTCAGCGCGGAGAGCGCCACCCGCAGCCGGGTGCCCGGCGGCTCGTCCATCTGGCCGTAGACCAGCGCGGTCTTGTCGATGACACCGGACTCGGTCATCTCGGCGATGAGGTCGTTGCCCTCACGGGTGCGCTCACCCACGCCGGCGAAGACCGACGTACCGCCGAAGTTCCGGGCGACACGGGTGATCATCTCCTGGATGAGCACCGTCTTGCCCACGCCGGCACCGCCGAACAGGCCGATCTTGCCGCCCTTGACGTACGGGGCGAGCAGGTCGATGACCTTGATGCCGGTCTCCAGCATCTCGGTCTTCGGCTCCAGGTCCGCGAAGGCCGGGGCCTTGCGGTGGATCTGCCAGTGGTCGTCCGGGGTGAGCGTCTCGCCCTCGGTGAGGTTGAGGACCTCGCCGATCGCGTTGAACACGTGACCCTTGACCGCGTCGCCCACCGGAACGGTGATCCCGGAGCCGGTGTCGTGCACCTCCGAGCCGCGAACCAGACCGTCGGTCGGCTGCATCGAGATGGCGCGGATCATGTTGTCACCCAGGTGCTGGGCGACCTCCAAGGTCAGCTTCTTCTCACCGCCGGACAGGGTCACGTTCACGTGCAGCGCATTGAACAGAGGCGGCATGGCGTCGCGCGGGAACTCGGCGTCGACGACCGGGCCGATGACCCGGACCACGCGACCCGTGGCCGTCTTGGTCTCTACTGGGGCAGTCATCACACTTCACTTCCCGACGCGGCCAGCGCGTTAGCGCCGCCGACGATCTCGCTGATCTCCTGGGTGATCCCGGCCTGGCGGGCCGAATTCATCTCGCGCGTGTACTTCTCGATCATCTCTTCGGCGTTGTCGGTGGCGCTCTTCATCGCCCGCCGCCGGGACGCCGACTCGCTCGCCGCCGACTCGATCAACGCCGCGTAGATCCGCGTGTTGATGTACTTCGGCAGCAGCGCGTCGAGCAGCGCCTCCGCCTCCGGCTCGAACTCGTACGCCGGCAGCAGCCCCTCGGACTTCGGCCGATCCTCGACCTGCATCGGGCCGATGATCTTCGCGACCGGCGTCTGGGTCATCAGGGAGTGGAACTCGGTGTAGACGATGTGCAACTCGTCGATCCCGAGCACCCCGTCCGCCCCGGCCTGACCGTCCGCGTCGTCCGCGCCGGCCGAGAACGCCTTGATCAGCGTCTCGCCCACCTCGCGGGCGTCGGCGAAGGACGGCTGCTCCGAGAAGCCCGTCCAGTTCGCCGCCATCTGCCGGTCACGGAACCGGTAGAACCCGACGCCCTTGCGGCCGATGACGTAGAGCACCGGGTCCTTGCCGTCGGCCTTGAGCCGGGCGATCAGCGACTCCGCCTGCCTGATCGCGTTGGAGCTGTAACCACCGGCCAGGCCGCGGTCGCTGGTGACCAGCAGCACGCCCGCCCGCCGCACCCGCTCACGCGGGGTGAGCAGCGGGTGGTCGATCCGCGCGTTGGACGCCAGCGCCGTGAGCACGCCGGTGATGGCCTGGGCGTACGGCAGGGACGCCTCCACCCGGGCCTGGGCCTTGGCGATCCGGCTCGTCGCCACGAGCTCCATCGCCTTGGTGATCTTCTTCATCGACTTCGCCGAGCGGATCCGTTGACGAAGAACGCGTACCTGGGCCGCCATGGGATCAGCTCTCGGCCGGGCGGTCGGTCTGGCCGTCGCGGAAGCGGGTCACCGTCTCGCGGTTCTCCTCACCCTCGAGCGGCGCGGCCGGGGCCTCGTTGATCCGGCGCTCGTCCTCCTTGCCCAGGAAGACCTGCTTGAACTCGGTGATGGCCGAGTCCAGCGAGGCGATGATGTCGTCGTTCCACTGGTGGTCGGCGATGCCGGCCAGCACACCCTCGTGCTTGTGCCGCAGGTACTGGAGGAACTCGGCCTCGAAACGACGGACCTCGCCGACCGGGATGTCGTCCAGCTTGCCCTCGACGCCGGCCCAGACCGAGACGACCTGCTCCTGCACCGGGTACGGCGAGTAGTTCGGCTGCTTGAGCAGCTCGACCAGGCGGGAACCGCGGTTGAGCTGGTTCTGCGAGGCCCGGTCCAGGTCGGAGGCGAAGGCGGCGAACGCCTCCAGCTCGCGGTACTGGGCCAGGTTGAGCCGCAGCGAGCCGGCGACCTTCTTCATCGGCTTCACCTGCGCGGCGCCACCGACCCGGGAGACCGAGGTACCGACGTTGATCGCCGGCCGGACGCCCTGGTTGAACAGGTCGGTCTCCAGGAAGATCTGGCCGTCGGTGATCGAGATGACGTTGGTCGGGATGAAGGCCGAGATGTCGTTGGCCTTCGTCTCGATGATCGGCAGACCGGTCATCGAGCCGCCACCCAGCTCGTCGGAGAGCTTCGCGCAGCGCTCCAGCAGACGCGAGTGCAGGTAGAAGACGTCACCCGGGTAGGCCTCGCGGCCCGGCGGGCGGCGCAGCAGCAGCGACACGGCCCGGTACGCCTCGGCCTGCTTGCTCAGGTCGTCGAAGACGATCAGGACGTGCTTGCCGCCGTACATCCAGTGCTGCCCGATGGACGAGCCGGTGTACGGGGCGAGGTACTTGAAGCCGGCCGGGTCGGAGGCCGGGGAGGCGACGATGGTGGTGTACTCCATCGCGCCCGCCTCCTCCAGGATGCCCTTGATGCCGGCGATCGTGGAGGCCTTCTGGCCGATGGCGACGTAGATGCAGCGGACCTGCTTCTTCGGGTCGCCGGTGCGCCAGTTGTCCCGCTGGTTGAGGATGGTGTCCAGGGCGACCGTGGTCTTACCGGTCTTCCGGTCACCGATGATCAGCTGACGCTGGCCCCGACCGACCGGGGTCATGGCGTCGATCGCCTTGATACCGGTCTGCAGCGGCTCGTCGACGGACTGCCGGGACATCACGTTCGGGGCCTGGAGCTCCAGCTCGCGGAAGCCCTCGTTGGCGATGTCACCGAGCCCGTCGATCGGCTGGCCGAGCGCGTCGACCACGCGGCCGAGGAAGGCGTCGCCGACCGGCACGGAGAGCACCCGGCCGGTGCGCTTGACGCGCTGCCCCTCCTCCAGCTTGGCGGAGTCACCGAGAACGACGACACCGATCTCCCGGACGTCGAGGTTCAGCGCCACGCCGAGCGTGCCGTCCTCGAACTCCAGGAGCTCGTTGGTCATGGTCGAGGGCAGGCCCTCGACGTGGGCGATGCCGTCGCCGGTGTCGGCGACGGTGCCGACCTCCTCGCGGGAGACGTCGGACGAGTAGGAGGAGACGTAGCGCTCCAGGGCGCCGCGGATCTCCTCCGTCGAGATGGTCAGCTCGGCCATCCTCTGCTTCCTTAAGTATCAGGGTCCCGGGATACCTAGTACCGACCGGTCCGAATGGCGTCGATCAGGGGCTGCGAGGACGCTGGTCAGCGCTTCGCGAGCGCGTTGCGGGTCTCGTTGAGGCGGCGCAGGACGGTGCCGTCGTACAGGTCGGAGCCGACCTGGACGCTCACCCCACCGAGCACCTCCGGGTTGACCGTCTGCTTGACGGAAACCTCTCGACCGTACATCGCGGAGAGGCGCGCACCCAGGCGTCGCTCCTCCTCGTCACTCAGGGGGGCCGCGACAGTGACGTACGCCACCTGACGGTCCCGCCGTTCGGCGGCCAGTTCGACCAGCCGGGAGAGCGATCCGGTGAAGGAGCGCCCGCCGAGACCGGAGAGCGCCACCTCGATGAGCCGGACGGTGGCCAGCCGGGCCTTGCCGGCCAGCAGCTCGCCGACCAGGACGCCCCGCTTGTCCACCGGGACCGCCGGGTTCGACAGCACCGCGGAGAGTTCGGGCTGGCCGGCGACGACCTGCCCGAAACGGAACAGCTCGTCCTCGACCTCGCCCAGGTCACCCGCGGCGTCGGCGCTGGCCAGCACGGCCTCCACGCCGAGCCGCTCGGCGCCGTCGAGCAACTGCGACGGCGCCGACCAGCGGTTGGAGACCAGCGTGGCGAGCAGGTCGAGCGCCCCCTCGCCGATCTTGCCCCGCAGCATCTCGCCGAGCAGACCGGCGCGGTCCGCCGCGGACCGGGCGGGGTCCGAGAGCGCCCGCCGCAGCCGGGGCTCCCGCCGGAGCAGGCCGGCGACGGCGAGCAGGTCGTTCGCGGTGTGGGCCACCGCGACCGGGTCGGCACTGCGCGCGTACGCGTCGAGGTGCTCGGCCGCGACCTTGTACGACTCCCGGCTGGCGGCCTGCATCAGCGGGCCCCCGCGCTCTCGAGACCGCTCAGGAACCGGTCGACCGTGCCCTTGCGACGAGCCTCGTCGGCGAGGGACTCACCGACGATCTTGCTGGCCAGGTCCACCGCGATCGTGCCGACCTCGGTGCGCAGCTCGCGCACGATGGTGGCCCGCTCGGCGGCGAGCTGCTCCTTGCCGGCCGCGATGATCCGGTCGGACTCCTCCCGCGCCTTGGCGAGGACGTCCTGGCGGATGCCCTCGGCGTCGGCCCGGGCGTCGTCCCGGATCTTGGCGGCGTCGGTGCGCGCCTCGGCGAGCTGCGCGCGGTACTGCTCGAGCAGCTGGTTCGCCTCGGCCTGGGCGGCCTCGGCGCGCTTGATGCCGCCCTCGATCGCGTCGACCCGGGCCTGGAACGTCTGCTCCATGCGGGGGAAGACGAACTTCATCAGCACGATGCAGAGCAGGATGAAGGCGACGCCACCAACCACGATCTCCTGCCAGATCGGCACGATCGGGTTGTGCTCACCACCCGCGGCGGAGAAGAACATGGATGACCTCCCGGTCGAAGGGGGGCGGAATTACTGAATCGGGCCCTGCCAGATGAAGCCGAACGCGATGCCCAGCAGTGCGAGCGCCTCGATGACGGCGAAGCCGATCCAGACGTACGGCAGGGTCAGCCGGGACGACTCCGGCTGGCGGGCCGTCGACTGGATGTAGGCGGCGAAGACCAGGCCGACACCGATGCCCGGGCCGATGGCCGCGAGACCGTAGCCGATGGCGGCGGTGCTGCCCTCTACCGCGGCGTAGATGTCCATTAGTGGGTTCCTCCTGGTTATCACGCGTGACGGTCACGCGGGACGACAACTGTTGGTGCCAAGTTGGATCAGGACTCGCTCGCGAGCGCCTGCCCGGTGGATCAGTGCTCGTCGGCGAGCGCGCCCTGCACGTAGCTGGCGGTCAGCACCGTGAAGACGTAGGCCTGCAGGACGATCACCAGGAACTCGAGGAAGGTGAGCGCGACAGTCATCGCCCAGGACAGCACCGAGACCGGCGCCAGCCAGGTGCTGACGTTGAGCATCGCGAAGCCGCCGAGCGTGAAGACCAGCAGGAGCATGTGGCCGGCGAACATGTTCGCGAAGAGACGGACGGCCAGCGAGAACGGCCGGACGAGGAAGGTCGAGAAGAACTCGATCGGGATCAGCAGCGGCAGGATGTACCAGGGCGCCGGCGGGATGAGCGAATTCTTGATGAACTTGCCGGCGCCGTGGTGCTTGATGCCGGCGTAGATGAACATCACGTAGCTGATCACGGCGAGGAAGGCCGGGAAGGCGATGTGCGAGTTCGGCGAGATCTGGAACAGCGGCACGATCGCGAAGAGGTTGGTCAGCAGGATGAAGCAGAACAGCGTGGTGAAGTACGGCGCGAACCGCACCCCCGCGTGTCCGATCATCTCGACCGCGATGTTGTTGCGCACAAAGCCGTAGATCGACTCGGCGAACCACTGCTTCTTCGTCGGGACCAGCTGCGGCTTCCGGTAGCTGGCCAGGAAGAAGATGATCAGGACACCGACGGCGATCCAGACCATGGCCGTGATCTTGGTGAACCAGTACGAGTCGGTCGCACCCCAGGGCAGGATGCTGGGCAGGTAGAAGTCCTCCACGCTGGGTGGGAATGCCGCCTGGCCCGCTGCCAGGACGTTCGCCTGTCCGAACACCGCGTCCCTTCCTAAGTAGGCGTGCCGAGCCGGCGGACGACCAGGATGATCCCCCCGGCCATGCCGAGCACGACGCCGATCCCGGTGGCGATACCGCCGGAGTCGAGCCACTGGTCGACCAGCCAGCCGATGAACCCCCAGAACACCATGCCCGTGATGAGGTATCCGAGCGCGGTCCAACCCTGGCCGGCACCGGACGGAACATCGCCTGAGCCGCCACCGGGTTGGGGGGTTTGGTCACCAGCCATGACGGGGCGAACGATATCAGTCGGGAAGACGAGGCTGTGCCTCACCCCCCGCACAACCGTCGTTGTGTGGGCGTATGGCGGGTGCAGTCGTCTGGGGGCACGCTACTCCCCTTCCGCCAGTCAGTGAACGACCGAACGTGGACAGTCGGGCGCGCCGTCCGAGTGTTGGGACGTCAGCTCGCCGGCCGGCGGGAATGCACCCTGGTCAGCCACCAGATGTGCACACCGGTCCAGACCGCCACGCCGGCCGCGATGCCGAGGCAGAGCGGGATCAGGCCGCCCCAGCCGGTCGAGGCCACCGCCACCATGACGACCCCGAGCAGGGTGAACTTGGCGGCGTACAGGCCGAGTCCGAAGGGGAGCACGAGCTGCGGGTTCACCGTGTCGGCCCAGGCCAGCACCAGGGTGGTGAGGGTGTAGCTGGCCGCCGTCACCGCCACCCCGGCCGCCGCGCCGAGCGCCGCGTCCGCACCACCGGTCACCCCACCGACCACCGCCGCGACCACCGCCAGCGCGGCCGAGGCGACCAGCAGCACGGGCAGGTGACGCAGCCGCCACCGCCGGTCCGCGGCGACCTCCGGCGCGCGCACCCCGGGCTCAGCCACGGGGGTACGCCGGGAAGGCGGCGACCAGCTCGGTGACCTCGGCGGCGATCCCGGCGAGGGTGTCGGCGCCCCCGGGTGCGGCGGGGTCGGTGCGGACGGCCCGGGCGATCAGGCCGGCCACCTGCCGCATCTCACCCTCCCGCATGCCCTGGGTGGTGACGCTCGGGGTGCCCACCCGGATGCCGGAGGCGACCATCGGCCGCTGCGGGTCGTACGGGATGGCGTTCTTGTTCAGGGTGATCGTCGCGGCGTCGCAGCGGGCCTCGGCCTCGGCGCCGGTCACCCCGGTCTCGCGCAGGTCGACCAGGGCCAGGTGGGTGTCGGTGCCGCCGGAGACCGGCCGCATCCCCTCTGCGGCCAGACCGGCGGCGAGCGCCCGCGCGTTCGCGATCACCTGCGCGGCGTACGTGCGGAACTCGGGCTGCGCGGCCTCGCGCAGCGCGACCGCCTTGGCCGCGACGGCGTGCATCAGCGGGCCGCCCTGGGTGAACGGGAAGACCGCCTTGTCGATCCGGGACGCCAGCGGCTCCCGGCAGAGGATCATGCCGCCACGCGGGCCGCGCAGCACCTTGTGGGTGGTGAAGCAGACCACGTCGGCGTACGGCACCGGGGACGGGATCGCCCCGCCGGCGACCAGGCCGATGAAGTGCGCGGCGTCCACCATCAGGTACGCGCCGACCTCGTCGGCGATCTCCCGGAACCGGGCGAAGTCGATCAGGCGGGGGTAGGCGGTGGCCCCGCAGATGATCATCTTGGGTCGGTGCGCGAGGGCGAGCTCGCGGACCTCGTCGTAGTCGATCAGCTCGGTGTCCGGCCGCACCGTGTAGCCCACGGTGTGGAACCACTTGCCGGAGAAGTTCACCCGGCTGCCGTGGGTCAGGTGCCCGCCGTGCGGCAGGTCCATCGCCAGCACCGTGTCCCCCGGCTGCACCAGGGCGGCGTACGCGGCCAGGTTGGCGCTGGCCCCGGAGTGCGGCTGGAGGTTGGCGTGCTCGGCGCCGAAGAGCTCCTTCGCCCGGGCGATGCCGATCTCCTCGGCCCGGTCCACCTCGGCGCAGCCGCCGTAGTAGCGCCGCCCCGGGTAGCCCTCGGCGTACTTGTTGGTCAGCGTCGAGCCGAGCGCCGCGAGCACCGCCGGGGAGGTCAGGTTCTCGCTGGCGATCAGCTGAAGGCCGCCGCGCAGCCGGTCCAGCTCGCCGAGCACCACCCCGGCGATCTCCGGGTCGACGGCGCTGAGCTGCTGGAAGTCCGGCCCCCAGAAGGCGGTGTCCCGGTTCGGCGCCGGCCGCGGCGCTGCTGATGTCACAGGGCCGAGTCTAGAGGTCGGCCGTCCCGCCGACGCGACGCCCGTTCGTCGCGGCACCGGCGGCGCGGCGGCGCGGCGGCGCATCGCAACAACATCGACACAAGTTTCTGTGAACGCGCTCTCTCCCCCCTTTGAACTCCCCCACCTGCATCGACGTGCGAAGAACGCATTCCTGAAATATTTCAAAAGTTAACGGCTGGAAATCAGGGGCAGCGAGCCCGGTAAACGCTCCGTTAGCTTGTTTTCCATCCACCCACCGCAACGGGGAAGGAACACAATGAGGCCATCCGGCACACGCAGGAAAATCACCAGGGCCCTCACCGCCGTCGCTTTCACGGGCGCCGCCCTGCTCGGCACGGCAGTCGTCTCGAGTCCGGCCCACGCCGACTGGGACAAGGTCACCTGCAACATCAACCCGGTAACCGGCATCAAGCTGACCAAGAAGTGCCGGGCAATTCCGGCGCACCGCTCGCAGCACTGGGTCTGGATCGACGTCAAGCAGGTCGCACGCTTCACCGAGTGGTGGGTGACCGACCTCGACACCGGCGTCGTGGTCGGCCACGGCACCGGCAGCAAGCGCGACCACAAGATTCCCGGTCTCTACGGTGAGCGCTACCAGTTGAAGGTGTACGGCTACGGCACAAATGCCACGGCCGCCAACTACCTCTGATTTCACCGCAACCATTTCCACAAGGCAATTTCGGGGGCGGCACCACATTGTGGTGCCGCCCCCGGCGCCATTGACCCCTAGCGGACGCGCCGCGGCGAATCACGGGACCGGGGTTGTGAACCCTCCGGCTGGGGCACGATGAGACGGTGAGATGCCTCGTCACCGGAGCCACGGGTTACATCGGCGGGCGGCTCGCGCCCCGACTGCTGGAGGAGGGGCACGAGGTGCGCTGCCTGGCCCGCAAGGCCGGTCGGCTGCGCGATGTGCCGTGGGCGGCCCGGGCCGACGTGGTCGAGGCCGACCTGCGCAAGCCGGAGACGCTGCCGCCGGCGTTCGACGGCGTCGACGTCGCGTACTTCCTCATGCACTCGCTCGGGCGGCCCGACTTCGAGGCCGCCGACCGGGAGGCTGCCACCAACTTCGCCGCGGCCGCCGCGTCGGCCGGCGTACGCCGGATCGTCTACCTGGGCGGCCCGCAGCCGCCGGAGGACGGCGGGGTTCCCTCGCCGCACCTGCGCTCACGCGCCGAGGTCGGGCGGATCCTGACGGCCAGCGGGGTGCCGACGGTGGTGCTCCGGGCTGCGGTGATCATCGGGTCCGGGTCGGCCTCGTTCGAGATGCTGCGCTACCTGACCGAGCGGCTGCCGGCCATGGTCACCCCACGCTGGGTCAGCAACCGGATCCAGCCGATCGCGATCCGCGACGTGCTGCGCTATCTGGCCGGCTGCGCCGCGCTGCCGCCCGAGGTGAACCGGGGCTTCGACATCGGTGGGCCGGACATCCTCACCTTCCGGGAGATGATGCAGCGCTACGCCGGGGTGGCCGGGCTGCGTCGGCGGGTCATCGTGCCGGTCCGGCCGCTGACCCCGTCGCTCTCCTCGCACTGGGTCGGGCTGATCACCCCGGTGCCGAACAAGATCGCCCGTCCGCTGGTGGAGAGCCTGATCCACGAGGCGGTCGCGCACGAGCACGACATCGCCCGCTGGATCCCCGACCCACCGGGCGGGCTCACCGGCTTCGACCAGGCCGTCGCGCTGGCGCTGGCCAAGGTCCGCAACGCCGAGGTGGAGACCCGCTGGTCCACCGCGAGCGGGCCGGACGCCCCGGCCGAACCGCTGCCCAGCGACCCGAAGTGGTCCGGGGGCACGGTCTACACCGACGTCCGGGAGCGGCTGGTCGACGCCCCGCCCGGCGCGCTCTGGCGGGTCATCGAGGGAGTCGGCGGGGAGCACGGCTGGTACTCCTTCCCGCTCGCCTGGTCGGTGCGGGGCTGGGTGGACCGGCTGGTCGGTGGGGTGGGGCTGCGCCGGGGGCGGCGCGACCCGCACCGCCTCCAGGTCGGCGAGGCGCTGGACTTCTGGCGGGTCGAGGAGATCGTCCCCGGTGAGCTGCTCCGGCTGCGCGCCGAGATGCGGCTGCCCGGCCGGGCCTGGCTGGAGATGCGCGCCGAGCCGGCGGAGGGCGGGGGCAGCCGCTACGTCCAACGCGCCGTCTTCCTCCCCCGCGGCCTCACCGGCCACCTCTACTGGGGCTCGGTCACCCCGTTCCACGCGGTGGTCTTCGGCGGCATGGCCCGCAACATCGCCCGCAACGCCGAACACCCCACCCCCGCCCACCACCTCCACCCCTGACCCCCGACCCCCCTGCGGGTGGGTCAGTTGCCGTTGCGGGGGGTGGTGGTGGGGTTCCAGGCGACGGCTTCGCTGGGTGGGACGAAGTCGCGGACCGGTTGGTCGCGCAGGGCGGTGGCGAGGACCCGGCCGATCGCGTCGACCATCCGGGGTTGCACGGTGGGGCCGACCGGATCCCGGGGGGCGTCCGGGTTCGCCGCGATCGAGGCGATCGCGAGCTGCGGGGTGAACGCCACCACCGTCGCGGTCTCGTTCCGCTCCGAAGTGCCGGTCTTGCCGGCCACCGGACGGCCCAGCATCGGCCGCAGGCGCTGCGCCGTGCCACCGTCGCAGCGGCCGTACATGGAGCGGTCGCCAACCGGGCAGCGGGCCGCGTCCGCCGCGGCCCGGGCCACGTCGGTGTCGACCACCTGCCGGCAGTCCGGCTGGCCGGCCGCCACCCGCTGCCCCGCGCTGTCGGTGATCGACAGGACCGGGACCGGCGCGCACCACGTCCCCTCGGCCGCCACCGTCGCGTACGCGTTGGCCAGGTCCAGCGGCGTGGTCGACGAGACCCCCAGGGTGAACGCGCCCCAGTTGCGCGCCCCGTACCTCGCCAGCCGGGCGTCGTCCTCGGCGCGGAACACGATGCCGAGTCGCTCGGCCATCTCCACCACCTGCTCCGCGCCGACCCGCTCGGTGAGCCAGGCGAAGTAGGTGTTCACCGAGCGGCCGAAGGCGTTCCACATCGTGCGCTGGCCGTTCATCCACGCCGGGGTGGCGTTGGCCGGGCACCAGCGCCCGTTACAGCTGGCTCCCCCGCTGGCGGCCGGGAACCGGGTGAGGATCTGGCTGGGCGCGACGAAGCCGGTGTCCAGCGGCAGCCCGGACTCCAGCGCGGCCAGCATGGCGAAGAGCTTGAACGTCGAGCCGGCCTGGTAGCCCTCGATGCCGTTGCCGCCGGCGACGAGCTGGTTGACGGTGTTGGGCTGGTTCCGCTGGCCGCGCGGGTTGTCGGCCACGCTGTAGTTGCGGTTCACCGCCATGGCCAGCACCCGCCCGGTGCCCGGCTGGACCACCGCCGTGGGCACGGCCCGGGGGTTGTTGACGTCGTAGATGCCGAGCACCTGCTGTACGGTGCTCCGCTGCACCGCCGGGTCCAGCGAGGAGACGATCCGGAAGCCGCCCCGGCGCAGGGTGTCCTGCCGCTCCGCCATCGTGGCGCCGAACGCCGGCTGGGCGCTCCACCACTGGGTGAACCAGTCGCAGAAGAAGCCCCAGTCGTTGTGCGCCTCGGGCACCGCCATGCAGTCGTTCGGGGTCCGGCTGGGCCGCAGCTCCAGCGGGGCGTTCCTGGCCCGGGCCGCCTCGGCGGGCGGGAGCTGCCGGAGTTCGACCAGCCGCTCCAGCACGTACGCGCGGCGGGTCAGCGCCGCATGGACGTCACCGTTGATCGGGTCGTCGGTGTCCGGTGAGCGGACCAGCCCGGCCAGCAGCGCGGCCTGGTCCAGCGTCAATCTGGCCGGCGAGGTGGAGAAGTAGCGCTTGCTCGCCGCGGCGATGCCGTACGCCCCGGCACCGAAGTACGCGATGTTGAGGTAGCGGGTGAGGATCTCGTCCTTGCTCAGCTCCCGCTCCAGCGCCAGGGCGTACCGGATCTCCTTGAGCTTGCGGGTGGTGGTGATCTCGGTGGCCTTCCGCCGCTGCTCCTGGGTGAGCCGGGGATCGTTGCGGAGCACGTTGCGGACGTACTGCATGGTCAGCGTGGAGGCGCCCTGCCGGGTCCGCCCGTCGCGCCGGTTGACCGTGAACGCGCGGAACGCGCCGCGGATGTCGACTCCGCTGTGCTCGTAGAACCGGGCGTCCTCGGCGGCCACGATCGCCTGCCGCATCACCGGCGCGACCTTCGCCAGCGGCACCTCCACCCGGTCCTCGGTGTAGAAGGAGGTGATCAGGGTGACGCCGTCGTTGGCGTACAGGTTGGAGCGCTGGGCGACCGGCGTGGTGCGCAGGTTGTTGGGCAGCTCCGCGTAGGGCGCGGCGAGCGCGCCGAAACCGATCCCGAACACCAGCGCGGCCGGTAGGGCCGCCGCCGCCAGCACCAGTCCGGCGAGCACGCCGGCGATCAACACGGTCAGCAGTTTGTCGAGATGGGCCCGGATCATCAGCTCTCCCCGCAGGAGCCGGCAGGACCTGTTCAGAATGACCCGCAAACCTTGGCATCCCCTCACTTTTCCCCAAATACGGAGGAAATTCGCGAGTGGGACAAGGCGCGCGACGCGGGACACGCCGCAGAGGTCACCCGGGCGGGTGGTTCAGGGCAGCAGCGCCACGGCGAGCGGCTGCACCGTCTCCTCGATCTCGTCGGCGACCCGGCTGAAGCACTGGTCGCCGCGACCCCACGGGTCGTCCAGGTCGTCCGAGTGCAGCGCGGACGCGCCCTGCCGGGCGGCGTCGGCGGCCGCCACCAGGGCCACCCCGCGGGCGTACACGGCGTCCGGGGTGGGCTGCGCCGGCGGCAACCCGCCGGCGTCCACCCCGGCCAGCAGCCGGCCGAACTCGCCGAGCACGAAGGTGCGCGCCGCCGCGTCCGGGCGCAGCGCCACCACGTACTCCTGCTGGTCGGTGGTGGCGGTGAGGACCAGGTCGGCGGCGTCGATGAGATCCGAACGGAGCTTGCGCGCGGCGAAGCCCTCGACGTCACCGCCGCGGCCGAGCACCTGGCGGGCCGCCGGCGGGTTCATCTCCTCGCCGGCGTGCCAGCCGCCGGTGCCGGCGCTGTGGCTGTGCAGCAGCTCCTCGGAGCGGGTCGGGTCGGCGCCGAGCCGGCCCAGCCGCTCCCGGACCGCCAGCGTCAGCAGCCGCTCGGCCATCGGGGAACGGCAGATGTTGCCCATGCAGACGTGCAGGACGGTGAACGGTGGCACTCAGGCCCCCCGACCGTCGAGGATGTCCGGGGCCACGTCGCGGAGCTTCTCCAGGCTGATCGCGCCGAGCCGGAGCAGCCGGGGCGCCTCCCCGGTCAGGTCGACGATGGTGCTCGGCACCGGGTCCGGGCAGGGCCCGGCCTCCAGGTACGCCCGAACCGAGTAGGCCAGCTGGTCCCGGGCCTCCTCGGCGGTCAGCGCGGCCGGCTGGCCGACCTTGTTGGCCGAGGCGACCGCCATCGGGCCGGTCTCCCGGAGCACCTCCAGCGCCACCGGGTGCAGCGGCATGCGGACCGCCACCGTGCCGCTGGCGTCGCCGAGATCCCAGGCCAGGCTCGGCGAGTGCTCCACCACGATGGTGAGCGCACCCGGCCAGAACGCCTCCACCAGGTCGCGGGCCGATCGGGGCAGCGAGAAGACCAGGCCGTCGAGGGTGTGCCGGGAACCGATCAGCACCGGGGGCGCCGTCCGGCTGCCGCCCTTGGCGTCGCCGAGGGCCTTCACCGCGTACGGGGTGAAGGCGTCGGCGCCGACTCCGTAGACCGTGTCCGTCGGCAGGACCACCAGCTCGCCGTTCTTGACCGCCTCGATCGCGGCGGCGATGCCGCGGTCCCGGTCGGCGGGCGACCGACAGTCGTAGAGCATCACGGTGAGCCAGTCTGCCACGCCGCGACGCGGACGGCGTGCGGGCCGTCCGCCCGGCGGGACGCGGTGGCGAACCGGGGACGCCCGGCCAGGTCGCGGTGCTCCGTGACGGCGGTGTACCGGCCGTCGGCGGCGAGCAGCCCCGGCACCGCCGCGCCGTGCGTGTCGTCGTGCTCGACGCCCAGCGCACCCGAGGGTCCGAGCAGCGTGGCGGCCCGGTCGACCACCGGCCGGATCACGTCCAGCCCGTCCGTCCCGCCGAAGACCGCCTCGTCCGGGTCGTGCCCGGCCACCTCCGGCGGTACGGCCACCGCGCGCGGCACGTACGGGGGGTTGCAGAGCAGCACGTCGACCCGGCCGACCAGCTCCGCCAGCAGCTCCGGGTCGGTGACGTCGGCGGCGACCACCTCGATCGGCCGGTCACCGGCGGCGGCGCGGCCGGCGGCGTTGCGGCGCAGCCACTCCAGCGCGGCCGGTGACCGTTCCACCGCCACCACCCGCGCGCCCGGCACCTCCTGGGCGACGGAGAGCGCGATCGCCCCCGAGCCGCTGCACAGGTCGACCACCACCGGCGCCGGCCGGGCCCGGGCCACCTCGATCCCCCACCCGGCGAGCAGCTCGGTCTCGGGGCGGGGCACGAACACCCCGGGCCCGACCGCCAGCTCCAGGTGCCGGAAGGCGGCGCTGCCGGTGAGGTGCTGCAACGGCTCCCGGGCGGTCCGCCGGGCCACCAGCGCGTCGAACCGGTCGCGCTGTTCGGCGGTGAAGCCGTCGGCGAGCGCCAGCCGTCCCCGGGGCACGTCCAGCACGTACGCGGCGAGCAGCTCGGCCTCGGCCCGGGCCGAGGGCACCCCGGCCGCGGCGAGCGCCCGGGCGGCCCGCGCCAGCACCGGCGAAACCCGTTCGCGTTCTGGCTCTTCGGAGGGGTGGCGCGGGAGAGAGGTCACGACATAATCATGAAGCGTCGCAGGTTTCGACACGAGCGGGTGCGCCCGGACGCACACCGACGGGAGGTTCGGCAGGTGGGGTGGCTCGACCGGGTCGATGACCAGGTTGACGCCCTGACGCATGCCCGCCATCTGCAGGAGTTCAGCCGGTCGGCCGAGGCCTGCGCCCTGCTCGACCGGGTGCTGCGCACCACCACCGACCCGCACGCCCGGGCCGACGCGCTCGTCCAGCGGCTCTGCGCACTGATCAATCTCGGTCGGACGGCGGAGTTCACCCGGGCCATCGAAGAGGCCTCCACCGCCGTCCGCGACCTGTCCGAGCCCTACCTGCACGGGCACCTCAACGCGCTGGCGGCGCTCGCCGCGCACCACCAGGGGGCGCTGGACCGCTGCGTCACCCACCTGGTCAAGGCGTCCCGCTGGCTGGGCGCGGTGGACGACCCGGACCGGGACACCGCCTGGGGCTGGCACGACCTGGCGATGGCGTACTCCTACCTCAGCTTCCACGGCTACGCGCTCGGCGCGATCGAGCGGGCCCGGCAGCTCGGCCTGGCGGCGGGCATCCAGGAGGAGGCCTTCGCCGCGCCGGGGATCCGGCTGCGCAACGCCGTCGCCCTCGACCACAACGGCGACAGCGACGGCTGCCTGCGGGTGCTCCGTGACGTCGCCGCCGACCTGGGCCGCTTCCTGCGGGACGGGCGGGCGGGCAACATCCGCCCCAGCAGCCTCGCCGCCTACGGCTACGCGGCGGCCCGCCGGGCCGCGCTGGGTGACCGGTTGGACGGCGACAACGAGGCCGACCCGGTCAAGCTGCTCGGTCACGGCGGGGACAGCGCCCGGGCGCGGGACATGCGCCAGCTCGGGCAGGCCTGCCTGGCCATCGCCGACGGGCGGCCGATCGAGGCGATCGCCCGGCTGGACACCGCCCGGGTCTCCACCGAGACGCTGGGCGCGGCCGAGCCGTCCCGGCTGCGCAGCATCGCCTTCGCCCGGGGCGGCGACCACGCGGCGGCGCACCGCGCCGACCGGGTGGCGTTCCGGCTCGCCGCGCAGCGCAACGACCGGCTGCGGGACGTCTACATCGACGGCATCGCCGCCCGGATCGACCACGAGGAGATGCGCCGCGAGGCGGCCCGCTACGAGGGCGAGGCGTTGACCGACCCGCTGACCGGCCTGCCCAACCGGCGCCGGCTGGAGCGCTACATCGGCTCGGTGGTGTCCCGGGGCGAGCGGGTGGTGATCGGCGTCTGCGACCTGGACGGCTTCAAGGCGGTCAACACCCGGCACGGCCACCACTCCGGGGATCTGGTGCTGCAACGGATCGCCGGGGTGATCAACCGGGTGATGCGCCGGGGCGACTTCGTCGCCCGCTACGGCGGGGACGAGTTCGTGGTGGTGCTCTCCGGCGCCGGCATGACCGAGGCGGCCGAGGTGGCCCGGCGGATCGAGGCGGCGGTGCGCAGCGAGGACTGGGAGTCCCTGGTGCCCGGCACCCCGGTCGGGGTGAGCATCGGCTTCGCCGAGGTCGACGGCGCCGGCGGGACGTCCCTGCGGGACGCCCTCGGCGCGGCGTTCGAGATCGCCGACCGCGAGATGCTCCGCGCCAAGCCGCGCGCCTCCTGACGCCCCCGGCGGGGGCGTCAGCGGCGGCTCAGGTCGGTCTCGCCGGCCAGTCGCGCGGCCCGGTCCGCCTCGGCGAGGGCGTCGAGGACGCCGTCCAGCTCACCGCCGAGCGCCAGGTCGAGGTTGTACGCCGTGTAGCCGATCCGGTGGTCGGTGATCCGGTTCTGCGGGAAGTTGTACGTGCGGATCCGCTCCGACCGGTCCACCGTGCGGACCTGCGCCTTACGGGCGTCCGAGGCGGCCGCGTCGGCCTGCTCCTGGGCGACCGCGAGCAGCCGGGCCCGCAGGATCCGCATGGCCTGCTCCCGGTTCTGGAGCTGGGACTTCTCGTTCTGGCAGGAGACCACCACGCCGGTGGGCAGGTGGGTGATCCGCACCGCCGAGTCGGTGGTGTTCACCGACTGGCCGCCCGGCCCGGACGAGCGGAACACGTCGATCCGCAGCTCGTTCGGGTCGATGGTGACGTCGACGTCCTCCGCCTCGGGCAGCACCAGGACGCCGGCGGCGCTGGTGTGGATGCGCCCCTGCGACTCGGTCACCGGGACGCGCTGCACCCGGTGCACGCCGCCCTCCCACTTCAGCCGGGACCAGACGCCGTTGCCGCCCTCGGGGACGCCCTTGGTCTTGATCGCCAGCGAGACGTCCTTCACCCCGCCGAGGTCCGAGTCCTGCGCGTCGATCACCTCGGTGAGCCAGCCGTGCCGCTCGGCGTACCGGGTGTACATCCGCAGCAGGTCGCCGGCGAAGAGCGCCGACTCCTCCCCGCCCTCGCCGGCCTTGATCTCGATGATCACGTCCTTGGCGTCGTGCGGGTCACGCGGGATCAGCAGCTCGGCCAGGCGCTCCTCCAGCGCCGGCAGGCCGGCCGCGATCGACTCGGCCTCCCCGGCGAAGGACGGGTCCTCCGCGGCCAGCTCCCGGGCCGCGGTCAGGTCCGCCCGGGCCTGCTCCAGCTCGTCGGCGGCCTTGTGCAGCGGGACCAGCTCGGCGTACCGGCGGCCGACCCGCCGGGCGGTGGCCTGGTCGGCGTGGATGGCCGGGTCGGCCAGCCGCTTCTCCAGCTCGGCGTACTCATCGAGAAGGGCGGCCAGGCGCTCGCTGCTCATGCGGGGGATGCTCCTTCGACGACGACCGGGGCGAAAGCGGGCGGAACGGACGAACGCCCGCGCCCGGCACGGAGCCGGGCACGGGCGTCGTCGGTGGAGCTACTTGGCCTTCTTCGCCTGAACCTTGGCGTACTTCTGCTGGAACTTCGCGACCCGGCCGGCGGTGTCGAGAACGCGCTGCTTACCGGTGTAGAACGGGTGGCAGGCGCTGCAGGTCTCGACGGTGATCGAGCCGCCCTTGGCGGTGCTGCGGGTCGTGAAGGAGTTACCGCAGGAGCACCGGACCTCGGTGGTCGTGTACTCCGGGTGGATGTTGGGCTTCATGTCGCCTCGGTCCTTTCGTCGGTGGTCGCCGGGTCGCCGCTGATCTCCCCGTCGCCTCGTGCGCGACGGACTCGGGCGTGAACCGGAACCGGTGGCCGATTGACCAGTGTGCCATGGGCCTTCGCCGACCCGGCAGGCGGGCCGCACGGCTGGTCCGGCAGGAGTAACGCCCCCGTCCCCACCCGCATTCCCGCAGCCCTCGACCAGCATTCACGCTGACCGGCTACGGTGGGACGGTGCCCGATTCGTCCCCGGAGGGGGCCGTGCCCGACTCGCTCCGCACGGGCCGCACGCTCCGCCTGATCGCCACCCGGGGGCTGCCCGCCTCCGGCAAGACCACCTTCGCCCGTACCCTCCAACCGGCCGTGGTCCGGGTCAACCGGGACGACCTGCGCCGGATGCTGCACGGCGAGCGGCTCTTCACCCAGCGGGCCGAGTATCAGGTGACGCTGGCCCAGCGGGCACAGGTGGAGGCGCTGCTCGGCGCCCGGGTGAGCGTCTGCCTGGACGACACCAACCTGCGCTCCCGCACCCTGCGGGACTGGGCCGACCTCGCCGCGCGTCACGACGCGGACTTCGTGGTGCACGACTTCACCGACGTACCGCTCGAGGAGTGCCTGCGGCGCGACGCCGCGCGGGCGGAGGAGGACCGGGTCGGCGAGGTGTACATCCGCCGCCTGCACGAGCGGTACCTCGCCGACCGTCCGCTGCCGCTGCCGGTGCCGACCGCCCGCGTCGGCCGGGCCGGCGCCGTCGACCCGGCCCGGCCGACGCCCACCGAGATCGTGCTGGTCGACATCGACGGCACGGTCGCGCTGAACGTCTCCCGCAGCCCGTACGACATGACCCGGGTCGGCGAGGACCAGCCCAACGAGGCGGTGATCACTGCGGTGCGGGCGATGCACGCCGCCGGGTACGGGGTGGTCTTCTGCTCCGGCCGGGACGCCTCCGCCCGGCCCGCCACGGTGGCCTGGTTGGACCGGCACGTGCGGGTGCCCTACCTGGGGCTGCACCTGCGGGCGGTGGGTGACTCCCGCAAGGACGCCGTGGTCAAGCGGGAGATCTACGAACGCGAGGTTCGCGACCGCTACCGGGTGGTCGGGGTCTTCGACGACCGGCAGCAGGTGGTCCGCATGTGGCGCTCCCTCGGCCTGACCGTCTTCCAGGTCGCCGACGGCGACTTCTGAGGCGGCCGGGTTTATCGGCTGGCCCGGTGCCGGCCGGTCGGGGAGGCTGACCGGCATGCTGGAGCTGCGGACCCTCACCCCTGACGACTGGAAGAGCTGGCGCGAACTGCGGCTGTACGCGCTGACCGAGGCGCCCCACGCCTTCGGCGCCCGGCTGGCGGACTGGCAGGGCGACGGCGACCGGGAGGACCGGTGGCGCGCCCGGCTGGGCATCCCGCGCTCGTACAACGTCCTGGCGGTGCGGGACGGCGAGCCGGTCGGCATGGCCAGCGGCGTGCCGACCGACGACGAGCGGGTGGTGGAGCTGATCTCGATGTACGTCGCGCCGGCCGGACGGGGCCGGGGCGTCGGGCACGAACTGGTGCGCGCCGTGGCGGAGTGGGCCCGCCGGTCCGGCGCCGAGGTGCTGCGCCTGTCCGTGGCGGAGGGGAACGACGCGGCGATGGGGCTGTACCGCCGCAGCGGCTTCACCGACACCGGCCGGTTCGGCGACCTCATGGCCGACGGCGTCCGCCGCGAGCACGTCATGGAGAAGCGCCTCCCGACGCGCTGAGCAGCCGACCGGACAGCGTCCGACGTGGACGACGGCGGGTGACCGCGGCCGGTCGAGGAACGACGAAGGGCACGGCCGGTGCGGCCGTGCCCTTCGGGGTCTCACCCGGGTGAGGTCACTCCCCCGGCGTCGACTTCGCGATCTGCATCAGGAACTCGATGTTGGTGCGGGACTGCTTGAGCCGGTCCAGCAGCAGGTCGAGCGCCGCCTGCGAGTCCAGCGAGTGCAGCACCTTGCGGAGCTTGTGGATGATGGCCAGCTCCTCGGGTGCGAGCAGGACCTCCTCCTTGCGGGTGCCGGACGGGTTGATGTCGATGGCGGGGAAGACCCGCTTGTCGGCGATCTTCCGGTCCAGCTTCAGCTCCGCGTTACCGGTGCCCTTGAACTCCTCGAAGATGACCGTGTCCGCCATGGACCCGGTCTCCACCAGCGCGGTGGCGAGGATGGTCAGGGAGCCGCCGTTCTCGATGTTGCGGGCCGCACCCAGGAAGCGCTTCGGCGGGTAGAGCGCGGTGGAGTCGATACCACCCGACATGATCCGGCCGCTGGCCGGCGCCGCCAGGTTGTACGACCGACCGAGCCGGGTCACCGAGTCGAGCAGCACGACCACGTCGTGGCCCAGCTCGACCAGGCGCTTGGCCCGCTCGATCGCCAGCTCCGCCACCGTGGTGTGGTCCTGCGGCGGACGGTCGAACGTGGCCGCGATGACCTCGCCCTTGACCGACCGCTGCATGTCGGTGACCTCTTCGGGCCGCTCGTCGACCAGCACCACCATCAGGTGGCACTCCGGGTTGTTGTGCGTGATCGCGTTCGCGATCGCCTGCAACACCATGGTCTTACCGGCCTTCGGCGGCGACACGATCAGCGCCCGCTGCCCCTTGCCGATCGGCATGACCAGGTCGATCACCCGTGTGGTCAGGATGTGCGGCTCGGTCTCCAGCCGCAACCGCTCCTGCGGGTACAGCGGGGTGAGCTTGTAGAACTCGGGACGCCGCTTCGCCTCGTCCGGCTCCATGCCGTTGATGGTGTCCAGCCGCACCAGCGGGTTGTACTTGTCCCGCCGCTGCTCGCCGCCGGTGTCGCGGGCGGCCCGGACGGCGCCGGTGATCGCGTCACCGCGGCGCAGCCCGTACTTCTTGATCTGCGACATCGAGACGTACACGTCGTTCGGACCGGCCAGGTAACCGGTGGTCCGCACGAAGGCGTAGTTGTCGAGGACGTCGATGATGCCGGCCACCGGGACGAGCACGTCGTCCTCGCCGACCTGCGGCTCGCGGCCACCGCCGGTGTCGCCGCCGCCCTCGGGGCGGTCGCTCCGGCCACGACGACGGTCACGGAACCGGCTGCGCCGGCCGCGCCGGCCGCCGCCCTCGCCGTCGTCGTCACCGTCGTTGTCGCGCTGGGCCCGGTCGCCACCGCGGTCGTTCCGGTCACCCCGGTCGCCACGCTCGGCCCGCTCGCCACGGTCGCCACGGTCGGCCCGCTCGCCACGCTCGGCCCGCTCGCCACGCTCGGCCCGCTCGCCACGCTCGGCCCGGTCACCACGCTCGGCCCGGTCGCCACGCTCGGCCCGGTCGCCACGCTCGGCCCGGTCGCCACGCTCGGCCCGGTCACCACGCTCGGCCCGGTCACCACGCTCGGCCCGGTCACGACCGCCGCGGCCCTCGCCGCGCTCGGCCCGGTCACCGGTCTCGGCGGGAGCCTCCTCGGTACGCGCCTCGGCGCGCTCCTCCGGAGCCCGGCCCTCGGTGGTGGTGCGGCTCTCGGCCGTGACCCGGCCACGCCGGGTCCTGGTCCGGCCCTCGGTCTCGCCGGTGGCGGCCGGCGCGGCCGGCGCCTGCTCGGCGGGCCGCTCCTCCCGCACCTCGGCGTGGACCTCTTCACGGGCGGGGGCAGCGGCGGCCGCGACCTCGGCCCGAGGTCGAGGGGTGCCGGCAGCGCCCTGCCGCTCGGAGATCGCGCTGATCAGCTCGCCCTTGCGCATGCGAGCGGTGCCGGAGATGCCGAGCGACGCGGCCAGGCTCTGCAGCTCCGGCAGCAGCATCGCCGACAGGCCGGTACCGCTACGCCGACGGCGGGCGGGGGCGGCGGTGGTGGCATCGCCAGCGACGTTGGAAACATCCGACGTCACGTCGGTGGTGTCGCTCAATGGATTCCTTCCCTCGATAGGCCGGGACTGCCCGGAGTCGAAGAGCCAGGTGGCCGGGCGGCCTCGGTGCACCCGCCTCGCACTGACGCGTCGCGGGAGTCTGTGGCACAGCAGCCGGTCGGTTTCCCGACTCACCAACGTCGGTGAGCAGGTCTCGCCCTCTGCGGCGACCTGTGGAAACTGCGGTGCGGCGTGGGCCTTGGCAGGGGTGACGGGCTGACCGCCGAGAGCTTCGGGGGTGCGCCGACCCGCAGGGAGATCGCATGCTTCGCGGCTGTGCTAAGTCTAGAGCGTAATCAACTCTTCCGACCTGCGGCAACAGGGTCCCGCTCGGCGTGTCCAAGTCTACCCCGGAAGACCGCCGCACCGCGCGCCTCTACTGGCAACCGCCAGACCTGCCAGTCTGTTCCCGCCTGGAAGCCGGCCGGCGGCTCGGTCAGCGCCAGCACGGTCGGGCCGGCCCCACTGACCACCGCCGCCACATCCGCCGCACGCAGCGCACCGACCAGGGCGGCGGTCGCGGGCATGCCGGCGGCCCGATAGTCCTGGTGCAGCCGATCCACGGTGGCGGGCAGCAGCAGCGCCGGATCGGCGGTCAGCGCGTGCACCAGCAGCGCGGCCCGGCCGGCGTTCAGCGCCGCGTCGGGGTGCGGCACGGTGGGCGGCAGCGCCGCCCGGGCCGCCGCGGTCAGTCCGCGCCCGGTGGGCACGAAGACGGTCGGCCGGACGGCGGCGTCGACGGGGAGCGAGACGGCCCGGGCCCCCGCCGGCTCCGTCCACGCCAGGGTGAAGCCGCCGAACAGGCAGGGTGCGACGTTGTCCGGGTGGCCCTCGATCTCGGCGGCCAGGCGCAGCACCGCGGCGTCGTCGAGGCGTTCCGCGCCGTCGACGACGAGCGCCCGGGCCAGGAGCACGCCGGCCACGATCGCCGCCGAGGACGAACCGAGGCCGCGGGCCTGCGGGATCCGGTTGACGCACTCCAGCGCCAGCCCGGGCGGCTGCCCGCCGAGGGCGTCGAAGGCGGCCCGCATCGACCCGGCGACCAGGTGCCGGTCGTCCGCCGGCAGCTCGCCGGCGCCCTCGCCGGTCACCGTCACCCGCACCCCGCCCGGGGTGACCTCGGCGGCCACGTCGTCGTGCAGGCCGAGGGCCAGCCCGAGCGCGTCGAAGCCCGGCCCCAGGTTGGCGCTGGTGGCGGGCACCCGGACCCGGACCGGGCCGGAGTGGAATGTCGTCGGCACGGGCTCATGCTAGGGCCCGGGGCCGACGTCCCGGTGTTCCGCCCGGACGGTGGGAATTGATCATTTCCGCTAGCCTGACGCCGTCATCGGCGGTCGGGAGGCGGTATGGAGCTCTACGGTGTGTCGGTCATGCAGCTCGCCGGAGAGCTGCCCTACCACGCCGTGCTCGTCACCGGCCTGGTGCTGGTGGCGACCCGCGCCGACCGGCTGCCCCGCCGGGCCCGGCTGCTGACGGCGACCGGGGCGGCCGTGCTGCTGGTGGCCGGGCTGGTGACCCTGGCCTGGAACATCGCCATCCCGCACCTCCTCGACTCCGGCTGGCTGCGGAACGCGGGGTTCGGCCGGCTCAGCCTCTTGGGCGTGGCGGTGAGCGCGGCGGCCTGGGTGGGCTACCCGGTCGGCACCGGCCTGCTGATCGGCGCCGTGTTCGCCGGTCGGCGACCCGTCGACCCGTCCGCCGACGCCTGGGGGGCCTGGACGCCACCGACCACCGACGCCGACGCGACCCCCGCGGCAGCGGCCCCGGCCACCACCCCGTGGGGCGGGACCGACCGTCCTCCGGCGGCACCCACCCAGGACTGATCTGCGGTCGTCCCCGGCGGCGGGTCGCTCCCACTCAGCGCGGGGCGGACATCTCCACCTCGGTGACCGGGTCCGAGAGCGAGAGCCGCCGGGTCGCGATCCGCCACCCCACCGCGTACACCAGGGTCACCAGGCCGCAGGCGGCCAGCACCACCCGCTCGTCCACCACGTCCACCATGGCGGCGACCACCAGCTGACTGATCGAGATGGCCAGGGTCGCCAGCATCATGTCGGTGGCGAAGACCCGGCCGCGCAGCCGGTCCGGCACCTCGCCCTGAAGGGCGAAGTTCGACAGCACCCAGTTGCTGCCACCGCCGAAGTGGGCGACGAAGACCAGGACGAGCACCAGCGGGAACCAGCCGGCCACCGAGACGCCGACGTAGGCCAGGCCGTACAGCGACATGGACAGGGCGAGCCCCGGCAGCAGCCAGGCCCGGTTGGTCAGCACCCGGCGCATCAGGATCGGCCCGACCAGCGCCCCGGCGCCCCGGGACGCGAAGAGCAGGCCGGTGCCGACCGCGCCGACGCCGAACACCCCTGCGAGCAGCGGAAAGACGGTGAGCACGCCGTTGCCCAACCCGACCGCGGACTTCACCGTCACCAGGGCGAGCACCCGCGGCCGGTGGCCGATGTAGCCCAGCGCCTCGCGGATCGCCGCCCAGGTCCGTGGCGTCGGCCGGTCGAGCTCCCGGGGCGCCTGCAGGGGCCGGCGGATCCGCGCGGCCAGGCCCGCGGCGAGCGCCAGGCCGACCGCGGCCACCCAGAAGCAGACGTACGGCCCGAAGGCCGCGCTGAGCACCCCACCGAGCGAGGCGCCGACCACGGTCATCGTGCCCCAGGCGGAACCGGCCACCGCGTTGCCGGCGGCCAGCTCGTCGGGGTCGAGCACGTTCGGCAGGGCGGCCTGCGCCGCCGGCGAGTAGAAGGCCTTGCCCACCGCCACGAGGGTGATCGCCGCCATGGCCAGCCAGGCGGTGCCGGCGTCCCGGACGCCGAGCAGGAGCAGCACGCCGAGCAGGGTGACGAGGTTCGCCACCATCATGATCTTCTTCCGGTCGAACCGGTCGGCGATCGTCCCCGTGTACGGCAGCAGCAGCGCCACCACGCCGGTGTCCAGGGCGAGCACCAGGGCGCCCCACACGCCGCTGCCGGTCAGCTCCGGCAGGAGCACCAGCAGCGGGACCATGACGAACCAGTCGGCGCCGAAGACCACCAGCTCGGCGAGGAAGAGATTGCGGAAGTTCCGGTTGCCGGTGAGGACCGACAGGGTGGGCGACACGTGCGGGAACCTTACCCGCCGACCGGCGCTCGGCCCCACGTCGGAGCAGGTGGGCGGCCGTGCCGAAGGCGGAGCCGGGCGCCCGCGGGCCCGGGATGGCCGGCCCGGCCGGGCGGGACGACCGTGCGGCGGCGCCCGGCGTCGGTGGGCCCCCCGATGTCACGGGCGAGCCGGTTCCCGTCCGCTCCAACCTGGACGGCGGCCGGCAGCCGACCGGGAGGTGCGCCACCGACCGGAGGACGGCCGCGGTCGGCCGGCCGACACGACAGACCCCCGGGCCGGTGGAGCCGGACCGGGGGTCTGCGTGCCGGACGGGGTTACTCCGTCGGCGGCAGCGGCGACTGCCGGCTCTTGGGCAGCCGCAGCACCTCGAACTGGTCGGTACCGTCCACCAGCGCCGGTGAGGGGGTCGGCCGGGCCGGGGTCGGCGCGTGGCCGGCCTGCGCGGCCTCGGCCGGCGCCCCCTCCGGGGCCGGCTCGGCGGCGGGCCGGCGGGCGTCGTCCGCAAGTCCGGG